>NZ_DAISZC010000030.1:0-6993 GCF_036824975.1 Tepidimonas sp.
ATGCCGGTTTTCGGCCCGGACGAGCGCTGGCGCGTCACGCACCTGGGCCGCCTGATGGGTCATGCGCTGCGCCGCTTCGATGAGCGCGTGCTGTGGCTGATGGCACACTCGGCGCAGGCACCGCTGGCGCTGTCGAACCTGGCCGCGCGCGAGCAGGTGGGCGCGGCGATCGTACACATCACCCGCCACCTGCCACTGGGCGGCGCGCGCCTGACCGAGCTGGCGCACAGCGCCGGCATGAGCAAGCAGGCCATGGGCGACCTGGTGGACCAGTGCGAGGCGTGGGGGCTGGTGCGGCGCGAACCCGATCCACACGACCGGCGGGCGCGCCGCATCGTCTTCACGCCCACCGGGCTGGACTGGCTGCAGGCATTGCAGCGCGCGGTGGCGCAGGCCGAGCGCGAATTCCGCGCTGCCGTGGGCGACGCGGTGGCCACGGTGGTGGCCCTGGGGCTGGAGGCCTACGCCGAAGGGGGCCCGACCGCGCGACCCGCAGCCTACAATGTGCGGTCGCGGCCGCGCGCCCGGTGACGACGGGTCCCGAAGGAGACTGTCCATGCGCATCCTCATCGCCGAAGACGACCAGGTATTGGCCGATGGCCTGTTGCGCACGCTGCGTGCCTCGGGCGCGGCGGTGGACCACGTGGCCAGCGGCGATGAAGCCGACGCCGCGCTACTGACACACGACAGCTTCGACCTGCTGATTCTCGACCTGGGGTTGCCGGGGCTGGGCGGGCTGGAGGTGTTGCGGCGGCTGCGCTCGCGCGGCGCCAAGTTGCCGGTGCTGATCCTGACCGCCGCCGACAGCGTCGAAGACCGTGTGCGCGGCCTGGACTTGGGTGCCGACGACTACATGGCCAAGCCCTTCGCACTGGCGGAGCTGGAGGCACGCGTGCGCGCCCTGGTGCGGCGCGGGGCGGGTTCGGCCAGCAGCCTCATTCAACACGGGCCGCTGACGTTCGACCAAGCCGGGCGCGTGGCCACCATCGATGGCCGGATGATCGACCTGTCGGCGCGCGAGCTCAGTCTGCTGGAGGTGCTGCTGCAGCGCGCCGGACGGCTGGTCAGCAAGGAGCAGCTGGTCGAGCGCCTGTGCGAGTGGGGCGACGAGGTCAGCACCAACGCCATCGAGGTCTATATCCACCGGCTGCGCAAGAAGATCGAGCACGGCCCGATCCGCATCGCCACCGTACGCGGCCTGGGGTATTGCCTTGAGAAGATCCCCGGCTGAGGCGCCCCAGCCCAGAGCTGCGGCCACCAACGCCGGCAGCCCGGCGCGTACGCGGCGTCCCTGGCACGGCCTGTTTCAGCGCGAACAGCACAGCCTGTTCGGCGAGATTCTGGACTGGATGCTGACGCCGCTGCTGCTGCTGTGGCCGCTGTCACTGGGACTGACGTGGTACGTGGCGCAGGGCATTGCCGACCGGCCCTACGACCGCGCGCTCGAGTTCAACCTGCAGGCGCTGACCCAATTCGTGACCGTCGAGGCTGGGCGCGCCGCATTTGCCCTGACACCGCAGGCGCGCGACCTGCTGCGCGCCGACGGCACCGACCAAATCTTTTACCAGGTGCTGGACCACGACGGGCGCCTCATCAGCGGCGACCCTGCCTTTCCGGCACCGCCGCAGAACGACGCACGCCGTGTGGGCGTGGTGCAGCTGCGCGACGACCTCATTCGCGATGAGGACGTGCGCGTCGCCTACATCTGGCTGGCGCGCGGCGCGGCGCGCGACCATCTGGTGCTGATGCAGGTGGCCGAGACACGCGGCAAGCGCTCCAAGCTAGCCACCGAAATCATCAAGGGCGTGATGGTGCCACAGTTCATCATTCTGCCGCTGGCGGTGTTGCTGGTGTGGCTGGCGCTGGCGCATGGCATCCGCCCGCTGAGCGAGCTGGAACGGCGCATCCGGGCGCGCCGCCCGGACGACCTCAGCCCTATCGATGAGGAGCAGGTGCCGCAAGAGGTGGTACCGCTGGTGGCCTCGATCAACGACCTGCTGCAGCGCCTGCGCGGCTTGCTGGCGCAGCAAAAGCGCTTTCTGGCCGACGCCGCGCACCAGCTCAAGACGCCGCTGGCCGGCCTGCGCCTGCAGGCCGAGATGGCGCAAAAGCTGCTGTCCGCCGACGCCGGCGAGGATATCGAACGCTCGTTGCGCCAGCTGGCCACCTCCAGCGCACGCGCCGCGCACACCGTCAACCAGCTGCTGGCCCTGGCGCGCGCCGAAATGACCGGGCAGTCGCTGCCGCGCGAGCTGCTCGACCTGGGGGCGCTGGCGCGCGAGGTGGTGCAGGACTTGGTGCCGCTGGCACTGGACAAGGGTATCGACCTCGGCTTCGAAGCCCAGCCCGACCCGTGGCCGGCGGGGCTACCCGCGGTGCGCCTGCGTGGCCACGCGACGTTGCTGGCTGAGCTGGTGCGCAATCTGGCCGACAACGCGCTGCGCTACACGCCGGCGCGGGGTGTGGTGACAGTGCGCGTCCTGACCGACCCGTTCAGTGGCGTACAGGTGCTGCAGGTCGAAGACAGCGGCCCCGGCATCCCCGCCCCGGAACGCGAGCGCGTGCTGGCGCCGTTTTACCGCTCGCTGGGCACTCAGGTCGATGGCTCGGGGCTGGGCTTGGCAATCGTGCTGGAAATCGCGCAACAGCACGGCGCCACGCTGACGCTGGAGGACGCGCAGCCGCACGCCGCCACCGGCCAGCCGCGGGGCCTGCGCGTATCGGTGCGCTTCCAGGGCGAAGTCGGCGCCGCGGGGCTTCAGGCGGCCGTCGGCTGATAGACGTTGAGCTTGAGACGCTCGCGTTCGATGACACGCGCCACCGCCGGCACGTCGGCCAGCGCCTGCGCCAGCGCCCACGTCTGCGGCAGCGTGGCCGGGTCGATGCCGGCAAACCCGCCCCAGCGCAACAGCGTCAGCGCGTAGGCATCGAGCACACCGGGACGGTCGCCCGCCAGCCACGCGCCCGCGCGCCGCGCCACCAGCGTCTCCAGCTCCGTCAGCAGGTCGCGGTACTGGCGCAGCGCGTGCGCCTTGACGGCGGCCTGCGCAGCGGCATCGTCGGTGAACTTGGCCGGCATGAACACGTGGGTGAAGGTGGGATGCGCGGTGTTGTTCATCCACGCCAGCACCTCCAGCGCGCGCGTGCGCGCCAGCCCCACGCCGGGCAGCAGGCCGGCTTGCGGAAAGCGCGCGTCTAGGTGCAGGCAGATGGCGACGATCTGCGTGATCGCCACGCCGTCGTCAACCAGCACCGGCACCTGCCCGCGCGGATTGAGGGCCAAGAATTCCGGGGTGCGCTGCTCACCCTTGTGCAGCTTGACGAGCACGGGCTCGAAATCGGCGCCCGCCAGCTCCAGCGCGGCGTGCGGCACGAACGAACAGGCCCCGGGGGCGTAGTACAGCTTCAGACTCATGGGTGTCGTCTCCTGTTCCTCTGGCGTGGGTGCGGATCGGCCGCCAAGGTCCACATCCCCGATCGGGACGGCAGCCGAGCAGGCCGGTCGTGGTGCATGATAGCGACAGATTCGGGGCCATCGGAGGGAACCGCTGGTTCGGTGGGCCGCCGGTCCGTGGCGGTGGGTGCCGATCGCACCCAGAGCGTCCCATCCGGAGCCGCAAACACCCCCATCCCGGACGCCTGACGTTGGCGTACAGTCACGCTCACAGACCTCCACCATGCCGATGTCGTCCGCCCCCTCACCCGCCCAAGCCGCCGTGTCCACCTGGACGCGCCGGCTGCTGGCCGTGCCACTGCCGCTGCTCAGTCCCCCAGCGGTGATCCGCACCCTCTACGACGAGGAGTTGCCCACGCCGCGCCTGCTGGAGGTGCTGCAGCGCGACCTGCCTCTAGGGCTGGCCGTGCTGGTAGAGGCGCAGCAGCGGCTGCGCCGGGGACGCATCGGCTCGCTGGCGCACGCGGTCGGGGCGCTGGGCCTGCGTGGCCTGTGGACGGTGCTGGAGCGGCTGTCCGCCTATCCGCTCGACGCCGAGCGCCCGGAACACCGGCTGTACGCCGAAGCGGTGACCACCAGTCGGCTGGCCGCCCATTTGGCCGCGCAATTTAGCCCTGCCGCCACCCCCGAGGAGCGCCAGCGCCTGATGTGGGAAATGCAGGTGCAAACCATGGCCGAGTGGCGGCTGCCGCTGGCCGCTCCCGATGTGGCGCAGCGCATGGCCGAGCGGCTGGCCGCCGGGGAACGGCCCGCACACGTCGAACAGGCGCTGCTGGGCTGCCCGTTGCGCGCGCTCAACGCGGCGCTGGCGCAGCATTACGGCTTTGTGGAGCCGGATGACAACCGCGCCAACGTAACGCTGGACGCCCGCCGCCTGCGCGCGGCAGCGCGCCACGCCTGGACCGAGGCCAATCCGCCACCCATACCCGACGGGTTGGGACACTGGCTATACCAGCCCAGCACCCTGCCGTCGCTGCTGCACCTGCTGGCACAGGAGGCCATGCGCAGCTGGCACAGCCCGCGCACGCGGCTGCTGTGCGACGTGCTGTCAGCGCACCGCCACTGGCGCGTCGAGGACGTGGTGGCAGCAACCCGACGTGCCGCGGTGGCCGCCAGCCACGAGATGATCACCCGCGGCGTGGTGGTGGCGCCGGCGGCGCGGCTGTTTTGGGCGCCGCTGCAGCGGCGCCTGGCGCGCGCCCAGCCTGCCGCCAGCCCAGCGGCGGCGGTGGGCAGCCGCCCCGCCGCGGTGGCACCGGCGCGCAGCATCGCCCCGGGCAGCGCCACGCGCACGCTCATCGACCGCTTCGTGGACGACTGCCAACACGCACGCCACACCGACCTGCACGGCTTTTTCCAGGCGTTTCAGCATGCGCTGGGGCGAGGGCTGGGGTTGCAGCGCTGTGCGCTGTTCCTGAAGACCACGCAGGCGCCGCAGCTGGTGTGCTACATGACCCACGGCTTCGGCACCCTGATCGTGCCGCGCCAGACCATCATCGCACTGGACGGGGAACATCTGCTGGCGCGGCTGTTTGCACAACCCAGCGCTTTCCTGCTGGCCGAGCCGGCGCGCGCGGCGCAGCTGCGCGGCCGGCTGCCCGCCGCGCTGCAACCGGCCCTGCTGCCTTCGGGGGCCATGTGGGCAACGGTGCAGGTGCGCGAACGCCCGGTGGGCGTGCTGTGGGCCGACAGCGGCGCGACGGACGCGCCGGTGGACACCACCCAGTACGCTGGCTTCAAGCTGCTGGTGCGCCACTTCGGCACCGAGCTGACGCGCCTGATGCAGTTGCGCCGCGCCGAATTTGCCGGCACACGCCCGCCTGCGGCCGCCTGAGGCGCTTCAGCGCCAACCGAGCTGTGCCGCCTGGGCGGGGTCACCGCCGCTGTCCAGAAACCTGAGCAGATCGGTCTCGAGCACCGCCATCGGGCCGGAGAGGTCGATGATCACTTCGACGCGCCGGTTTTTGGCCCGGTTGTCGGCGCTGTCGTTGGGCACGCGGGGGCGCGTCTCGGCGTAGCCCTGGATGCGCAGGCGATCGGGGGTGACCGCACCGTCGGCCAGCAGGGCGTTGGCCACCGCCGCGGCACGCGCCGCCGACAGGTCCCAGTTGGACTGAAAACGCGCGGTGCGAATCGGCACATCGTCGGTGTGGCCCTCGATGGAGACCTCGCCTGGCACGCGCGACAGCGCAGCGGCCATGCGCTGCAACGTCTGGCGAAACGCCGGTGTCAGCTCGGCCGAGCCGGAGCCAAACGACCCCTTTTCCTCGATGCGGATGACCAGCCGCTTGGTGCCCTTTTCCAGCTGTAGCAGGCCTTTTTGCAGCTCCTGCGCCAGTTCGCCCGCCACCTGGGCCGCGGTGCGCTCGAGCTGCTGCTGCAGCGCCTGCTGCACCGCAGCCATCATCTCGGCGGTGTGGGTTTTCAGGCGCGGGTCGTCCTGCGTGGTTTGCTGGCGCACCTCATCGAGCACGGTCGGCTCGGGCTTGCCGGGTGAAAATTTGTCGAAGATCGGGCTGGTGCCCATCGGCGGCTCCAGTGCCGGCACCTTACGCTGCACGCCAAAGGCCTGCTCCAGCGACTGCGCGATCTGCTTGAACTTCGTGGCGTCGATTTCGGCAAACGACAGCAGCAGCACGAAAAAGCACATCAACAGCGACATCAGGTCGGCAAATGTGCCCATGTAGGCTGGCAGGCCGGGTTTACACTCTTCGCCTTCATCCATGGTCAGGCTCCTTGCCGCGCGGTCACGCCCGCAGGGTCATTTTTCTGGCTTGCGCGCCTTGGCCGGCAAGTAGCTGTTGAGCAGCGTCTCCACCGCGCGCGGATGTACCCCGTTTTGGATGCTGGTGACGGCATCCAGCAACATCGCCTGCATGCGCGCCTCCTCGGTCATGCGCAGGTTGAGCTTGTCGGCGATCGGGATGCACACCATGTTGGCCATGACGGCACCGTAGAGCGTAGTCAGCAACGCCACCGCCATCGCCGGTCCAATCGAGGCCGGATCCGACATGTTGGACAGCATCTGTACCAGACCAATCAGGGTGCCGATCATGCCCATCGCCGGGGCCACGTCGCCCATGGCCGAAAACACCTTCGCACCCCAGCGGTGGCGCTCCAGCGTCAGCAGCCGCTCGCGCTCCAGCACGCTGCGCACCACCTCGGGCGGCTGGCCGTCCACCACCATTTGGATGCCCATTTGGAGGTACGGCACCGAGTACTGCCGGCCATCCAGGGCCAAAAAACCCTCCTTGCGCGCGACCTTGGCGATTTCCAGCACCTCATCAATCAGCGCCTGGGTCTCGGGCAGCTGAAATTTGAACGCCGTGCCCGCGGCTTTCAGTGCGCCCAGGAACTGCTTGAGCGAAAACTTCATCAGCACCACGAACAGCGACCCGACGACGACGATGAGGATGGAGGCCGCATCGACGAACATGCCCGCCGAGCCGCCAAGAAAGATGGCGGCAAGGACCATGACGAAGGCCCCAATGAGACCAACCAGGGTGGCAAGATCCAAGCGCAGTCTCCCGTTTGAGCAG
>NZ_DAISZC010000030.1:7093-11691 GCF_036824975.1 Tepidimonas sp.
GTGCTGCGCGCGCGGGCAGGCGGCGTACCGCCCGCCCGGGGCTCGAACGCGAAGTTGACCTTGCCCGCTTCGGCGTCCCACACCAGCGCGGCACGAAACGGCCGCCGGGTGCGGTTGGAGACGAAGCCGTCGAGCCAGTCGGTGCGGCCCTCGGCCAGCAGCTTGGCCATCTGCTCGCGGCTGATGGGCTGCTGCAGGATGGTGGTGGCGGTCTTGAAGTCGCAGCCGGGGGTGGGCTGCTGCGCGCTGGGCACCGCCCGCGTACACACATACTGGCTGCCGTGTTCGACCACCGCAGCCCCGCACTTGGGGCAGGCGCCCAGCGGCTCGGCTGTGCTGAGATCGACTGGCGTCTCATCCGCCGCCACCTTGGCCGCGTCGCCGAAGTCGAAGCCCAGCTTCCACTGCCCCGCTTCATCCGGCGCCAGCGTCAGCTCGGCGCTAAACGGCCAGCCCGCCTTGGACCGGAAGCCCTCCAGCGGGCCGATGCGGTGCGTGCGCAGCAACGCCTCCACCTCGCCCGGCGCCAGCACGCGGCCCCCCGGCGCTTTGCCGATGGAAAAACCACAGCCCGCACTGTGGCCGTCGGCGCCCGCGCAGGCGTAGCGCCGGTAGTTCTCCTTGACCACGCCGCCGCATTGCGGACAGGGTGCCTGCAGCGTGGCATAGTCCCCAGGCACGCTGTCGCGGTCGTATTCCTTGGCCTTGCGCACGATGCGCTCGGTCATCGCGGCGATCTCGCGCATAAAGGCGTCGCGGCTGAGCTGCCCGCGCTCCATTTGCGACAGCTTGTACTCCCACTCGCCCGTGAGCTCGGGCCGGGTGAGCTCCTCCACCCCCAGCCCACGCAGCAGGGTCATGAGCTGAAAGGCCTTGGGCGTCGGCACCAGCTCGCGCCCATCACGCAGCAGGTATTTTTCGGCGATCAGCCCTTCGATGATGGCCGCACGCGTGGCCGGCGTGCCCAGCCCCTTGTCGGCCATCGCGCAGCGCAGCTCCTCGTCTTCGACCAGCTTGCCCGCGCCTTCCATCGCCGCCAGCAGCGTGGCTTCGTTGTAGCGCGCCGGCGGCCGGGTCTGCTTGGCGTCCAGCCGCACGTCCTGCACCGCCACGCGCTCGCCAGGCTGCACCGGTGGCAGCCGCCGGTCGCGCTCACTGCCGTCTTCGGCCTCGGCTTCGCGCCCATAGACGGCCATCCAGCCCGGATTGACCAACACTTTGCCCTCGGTCTTGAAGTGGTGCACCGCGTCGTCCACGGCCACCCGCGTGATGCGCGTGGTGACCAAAAACTCGGCCGCCGGGAAGAACACGGCGATGAAGCGCCGCACCACCAGGTCGTAGAGCTTTTGCTCCGCTTCGCTCAAGCCCTGTGGCAGCTGGGCGGTGGGAATGATGGCGAAGTGGTCGCTGACTTTGGCGTTGTCGAACACCCGCTTGGTGGGGCGCACCCAGCCGTTGTCCAGCGCCGCGCGCGCGTGCGGCGCCAGGTGCGCCAGCGGGCTGTCGGCCAGCACCTGCAGCGTCTGCCGCACCGTGCCCAGGTAGTCCTCGGGCAGCGCGCGCGAGTCCGTACGCGGGTAGGTCAGCACCTTGTGCTTTTCGTACAGGCTTTGCGCCAGCGCCAGCGTCGTCTTGGCCGAAAAGCCAAAGCGCCCATTGGCCTCGCGCTGCAGACTGGTCAGGTCGTACAGCAAGCCGCAGGCCTGGGTGCTGGGCTTGGCTTCCTCCGTCACCTCGCCGCTGCGCCCCTGCACGGCGGCCGCGACGGCACGGGCGCGCGCCTCCTCCCACAGGCGCTCGGCGCGCGCCTCCGGGTCGGCGCCGTCGCCCTGCGGCTTGCGGAAGGCTGGGTCGAACCAGCGCCCGGCGTAGGCCCCGGCGGCAGCGGCAAAGGTGGCGTGTACCTCCCAGTAGTCACGCGGCTGGAAGCGCCGGATCTGCTCTTCGCGCTCGACGACGATGGCCAGCGTCGGTGTCTGCACCCGCCCCACCGTGGTGAGGAAAAAACCGCCATCGCGCGAATTGAACGCCGTCATGGCGCGCGTGCCGTTGATGCCGACCAACCAGTCCGCTTCGGAGCGGCTGCGCGCGGCATCAGCCAGCGGCCGCATTTGCTCGTCGCTGCGCAGCTGGGCAAAGCCGTCGCGGATGGCCTGCGGCGTCATCGACTGCAGCCACAGCCGCCACACCGGCTTGCCCAGCGGCTTGGGCTGTCCAGCCTTGTCGGCGCCGCCCGCGTATTGCTCGATGAGGCGAAAGATCAGCTCGCCTTCACGCCCGGCGTCACAGGCGTTGACCAGTGCGGTGACATCTTTGCGCCGTGCCAGCTTGACAATGGCATTGAGCCGCCCCTTGGTCTTGTCCAGCGGCTTGAGGTCGAAGTGCGGCGGTATCACCGGCAGGTGCGCAAAGCTCCACTTGCCGCGTTTGACCTCGTGGCTTTCGGGTGCGGTGATCTCCAGCAGGTGGCCGACCGCCGAGGTGACGATGTAGCGCTCGTTTTCGTAGTACTCGTCGTGCTTGTCAAACTTGCCGGCCACAGGAGTGAGGGCGCGCACGATGTCGAGCGCGACCGAGGGCTTTTCGGCGATAACCAGCATCTTGCCGGCGCCGGTGAAATCGTTGGGCAAACCTGGGGACTTCATCTCTACAATGCTCCGGACGGACGGTGCGGCGGCGGCCCGCGGCGGATGCCCCGGCTCGCGCGCGCACGCGTGCGCCCACTCGTACTACCTTAGCAAATTTTCGCGTTGCCCCAGCCGATGCGATGCCCCACGGTATGCCCCGCATGAAGCAGGTTGTCGCCGCTCCTCAGCCCTCCCTGCCTCCGGAAGGGGCGTCGGCTGCCACGACCGCTGCGGTGCGCCAGCCCGCTGCCGTGCCGGACACGCAACGCAACGATGCGCCGGCACACGCAGGCGCCAGCGACGCTGCGGCGCTGGCGGCCTTGCATGCGGGAGCCGAAGCGCTGTGGCAGCGCGCCGTGCTCACGTGGCCAGCGCTGAGCGTGGAAGTGGTGCCTCGCATCGACTCCACCAACGCCGAGCTGATGCGCCGCGGACGCGCGGGCCAGACCGACCCGGTGCTGCTGGCAGCGGTGGCGCAGAACGCGGGGCGCGGTCGCGCGGGCCGTCCGTGGGTGACGGTGCCCGGCGGCGCACTGGCGCTGTCGGTGGGGCGAGTGCTGGAGCCGCCCGACTGGTCGGGTCTGTCGCTGGCCGTGGGGGTGGCCGTGGCCGAGGCGCTGGGCCCGGCGGTGCAGCTGAAGTGGCCCAATGACCTGTGGTGGCGCGGGCGCAAGCTGGGCGGCATCCTGATCGAGACCGCTAGCCTGCCGCCGCCTGTGTCCGGGCGCTGGTGTGTGGTGGGCATCGGCATCAACCGCTGCACCCCCAGCCTGCCGCCAGAGCTGGCCGCGCACGCCGTGCCGCCGGCCGGGCTGGAGGAAGCGCAGCGCAGCGGCGAGCTGCCCCCGTGGCCACTGCAGCGGCTGCTGGAGGCGGTGGGGTGGGCGACGCTGCAAGCGCTGGCCGCCTTCGAGCGTGAGGGTCTGGCCCCTAGCCTGCCGGGCTTTGCGGCGCGCGACGCGCTGCAGGGGCAGCCGGTGCGGCTGAGCGACGGCACCGTGGGCTGCGCCTGCGGCGTGGCGCCCGATGGCAGCCTGCGTGTGCACACGGCCAGCGGTGAGCGCTGGGTACAGCAGGGTGAGGTGAGCGTGCGGCCATGCTGAGACTGCTGGCACTGGTGCTGCTGCTGGCCAACGCCGCGCTGTGGGCGTGGCAGATGGGGTGGCTGGGCGCAGCCCCGCTCGACGCCACCGCGGAGCGCGAGCCGCAGCGGCTGGCCCAACAAATCGCACCCGAGCGGCTGCGCCTGCTCAATCCACCAGGACAGACGCAACCTTTGGATAGGAATGAGGGCACCACTGAAAGCAATGACGGCACCACTGCCGCAGCGACTGACGCCGAGCCGCAAACTGCCATCGAAACGGGACAACAGGTTGACAATGGGATCGAACGGTTAGCCGGTGCGCCGCCAGCGGCGCGGCTGCGGCGCCACTGCTGGCAATTGGATGGTTTGGCACCGGCACAGGCCGAAGCGGTGCGGCGTCGTGCCGGAGGAGACGCCAACCTGCGCGCCCGCCAGACTGAGCAGACCACTGTGCTGCCCGCGCGCTGGATTGTCTATCTGGGCAAATTTTCGAGCGCCGAAGCCCTGCAGCGACGTCGCGCAGCGCTGCGGCAAGCGGGCATCGATCATCGGGTGGTCAACGTTGCGGCCTTGATGCCGGGACTGGCGCTGGGCACGTTCTCGACAGAGCAAGCCGCACAGCGTGCGTTGCAGGATATGCAACGCCGTGGCGTCACGGATGCGCGCGTGGTGCAGGAGCGTAGTGAAATGCGCCTGATTACACTGCGCTGGCCCGACCTGACGGCCGAGGAAGAGCAGCGCTTGCGCGCAGCGCTGCAGCCGGAGCTGGCATCGGCGTTGTCGCGCTGCCGCTAGATGCCAGCAGCGACGGGCAGTCCCGCCGTCTTACCACGCTCTTGGACAGTGTCCCGCCTGGCAGGACCCCTCACGAGTGGGCACCTCCTCAT
>NZ_DAISZC010000030.1:11791-21847 GCF_036824975.1 Tepidimonas sp.
CGCCTGGCAGGACCCCTCACGAGTGGGCACCTCCTCATCAGCAGCGGGCTGCATGCTCGCGGTTGCGCGGACCTGCGACCACGGTTTCGGCCACCGAACATCGACCGGCCACACCGCCCCTTCAGCCAGCACGCAGCGCTGCTGCTCCGACTGCCACGCCACCGCGCGGCCGCCGGTAAAGGCGCCAAAGGCCGGCAGCCATAGCGCCGACGGCGTCAGCACGTAGCACGGCAGCCGCAAGCGCTCGCGCGCGCCGCCGCGCACCACCGCCACCGGATGGGTGTGCCCACACAAGGCCATCGGCGGCGCGGGGGGCGGCAACGGATGCGGGTCTGTGTCCGCCCACCAACGGCTTGCGCTGCGCAACTCCCCTGGCGCCGGCGCGGCCGCAGAGGCGGGCGGCGGCGCGTGGTGGCACACCCAGGGCCCCAAGGGCCACGGCTCGTCCACCACCTCCATGGCCAGCTCAGGCGGTGGGTCGCCCGCGTGCGTGTCGTGGTTGCCACGCACCAACACGCACTGCAGCGCCGCGTGCGCCGCCCGCCAGTCGCGCAGGGCCTGCAGCACCGCAGGCGTGCGCGCCGCGCGCGCGTGCAGCCAGTCGCCCAGCACCACCAGCCGCCGCGCCCCGCTGGCCTGCAGCAGGGCACCAAGGCGCTGCAGGTTGTCCCGTGTGGTGCCGCTCGGCACCGGCACGCCCGCGGCCCGAAACGCCGCTGCCTTGCCCAAGTGCACGTCGGCCACGAACAGGGTCGATCCCGCTGGCCACCAGACGGCGCGCTGCGCCAGCAGCCACAGCACCCCCGTGTCGCCCCAGGCCGGCACCTGCACCGGCAACGCACCCCGCAGCGGCGACTCGTCAGTCATACGTCGGCTCCCGGGTTGGCTGCGGCAGGCTGCCTGCGCGCGCGCCGGTGGGCGGCCGGCGCGTCGGCGGCACGCTCCAGCCGCGCCACCAGGCGCTGCAGGCGGGCGCTGAGCGTCTCACTGGACAGGCGCTCGCGCAGTCGCTGCACCAGCAGCGGAAACGCCAGTGGCGTGGGCCGCGGCAGAATCTGGCAGTGCAGCGGCAAGCGAGCCAGACGCTGCAGCGTGGCGTGCAGCAGCGGCAGTTGCAGCTCGTGCGCCAGCACCTCGTCGCGCGCCTGACGCAACAGCCGATTGTCGGGCTCATGGCGCACGAATACCTCCCAAAACAGGGTCGAACTGGCCTGCAGGTGGCGCTGGCTGCGCCGCTGGCCAGGATGCGACGGCATGAGCAGTCCCGCCACGCGCGCGATTTCGCGAAAGCGCCGCTGCGACAGCTCGGTGGCGTTGACGCTGGCCAGCACTTGCGCACGCAGCGTCGGCTCATCGGGCACCTGCAGCCAGCGCGGCAGCTCGGTGGCCCAGTCGATGGCCTGCGGGCTCAGCAGTTCCAGCCCATAGTCGTTGACCGCCAGCGACAACGTGCGCGGCTGCGCCTGCGCAGCGCGCCACGCCAGCCAACTGGCCAGCGCGGCATGTACCTCGCGCCCGGCAAAGGGATACAGGAACAGGTGACAGCCCTCGCGGTCATACAGCACCTCGGCCAGCAGACGGCTGGGCGTGGGCAGCCGTGACCAGCGCGCCTGCAGCGCCAGCAACGGCTGCGCAGCCGCCATCTCGGGCCCCTCGAACCGACCGGCGTCGGCCGCGGCCAGACGGGCCAACACGGCCTGCGCCAGCGCGGTGGACAGGGGCATGCGACTGCCCTGCCAGCGCGGCAGGTGTGGCGGCTGACCGCGCGCCTCGCGCACCCAGGCGGTCAGGTCACGCAGGCGCACCAGCTCCAGCGTGCGCCCAGCGAACACAAAGCGCTCGCCCGGACGCAGGCGCGCACAAAACGCCTCCTCCACCGCGCCCAGCCGCGTCCCGTTGAGGTAGCGCACCTCGATTTGCGCATCGGCCACGATGGTGCCGATATTGAGGCGGTGGCGGCGCGCTACGCGCGCATCGGGCACGCGCCAGATGCCATCGGCGTCGGGCTGCACGCGCCGATATTCGGGGTAGGCGCGCAGCGCCGCCCCGCCATAGCGCACGAAGTCCAGCGCCCAATGCCAGTCGTCTTCAGGCAGGTCGGCATAGGCATGGGTGCTACGCACCTCGTCCAGCAGGGACGCGGGGGTAAAGCCCCCGCCCAGCGCCACCGTCACCAGATGCTGCACCAGCACGTCCAGCGGAGCACGCAGCGGCTGGCACGCTTCCAGCTGCCCGGCCTGCACCGCGTCACGCGCCGCGGCCGCTTCCACCAACTCCAGCGCGTGCGTGGGCACCAGCGTGATGCGCGACGGCAGGCCCGGTGCGTGGCCGCTGCGCCCGGCGCGCTGCAGCAGCCGCGCCACGCCCTTGGGAGAGCCGACCTGCAGCACCCGCTGCACCGGCGCGAAGTCCACCCCCAGATCGAGGCTGGCGGTGCACACCACAACGCGCAGCGCACCGCGCTTGAGCCCCTGTTCCACCCAGCGCCGCACGTCGGCATCCAACGAGCCGTGATGCAGCGCGATTTGCCCCGCCCAGTCGGGCCGCTCGGCCAGCAGCGCCTGGTACCACCATTCGGTTTGCGCGCGGGTATTGGTGAACACGAGCGCACTGCGGCACGCCTGCAACTGCGCCACCACGGCCGGCACCATGGCCGCACCCAGATGCCCAGCCCACGGGAAGCGCTCCACGCGCGGCGGCAGCAGCGTATCGACGATGATCGGTTTGGCGCCTTCGTCGCCGATCAGCGCAGCGCCGGGCGCCGCCTGCGGCCCCAGCAGCACGGCCAGCGCCTGCGCCGGGTCGGCCAACGTGGCCGACAGGCCCCACACCTGCAAGTGGGGCTGCCAGCGGCGCAGGCGCGCCAGCGCCAGCTGCACCTGCACGCCGCGCTTGCTGTCCAGCAGCGCATGCCACTCGTCCACCACCACCGCCGCGACCCCTGCCAGCAGTGTGGGCGCGTCGGCACGCGCCAGCAGCAGGCTCAGGCTCTCGGGCGTGGTCACCAGCACCTCGGGCCAGCGGCGCTGCTGGGCGGCGCGCTCGGCATCCGGGGTGTCGCCAGTGCGCACCCCCAGCCGCCAGCCGGCAGCCAACGCGGGCAGCGGTGCCTGCAGGGCGGCTGCGGTATCGCTGGCCAGCGCGCGCAGCGGCGTCACCCACAGCAGACGCGGTCGGCCCCCTCCGGCGGCACCGGCGTGGCGCTGCAGCAGCCCTAGCCAGACGGCGTAGGTCTTGCCGCTGCCAGTGCCCGCGTGCAGCAAGCCACTGCGGCCGGCCGCGATGGCCCGCCACGTTTGCGTTTGCAGCGGCAGCGGCCTCAGGCCCTGGGCCCGCAACCACGTCGCTACAACCCCCTCGGCGGGCACTGCCGACGCTGCAGCCGCGCGGCTGTCCCCCTGCATCGCCAGTGATCGTGGCCTGCCAGCGGCGCGCTCGCTCATGCCAGCGCCTCCGGTGCCGCGCCCAGCAGGGCGTGCAGGGTCTGCAGGGTATCGGCCTCCTCCACCGGTTTGTCGGTGCGCCAGCGCAGGATGCGCGGAAAGCGCACCGCCACGCCGCTTTTGTGGCGCGGGCTGCGCGCCAGGCCTTCAAACCCCAGCTCGAACACCAATGTCGGCTGCACCGCGCGCACCGGCCCGAAGTGGTCGCGCGTGGTGCGGCGGATGATGGCGTCTACGCGCGCCATCTCGGCGTCGCTCAAACCCGAGTAGGCCTTGGCAAACGGCACCAGCTGCCGCTGTGGGTGACCGGGCGGATGACTCCACAGCGCAAACGTGTAGTCTGAAAACAACCCGGCGCGCCGCCCGTGCCCCTTCTGGGCATACACCAGCACCGCGTCCACCGTGTAGGGATCGGCCTTCCACTTCCACCACACGCCCGCGGCGCGCGTGCGGCCCACGCCGTAGGCGCCGTCGCGCTGCTTCAACATCAGACCTTCGGCACCACGCCCCCGGGCCTGCGCGCGCAGCGCCGCCAGCGCCGCCCAGTCGGTGGCAGCTTCCACCGCCACCAGCGGGCTGAGGCGCAGCGCGGGGTCGGCCATGGTCTGCACCAGCGCCTGCAGGCGCTGGCGGCGCCGCCACTGGGGATCGGCGCGCACGTCACAGCCGTCTTGCTCCAGCACGTCGTAGGCGATGAAGGCAGCCGGCAGCGCACGCAACAGCGCGGCGGTCGGACGCTGCCGCCCGATGCGCCGCTGCAGCGCGGCAAACGGCTGCACGGCCAGTCCCGCAACGATCACGATTTCCCCGTCCAGCACGGTCCCCACAGGCAGCCGCTGCCCCAGCGCGGCGAGTTCGGGAAAGCGGTCGCTGACCAGCTCCTCACCACGCGTCCACAGCGCCACTGTGCTGCGGCGCACCAGCTGTGCGCGCATACCGTCCCACTTCCACTCGATCAGCCAGTCCGTGGGCGCGCCCAGCAGGGCCATGGCCGCGTCGGCATCAGCGGGCAGAGGATGCGCCAGGTAGAAGGGGTAAGGCTGAGCGTCGAGTGGCGATGCGGCTGCTGCGGCGTCACCGCCTGTGCGCGCCGACTTGGGCGCGGCCAGCAGTGCTTGGTAGTCATCGGCGCTGGGACGCGCATCGGCGCGCGTGTAGCCCATGAGCCGCTGCGCCAGCAGCGTGGCAGGCAGGCCGGCGACGGCGGCCAGCGCCTGCACCACGCTTTGGCGCGACACCCCCACGCGCCAGCCCCCGGTGATGAGCTTGCCGTGCAGCAAGCGCTGCTCGGCAGGCAGCGCCGCCCACTGGGCGCGCAGCGCGGCCGCGCGCGCCTCGGGGGGCAGCGCACGCAAAGCCAGCACCTCGGCCATCCACTCGGCCAGGCTGCGCTCTTGCGGCGCGGTGGGGGGCGGCAGCAACAGCGCGATGGTCTCGGCCAGGTCGCCGGCACTTTGGTAGCACTCCTCGAACAGCCACTCGGGCAACCCCGCAACCGCACACGCCAGTGCGCGCAGCTGACGGGCCGCCACTGCCTGCCGCGGCTTGCCGCCCGCCAGCAGATACACCGCCCAGGCGGCATCGGCCGGCGCAGCGGCACGAAAGTAGTCTTGCAGCGCCGCCTGCTTGGCCGCGGTGGAGGTGGTGGCGTCCAGGGCCTGCCACAAGGCAGCAAACGCTTTCATGCCCCGTCACCCCCGACGGGTGGCGCGGGCGCGTCCACAGCGACGCTGACGTCCACATCGGAGTCGGCGGCATCCGCGCCCTCTTCGCCATCGAAACGCGTGGCCAGCGCCTGCGCCTGCAGCCCCTGCTCGGACAGATAGCGCACCAGCGGTGCCACCTGCCCGTGCGTGACGCGCACGTCACTGGCCCCGCTGGCGGCGATCGCCGCCAGCAACCCGGGCCAGTCGGCGTGGTCGGACAGCACAAACCCCGCATCCACACCGCGGCGCCGTCGCACGCCGCGCAGCTGCATCCAGCCGCTGACCATGGCATCGGCATACGCCCCCAGGCGCCGCAACCAGCGGCTACCCTGCGCCGCCGGGGGCGCCAGCACCAACGCGCGCCGCAGCGCCGCCGGCTCCACACCGCCATCCAGCCGCCGCGTCGGGGGCAGCGTCACGCCCGCTTCGAGGTAGGCGCGGTTGACCGCGTCCACCGCCCCATGCACCACGATGGGGCCAGGGCCATCGCCCAGCGCCGCCAGCCCCGCCAGCAGGCGCTGCGCCTTACCCAGCGCATACGCGTACAACACGCTGGCGCGGCCAGCCTCGGCGTTGCCGCACCACCAGGCGCGGATGTCGGCCAACACGTCAGCCGCGCGCCGCCAGCGGTACAGCGGCAACCCAAAGGTCGACTCGGTGATGAAGGTGTGGCAGCGCACTGGCTCGAACGGCGTGCAGGTGGCATCACCCTCGACCTTGTAGTCGCCCGAAACAACCCAAACCTTGCCCCGGTGCTCCAGCCGGATTTGGGCCGAGCCCAGCACGTGCCCCGCCGGATGCAGGGAGACGCGCACACCCTGGCAGTCCACCACTTCACCGTAGCGCACCGCTTGCACCGCGATGTCTGCCCCCAGCCGTGCGCGCAGCAGGGCAGCACTCGCCCCATGCGCCAGATACGCCCCGTGCCCCCGGCGCGCATGGTCGGCGTGGGCATGGGTGATGACGGCGCGCGCCACAGGCCGCCAGGGATCGATGTAAAAATCTCCAGGCACACAGTACAGCCCCTCGGGGCGCACCTGCACCAGATCGCGGCCGACCTCCATGGTGCCGCAGTGTAGCGACGCGCCCTGGGCGCTGCAGGCGCTGCTCGGCTTGTCCTCCACATGAACCGGTCCGACGTCCCCGCTGCATCCCCTGAGCCGCCGCTGCGGCTGTTCGTGGCCCTGTGGCCGGACGCGGCAACCCGCCGTGCCATCGATGACGCGGCGGCCCTGTGGCATTGGCCCGCGGGTGCCCGCCGCTACGACAGCGACGACTGGCACGTCACCCTGCACTTTCTGGGCCCCGTGCCAGCGGCGCAACTGCAGACGGTGGCGCAACGACTGGCGGTGGCCTTTGCGCCGTTTACGTGGACGCTGGACACGGCCGAGTGTTGGGCGCGCGGACTGGCGGTGCTGAGCTGTAGCCACCCCGCGCCGCCGCTGGCCGCATTGCATCGGCGTTTGCGGCGTGCCCTGATGGCCCTGGATTGGTCGCTGCCCCAGCGCCCGTTGCGCCCGCACGTGACGCTGGCACGGCATGCCGCAGGTGCCCGGCCACCACCACAGCTCGCCCCCATCCCTTGGCGGGTACACGATTACGCGCTGGTGCAATCAACCGGCACTCGGCAACCGCGTTACCTCGTCTTGCACCGCTATCCGGCCACCCCGCGCCCGTCGGCTGGCGGCCAAGCCTGCGCGGCGTCTGCGGCGGCACACCGCTGAGCCCGCAACGCGGCTGCCGCCAGCGTCGTATCCGGTCGGTGCCGCTAGCGCCGCGACACCGCAAACCCGGCCTGCTGCAGCGCCTGCATCACGTCGTCCACGTGCTGCGGCCCGCGCGTCTGCAGCACCAGTTCGATGTCCACGTTCTGCGCCGCCAGCAGCGTGAAGGCGCGCTGGTGCTGCACCTGATCGATATTGGCACCGGCCTCGGCCACGATGGTGGCGATGCGCGCCAGCTGTCCCGGCAGGTCGCGCGTGCTCACCACCAGCCGCGCCAGCCGACCGGCGCGCACCATGCCGCGCTCGATAATGGCCGCCAGCAGCAAGGGGTCGATGTTGCCGCCACACAGAATCAGGCCCACCTTGCGCCCAGCAAAGCGCTGCGGGTGGCGCAGCAGCGCGGCCAAACCCGCAGCCCCCGCTCCCTCCACCAGGGTCTTTTCGATTTCCAGCAGCAGCACGATGGCCTGCTCGATGTCTTCCTCATCCACCAGCAGCCAATCGTCCACGTACCGGCGCGCCAGCGCCAGCGTGCGCTCGCCGGGCGCCCCCACCGCAATACCTTCGGCAATGGTGTTGCCGCCCACCGGCAGCCCGGTGCCGGTCAGCGCGTTGACCAGCGCGGGAAAACGCCGCGTCTGCACCCCTACCACTTCGATGTCGGGCTTGAGCGCCTTGGCCGCGGTGGCCACGCCCCCGATGAGCCCGCCGCCGCCGGCAGCCACCACCAGCACCTCCAGGTCGGGCTGGGCACGCAGCATCTCCAGCCCCACCGTGCCTTGCCCGGCGATGATGGCGTCATCGTCATAAGGGTGCACAAACGTCAGGCCCTGTTCGGCCGCCAGCGCGCGGGCATGGGCACGTGCCGCCTCCAACGTGTCGCCGTGTAGCACCACCTCGGCGCCGAAGGCGCGCGTGCGCTCGACCTTGACGCCCGGCGTAAAGCGCGGCATCACGATGACCGCGCGCAGGCCCAGACGCTGCGCATGATAAGCCACCCCCTGCGCGTGGTTGCCCGCCGACATGGCGATGACGCCGCGCGCGCGCTCCTCGGGTGCCAACTGGGTCAGCTTGTTGCAGGCGCCGCGCTCCTTGAAGGAAGCGGTGTACTGCAGGTTTTCGAACTTCAGAAAAATCTGAGCGCCGGTGATTTGAGACAGGGTGCGCGACTCCAGGCAAGGGGTCTCCAACACCTGCCCGGCCAGGCGGGCGGCGGCGGCCTCGATATCGGACAGTCCGATCATGAACGCAGGACTCCTGGGCAACGGGCGCATGGCGAGCGCGAAGGGGCAGGCGACCCGCCCGTGACCACCGCCTGCCGCAATGAGGGGCCATTGTCGCAGAGCCCCGGTGGCCGACACCGCGACACCCGCCCCCACCACGCCGCGACATGACGTTCGTCGGCATCCCCTTCGCACCAAACCCCGCGGCGGGTGCGGCACCACCCGCTGCCGCACCGAGTCAGCAACCGACGGCATGGCCCCCGCCCGCGGGCCCTTGACCCTGCAATTGGCGCCCCGTTTTCAGGCGCGGCCGGCACCGCGGCGCTGCCGCAATGGGCGCATACTGTACGCACCGGCGTGCTGTGGCACGTCGCCACCAGCCGTGGCCCCAGCGACCGCCGGGCCGCTTCCCGCATCCCCCCCAACCGCAACAACCGCCTTCCCATGGTTGCTTCACCGGACGCCATCCGTCATTGGCTTGACCAACACCACATCACCGAAATCGAATGCCTCATCCCCGATATGGCCGGGCAAGCGCGCGGCAAGATCGTGCCGCGCCACAAGTACGACCCGGCGCAGGGCCTGCGGCTGCCGATTGCGGTGCTGGAGATGACGGTCACCGGTGCCTACCCCGAGCAGGACTACGTGCCTGTGGCCGACCCCGACATGCACCTGGTACCCGATGCCTCGACGCTGCGCCGGGTGCCTTGGGCCAAGGAGCCCACCGCCCAGATCATTCACGACTGCCAGCGCTTCGATGGCACGCCGGTGGAACTGTCCCCACGCAACGTGCTGCGCCGCATCCTGGCGCAGTACGAACGCGACGGCCTGCGCCCCATCGTCGCGCCCGAAATGGAGTTCTACCTGGTGCAGATTGAGCCGGATGAGGACATTCCGCTCAAGCCCCCGATCGGGCGCACCCAGCGCACCGAAGCCGGCATGCAGAGCTTCTCCATCGACGCCGTCAACGAGTACGACGACATTTTTGATGTGATTTACGATTGGTGCGAGGCACAGGGCCTGCAGCTCGACACCCTCATCCACGAAATGGGCACCGCGCAAATGGAAATCAACCTGGACCACGGCGAGCCGCTGGCGCTGGCCGACCAGGTATTTCTCTTCAAGCGCACCGTGCGCGAGGCCGCCATTCGGCATGGCATGTACGCCACTTTCATGGCCAAACCCATGCAGGGTCAGCCGGGCAGCGCCATGCACATCCACCAAAGCGTGCTCGACGCCGGCAGCGGCCGCAACATCTTCAGCATGCCCGATGGCCAGCCCTCGCCCGCGTTCTTCCATTTCATCGGCGGGCTGCAAACCTATCTGCCGGCTGCCATGGCATTCTTCGCGCCATACGTCAACAGCTACCGGCGCCTGTCGCGCTACACCTCCGCACCCATCAACCTCAGCTGGGGTTACGACAACCGCACCTGCGGGCTGCGCGTGCCCCAGTCCAGCCCCGAACAGCGGCGCGTCGAAAATCGCTTGGCCGGCGTGGACGTCAACCCCTACCTAGCCATCGCCGCCAGCCTGGCCTGCGGGCTACTGGGCATACGCGAGCGCCTGCAGCCCACCGAACCGTTGGCTGGCAGCGCCTACGAACAGCCCCACCAGCTGCCGCGCCACCTGGACGATGCGATCGACCGGCTGCTGGCCTGCACCCCTTTGGCGGAGCTGTTCGGCGAGCACTTCTTGCGCACCTACGCCGCCATCAAGGATGCCGAATACCGCGAGTACTTCGACGTCGTCAGCCCATGGGAGCGGCGCTATCTCCTGCTCAATGTGTGACGCCCGACGGCATCCGTGGCACGCGGCCGCGGCCGGGCAAACCGGACGCAAGCAGCGTCCCGCGACAGCGCGTTCACTCGTGGCCTGCTGCAGTTGCGCAGCGAACGTGTACCCGTCGAAGAGGTTGCCGTGGCGGGTATGTGCCCCCCTCAACAAACTCTACCGCTCCTCC
>NZ_DAISZC010000030.1:21947-23256 GCF_036824975.1 Tepidimonas sp.
GTGCCCCCCTCAACAAACTCTACCGCTCCTCCCCAGGGTTGACAACGGCCAGCCCAGCCACTTCCACAGGACTTGCATCACGTGTTGCCACGATCAATTCATCGGCCGTTGCCACAGCCGCGATGAGGGCGTCCGCAGTCTCGATGGAGGCGCGATGTACCTCATCGGGCCCATTGCCGTCGCACCCATGGGCGTGCCTTCACCTCATAGCATGCGGTCATGGCGGTGTACCACGCTGTCGCGAAGACCGACGCAACGCACGCCCAACCAAGCACCCCGGCTTCCGACAAACAAGCCCCCCGACCCCGCACTCACCTCCGCTCGGCAGGATCAGCACCGTCCGGGTGAGAACGTTCGTAGTGGTGCCGCGCCACCTCCAGCCACACCGCGGCGCGCGCGTACAGCTCGGGGCGACGCTGTTGCAGCGCACGCAGGTGCGCTTCGCCCCGGTTTACCTTGACCAGCAGATCGAGATGCTGCTCGATGTAGGCCAACGCCTCGTCTGCTGGCCAGCGCGCCAGATTGGGTGGCACCCCCACCAGTTCGCCGGCATGGGCCAGCGCCAGCACCTGTCGCAAGTCGGCCTGCGCGCGCTCCAGCAGCACGTCCAGGTCACGCCCCACCTGCCGCAGCGCAGCCGCCGGCTCGCGCCGCAGCTGCAGCGCCACCCGCGCTACATCGGCCAGCGTGCGCAAATGACAAGGCTTGTCGGCATGGTTGCCGTCCCGCAGGTCGTCGATCATGGTCGCCGGCTCCTCGCCGTTGCGCCCGCCGGGAACGCAAACGGCCCGTTGCGTTGTCTCCTGCGATCCATTGTGCCGCGTTTCGCGCTGGCGTGCAGCACCTGCTCTGCGGTGGGTACCGGGGCCGCCTTCCCGGGACCGTTGCCCACCCAGCCAAGCGCCACGCGCCGATCATGCCATCCCCCCAGAGGCTGCACACCACGGCCGGGTTCTACGGCTTCGAAGCGCGTCACTTTCCCGTCAACGGCGTCCCTCTGTGGAACGAACGCGGGAAGACCGCCATCGTTCCAGACAGCAGGCGCTGTGGCAGGCCCAGTGCCAGCACCCGGTGTGCGGCACTGCCTACCTCTCCAATCCCATGGAACTTTTACAGGCCACGACCGACACGCCGGTCCTGACACACAAGGACCGAATCGCCCTACCCCGGCGCGGCGCGCACGCGCGGCAGCCCGGTCGATTGGCAGCCAGCGACACCGCGGAAAAAAGCGCATGCCGGCGGGCTGGAAACACGTTTGATGTGGCGCGGCTGGCGGGGATCGAACCCACGACCTTCGGCTTCGGAGGCC
>NZ_DAISZC010000031.1:0-5558 GCF_036824975.1 Tepidimonas sp.
GTGAGCAAAGCATTCACCAAAGAGATCGATACCGACGACGCCGATGACGAGCGTCCCGAGCTGCGCGTGCCCGCCGGGGCAAAGAACTACATAACGCCCGCCGGTTATGCCCGACTGCGCGCCGAGCTCAAGCACCTTCTTGAGGAGGAGCGGCCGCGCGTGGTGGAGACGGTGGCCTGGGCCGCCAGCAACGGCGACCGTTCGGAGAATGGCGACTACCTCTACGGCAAGAAGCGCCTGCGCGAGATCGACCGTCGCATCCGCTTCCTGACCAAGCGGCTGGAGTGCGCCGAGGTGGTGGACCCCAGCGCGCACTACGGCAAGGATCAGGTGTTTTTCGGCGCCACCGTAACGTATGCGCGTGCCGATGGCAGCGAAGAGACGGTGACGATTCTCGGCATCGATGAAGCCGACAGCAGCCGCGGCCAGATCAGCTGGATTTCCCCGGTGGCGCGGGCGCTGCTCAAGGCTCGCGAGGGCGACGAGGTGCGGCTGGTGACGCCCACGGGCGTGCAGACGCTACAGGTACTGGCGGTGCGCTATCCGGCGCCGCAAAAGCCGGGGGCGGTTGCCGGCTGACGGGGCGCGCGCGTCCACGTCGCGGTTGGGCCGCGGCGGCCCGGTCAGGGGGTGCTGCCGTCGCCGCTGCCGCGCCCGGCGCGCAAGCGCTGCGCCCGCACCACCGACGGCGTACGCCGCAGCTGCCGCAGCACCTGGGCCAGATGCACGCGGTCGCGCACCGCTACCGTGAAGCGCAGCTCGGTGGTGGCCTGTGCCGCTTCGTCACCCATGTGGATGTGCGTGATGTCGGCCTCGGCCGCGGCGATTGCCGCCGCCACCCGCGCCAGCACCCCTTTGCCATTGGCCACCGTGACCACCACGCTCGACTCGAACGGCCGCGTCAGCTCTTCGGCCCACTCGACTTCCAGGAAGCGCTCGCGATCGCGGTGCAGCAGCCGCTGTACCACCGAACAGTCGGCGGTGTGGACGGCCAGGCCCTCTCCACGCCCCAGATAGCCGACGATGCGGTCACCTGGAATCGGCCGACAGCATGGTGCGTACACCACCGATGCGCCTTCGCTGCCGTCCAGCGTCACTACGCCCTGGCTCGGATGCTCCTCGCTGGGCGTGCCAAAGCGCGCCTGGCTGATCAGCAGCACATCAGGGCGCGCACCGGCTTCGGCCAACAGCGCAGCCAGTTTCTTGGCGACCATGCCGGCGATGCGCCGCCCCAGCCCGATGTCGATTAGCAGTTCGTCGCGGCTGCGGTTGCCGGTGAAGCGCAGCAGCTTGTCCCATATCGCGCGGCCGGCATCGTCGTCGCCGGGCAGGGCGGCGATGCCTTCACCGCGCAGCGCCTGCAACAACAACCGCTCGCCCAGTGCGCGCGACTCCTCAGCCGCCAGCGTCTTGAGGAAGTGTCGGATCTTGGAGCGCGCCCGTCCGGTCTTGACGAAACCCAGCCAGGCCGGGTTGGGCCGCGCGTGCGGTGAGGTGATGATTTCCACCACGTCACCGTTGTGCAGCTCAGTGCGCAGTGGCACCTGCTCGCCGTTGACGGTGGCGCCGATGGCGCGGTGCCCGACGTCGCTATGGATGGCGTAGGCGAAGTCCACCGCCGTGGCGCCGCGCGGCAGCGCCAGAATCTTGCTTTTGGGCGTGAACACGTACACCGAATCCGGGAAAAGATCGATGCGCACGTGATCCCAAAACTCACCTGAGTCCTTGGTTTCCTGCTGGATGTCCAGCAGCGACTGCAGCCACTGCACATTCAGCGCCTGTGCCGAGGCGTCCGCCGTCGCCCCGCTCTTGTAGAGCCAGTGGGCTGCGATGCCGGACTCGGCCACCACGTCCATGGTTGGCGTGCGCAGCTGAAATTCGATGGGTGTGCCGAACGGGCCCACCAGCGTGGTGTGCAGCGACTGGTAGCCGTTGATCTTCGGGATGGCGATGTAGTCGCGGAACTTGCCCGGCAGCGGCTTGTAGAGCTGGTGCAGCACGCCCATGGCCGTGTAGCAGTCCAGCACCTGGGGCACGATGACGCGAAAGCCGTAGATATCGGTGACCTGGGCAAACGACAGGTGCTTACTGGCCATCTTGTGGTAGATGGAGTACAGGGTTTTTTCGCGCCCGGTGATGCGCACCTCGATGCCGCTGCGCGCGAACGCCCCTTCGATTTCCCCCTGCACGCGCGCGATGAGGTCCTTGCGGCGCGCGCGCGAGCGCGCCAGTGCCTTCGACAGCGCCTGGTAGCGCCACGGGTGCAGGTGGCGAAAGGCCAGATCCTGCAGTTCGCGGTAGAAGTTGTTGAGCCCCAGGCGGTGCGCGATCGGCGCATAGATGTCGAGTGTCTCGCGCGCGATGCGCCCCCACTTGTGGCGCGGCATGTCGCCCATGGTGCGCATGTTGTGCATGCGGTCGGCCAGCTTGATGAGGATGACGCGCACGTCGCGCGCCATCGCCAGCAGCATCTTGCGGAACGACTCGGCCTGGCTTTCCTCGCGGCTGTCGAAGGCCAGCTTGTCGAGCTTGGTCAGGCCGTCGACCAGTTCCGCCACCGCAGGACCAAAGCGCTCGGTCAGTTCGGCTTTGGTGACGCCGCAGTCTTCCAGCACGTCGTGCAGCAGCGCCGCGCACAGCGCCTGCACATCCAGCTTCCACTCGGTACAGATCTGCGCGACCGCGATCGGGTGGGTGATGTAAGGGTCGCCGCTCTTGCGCAGCTGGCCCAGGTGCGCCGCGTCGGCAAACCGGTACGCCTGGCGCACGGTTTCGATCTCGTGCGCATTCAGATACCCCAGGCTGGATTCCAAGGCCGCAAAACTAGCCGCTGCAGCCCTTGTGGCCGCCGTGGGCACGCCTGTCCCGGCGTCCGCAGTAGCGCGGGTTTTGGCAGGAGGAGCAGAGGCAGCATCGACACTCACCCCCCTAATGTAAACAAAAAAGCGCCCATTGGGCGCTGGCATGGATATCCAGAGGCGGGCGACGCGCGTTCAGACCGGCACTTTGCGCAGCATCTCCAGCCCGACCAGGCCGGCCGCGACTTCGCGCAGCGCCGTCACCGCGGGCTTGTTGCGGCTCTCGATCTTGGGTGCGTGCCCCTGGTTGAGCATGCGCGCGCGGTAGGTGGCTACCAGTACGAGCTGGAAGCGGTTCGGGATCTTCTCCAGGCAATCCTCGACGGTGATGCGGGCCATGGCAAACCTCGGTGGGGTCAGATGAAAGCGGGTGGCCGTGTTTAGCCGATATGCAGCGCTGCAAAGACGTCGGCGCGCTGGCGCCGCTGCGTGGCCACCCGCAGCCGCTGCGAGTGGGTGATCGTTTTCAGATCGAACAGCGCACGCTCGAAAACCTCATTAATTATAACGTAGTCGAACTGATCGACATGCGCCATCTCCTGCGCCGCGTTGCGCAGCCGCAGCTCGATCACCTCCGTGCTGTCCTCACCGCGGCGTTGCAGGCGGCGGCGCAGCTCCTCCCAGCTTGGTGGCAGGATAAAGATCAGTACGGCATTGGCAAACTGGCGTCGGATCTGCAGCGCCCCCTGGTAGTCGATCTCCAGCACGATGTCGGCGCCGGCCGCGATCTTGTCTTCGATCGCCCGGCGTGATGTGCCGTAGCGCTTGCCGTGCACCTCGGCCCATTCGACGAAGGCGTCGGCAGCGATCATGCGGTCGAATTCGTCGTCGCTGACGAAGTAGTACTCGCGCCCGTGCACCTCCTGCCCGCGCGGCGCGCGCGTGGTGTGCGACACCGACAGCTCCATGCGCGCATCCACCTCCAGCAGCGCCTTGACCAGGCTCGATTTGCCAGTGCCGCTGGGCGCGGCGACGACGAACAGGTTGCCGGGATAGTCCATCGGATTCATTCCAGATTCTGGACCTGCTCGCGCATTTGCTCGATCAGGACCTTCATGTCCAGTGCCACGCGGGTCAGCTCGAGGCTGGCCGACTTGGACCCCAGCGTGTTGGCCTCACGGTGTAATTCCTGGATGAGGAAGTCCAGCCGCTTGCCCACCTCGCCGCCGCGCTCCAGAACCGCTTCGATTTCGCTCAGATGCGACTGCAGGCGGCCCAGCTCCTCGGCCACATCGATGCGCACGGCAAATGCCGCCGCCTCGGTCAGTGCGCGCTCTTGCAGTACACCGGCGTCCACCGCAGCGGCCCCCAGCGCCTCGGCCAGACGTTGCAGAAAACGCTCGCGCTGCTGCGCCACCGCCTGGGGGATGAGAGGCTCGGCCTGTGCGGCCAGCGCCCGCAGGTCGCGCAGCCGCTGGCGCAGCAGATCGCCCAGGCGCTCGCCCTCGCGCGCGCGCGCCGCGTTGAATTCATGCAGCACGCGCTGCGTCAGTGCCACCAGCGGGGCCGACCAGTCGACCGGCGCAGCGGGGGCCCGCGGCACCAGCTGCAGCACTTCTGCCACCGACAGCGGGCGCGCCTGGGGCAGCCACGCCTGCACCTGTTCCTGCGCGCGCAGCAGCCGCTGCAGCTCGGCCTGGTCCGGCGTGCGCAGGGGGCTGTCCTGCCGCCGTTCCACCCAGGCGCGCAGCTCTACCTTACCGCGCCGCACCTGGGCCGCCACGCACTCCCGCAGCGCCGGCTCGGCCGAGCGCAGCTCCTCGCCCAGCCGTAACGTCAGGTCCAAAAAGCGCGCATTGACGGCGCGCACTTCCACTGCCAGCAGGGTGGCCGGCTCTGGGCGGGTGGGGTGGTCGGGCGGGAGCTCGTGCGCGGCGGTGTGCGCGCTGGCGTAGCCCGTCATGCTGTACACTGGCATCGACGTTCAGGTGAGGGCGGCCCTGCAGACGAACCCCGCAGGCGGGGTGTAGGGCAAGCTCATGCGCGGATTATGTCAAAGACCAAGCCCGCCCCCCTGCCGCCCGATACGGTCATCGGCGGCTACCGGATCGTGCGTTTGCTGGCTACAGGCGGTTTCGGGCTGGTCTATCTGGCGCTGGACGCCAATGGGCAGGAGGTGGCCATCAAGGAGTACCTGCCGGCGGCCCTGGCCACCCGCGCGCCCGGCGAATTGATGCCGCAGGTGGCGCCCGACAAGCAGGCGCTGTACCGGTTGGGGTTGCGCAGTTTCTTCGAGGAAGGTCGCGCGCTGGCCCAGATCGCGCACCCGGCGGTGGTCGGTGTGCATAACTTCTTCCGCGAGAACGACACCGTCTACATGGTGATGGACTACCTGCGCGGCGCCTCGCTGCAGGAATACATCGTGGTGGCGCGTGGGCGGCAGCGCAAGAAGGTGCTGCGCGAAGCCACCATTCGCTCGCTGTTCGATGAGGTGCTGCGCGGGCTGCGCATCGTGCACCAGCACAAGATGCTGCACCTGGACATCAAGCCGGCCAACATCTTCATCACCGACGACAACCGCGCGGTGCTGATCGACTTCGGCGCCGCGCGCGAGGTGCTCAACACCGAAGGCACCTTCGTGCGACCGATGTACACGCCGGGTTTTGCTGCGCCCGAGATGTATCGCCGCACCGCTGGCGCCGGGCTGGGGCCGTGGACCGACATCTACGCCATCGGGGTCTGCATGCTATCGTGCATGCA
>NZ_DAISZC010000031.1:5658-16260 GCF_036824975.1 Tepidimonas sp.
TGGGGCCGTGGACCGACATCTACGCCATCGGGGTCTGCATGCTATCGTGCATGCAGGGGTTTCCCCCATATGATGCGCCGCAGCGGCAGGAGAAGGACCGTCTGCCGCAGGCGCTGGCGCGGCTGCGTGGCGTCTACACCGACGATCTGATCCACATCATCGAGTGGTGCATGGCGCTTGACCCGCTGTCGCGTCCCCAGTCGGTGTTTGCGCTGCAGCGGGAGCTGGCGCGGGAGGCCGAGGCGCTGCTGCCGGAGACACCGTCGTGGTGGGAGCGCGTGCGCACCCGTTTCGGGCTGGGCGTGCGCGCGCCGACGCCGGCACCGGCTCCCGTCACCCAGCGCTCCAGCTTTTTGGAACCGCCGTGAACGTCACCGTGTACCAGGGCACCCACGCGGGCGGAAGGGCGCGTAACGAAGACCGCGTGGGGTAAACCCACACCCCACAGGCGTTGCTGCTGGTGCTGGCCGATGGCATGGGCGGGCACCCCCAGGGCGACCGGGCGGCCGAGATCGCGGTGCGCACGTTCCTGCAGGCGTTCGTTGAGCAGGCGCGGCCGCGGCTAGCCGATGAGCGCGCTTTTTTGCAGGATACCGTGCATGCCGCCAACCGGGCGATCGTCGATTTCGCGCGAGCACAGAACCTGCCCGAACACCCCCGCACCACGGTGGTGGCGGCGGTGGTGCAGCACGGGCGGCTGACGGCTTTGCACAGCGGCGATTCACGCCTGTACTGGGTGCGCAACGCGCGCCTGCTGCGCCGCACGCGCGACCACAGCTACCACGATCAGCCCGAGCGGTTCGGCCGGCTGCCGGCGGGCGTCAGCCGCAGCGTGCTGTTCGCCTGCCTGGGGTCGGATGCCGAGCCGTTGTCCGACGTGCTGGGCCCGGGGCCGCTGCAGGTGGGGGACCGCGTTTTGCTGTGCTCGCATGGCGTGTGGAGCGTGTTTGGGGATGAGGTGCTGGCCGCTGACCTGTGCGCCACGCCGCTGGCCGACGCCGTGGAGGGGTTGGCCCAGCGTGCCATGCACCGCGGGGGACGGCACGGCGACCATGTGACGTTGATCGGACTGCAGTGGCTGGGCGAGGATGATTTTCCCTCGACTCAGGTGCTCGAGCCGCCCGAAACGGCGAGGGTGAGGGGCGCTGGGGCAGGCGGCGCAGATCTCGACGAGCTCGAAATCGAGCGTACCATTGCGGGGATCCACGCCGCCATATGGCGCTCGCACCGCGCGCCGGCTCCGGCCGCGCCCGGCCGCCGCCGCCCCTGAAGTAAGCGCGGCGGATTGTTGAAGGCTGTCGCCGGTTACGATCGGGGCGTCCAAGCAAGCTGCCGGCACCACTTCGGTATGGTGCCGGCAGCGCGTGTTCCCTTCGATTGCTGCTGTTGTGCGCTTGCATCCATGACGCTTCCGCCCATTGCACTCCCCTCTGCGGCCGCTGCCCGGCACGACGGCCGCGCCCCCGATCAGCTGCGTCCGGTGCGCATCACGCGCGGCTACACCGTTCACGCCGAGGGCTCGGTGCTGATCGAATTCGGCCGCACCCGCGTGCTATGCACGGCCTCCATCGAAGACCGCGTGCCGCCACATCGCAAGGGCAGCGGGGGCGGCTGGGTGACGGCCGAGTACGGCATGCTGCCACGCGCCACCCACACGCGCAGCGAGCGTGAGGCCGCGCGCGGCAAACAGAGTGGGCGCACGCAAGAAATCCAGCGCCTCATCGGCCGCGCGCTGCGCGCCGTCTTCGACCTGGATGCACTGGGCGAGCGCACGCTGACGCTGGACTGCGACGTGCTGCAGGCCGACGGCGGCACGCGCACCGCCGCCATCACCGGTGCCTGGGTGGCCGCCTACGACGCGGTGCAGACCCTGCTGGCCGAAGGCAAGCTGGCTGCTAGCCCGATCCACGCGCCGGTGGCGGCGGTCTCCGTGGGCATCGTCGATGGCCGCCCCGTGCTCGATCTGGACTACGTGGAGGACGCCGCCTGCGCCACCGACATGAATGTGGTCATGACGGGTGCCGGGCATTTTGTCGAGGTGCAGGGCACGGCCGAGGGCGCGCCGTTGACCCGCGCCGAATTGGACGCGCTGCTGGCGCTGGCCGAGCGCGGCATCACCCAGCTGATCGCGCTGCAGCGTGCGGCGCTGGCCGGGGCTGAAGTCGGATGAGCGCGCCGACCGCAGCCACCGTGCCACGCCGACTGGTGCTGGCGTCCAATAACGCGGGCAAGCTGGCTGAGCTGCAGGTGCTGCTGGCACCGCTCGGGGTGGAGCTCGTCGCCCAGGGCCAGCTGGGCATTCCCGAGGCACCCGAGCCGCACCGAACCTTCCTCGAGAACGCGCTGGCCAAGGCACGCCATGCCGCGGCGGCCAGCGGGCTGCCGGCGCTGGCCGACGACGCCGGCCTGTGTGTGGCGGCGTTCGGTGGCCGCCCGGGGGTGGACACCGCGCACTACTGCACCCAGTTTGGCTACCCCAAAAGTGACGCCAACAACGTGCGGGCGCTGCTGGAGCAAATGCACGGCCTCGACGACCGCCGCGCCGCCATGGTCAGTACGCTGGTGGCGGTGCGCCATGCCGACGACCCCGAGCCGCTGGTGGCCAGCGGTCGCATCGAGGGCTGGATTGCGCGCACACCCGTGGGCGACGGCGGCTTCGGTTTTGACCCAATCATGGTGCTGCCCGATCTGGGCTGCACCCTGGCCCAGTTGCCTTCGGACGTCAAAAATGGGCTCAGCCACCGCGGACGCGCCGCGCGTGCCATGCTGGAGCTGATGCAGCAGCGTTGGTGGCCAGCCGACCTCAGCGCCGCCTGGCCGGGGCAGATATGATGGCCTCAGCACAGGCCGTACACTGGCGGCAGCCTGGGGCCGTGCACCTGACGCAATTGCCGCCGCTGTCGCTGTACGTGCATCTGCCCTGGTGCCTGAAGAAGTGTCCCTACTGCGACTTCAATTCGCACGAGTGGCACGGCCCCGCCGCTGGGCAGACGGCCCTGCCCCAGCACGACTACGTGCGCGCCCTCATCGCCGACCTCGAGGCCAGCCTGCCGCTGGTGTGGGGGCGCGCGGTGGTCAGTGTCTTCCTGGGTGGAGGCACCCCCAGCCTGTTCGATCCCGACGTCATCGGCGAGCTGCTGTCGGCCATCCGAGCCCGGCTGCCGTTGCAGCCCGACGCCGAAATCACCCTCGAGGCCAACCCCGGCACGTTCGAGCGGCAGCGCTTTGCCGCCTACCGTGATGCCGGCGTCACCCGGCTGAGCATTGGCGTGCAGAGCTTCGACGACCGGCTGCTGCGCGCCATCGGCCGTGTGCACGACGCAGCGCAGGCGCGCGCCGCGGCCGAGGAAGCGGCGCGCCACTTCACCACCTTCAACCTCGACCTGATGTACGCGCTGCCTGGGCAGACGCTGGCCGACTGGCGGCGCGAGCTCGACACCGCGCTGGCCTTTGCGCCGCCGCACCTGTCGCTGTATCACCTCACCATCGAGCCCAATACGCGCTTTGCCAATGCGCCGCCTGCGCTGCCCGATGACGACACCGCCTACGCGATGCTGGATGCTGCCGTCGAACGGACTGCCGCCGCCGGCTTGCAGCGCTATGAGGTGTCGGCCTACGCCCGCGTGGGCCACCGCTGCCAGCACAACCTGAACTACTGGCAGTTCGGCGACTACCTGGGCATCGGTGCCGGCGCGCACGGCAAGCTCAGCTTCGCCGGGCGTATCGTGCGCCAGGTGCGCTGGCGCGATCCGGCGCGCTACCTGCACCAGGCGCTGCAGGGCCAGCCCGTGGCGCAGGAGCACGAGGTCGCCGCACGCGACCTGCCCTTTGAGTTCATGCTCAACGCGCTGCGGCTGCGCGATGGGTTCGATGTGTCGCTGTTTAGTACCCGCACCGGCTTGCCGATAACCACGGTTTCGGGCACCATCGAGGCGGCGTGTCGGCGCGGCTGGCTGGCGTGGGATCGTGCGCGCGACCGGGTGACACCAACCGCGCAGGGCTACGACTGGCTCAGCGACTTGCAGGCCCTGTTCCTGCCCGACTGAGCCCGGCGCGCCGCATCAGCGGCGGCGCGGCGACCACTGCGGCAGCCCGGCGCGCCCCGTGCCGCTGGCGCCGGGGGCCGGGCGGGACGGGCCACATCCGAGCCACGCGCGCGTTGCGTCGATGGGGCTGTCCGCCGGGGGCAGGTCTGCGATGGAGGGGTGTGATGCTGGCCATCTATGGCACGTCGGGGTTGATGTACCGTGGCCCGATCGAGGAGCTGCGGCGCGTGCTGCCAACGCTGCGCTCTGCCCGCCTACGCCCGCTGGCGGTGGAGGTGGACCGCCCTGACTTCGCCGACAGCGGCTTTCGCGTGCCGCCGCGAGCGGGCGGGGATGCGCAGGGCGGCGCACCGGCCCCCGCGCTGCCGCGCACAGCCGCGGTGGCGATGCAGGCCTACGGCGACGTACAGCACCCTCCCGTGACGCGTCATCCGCTGGAGCGCGTGCAGGATGTGATGACGCGCGACGTGGTTACCGTGCAAGAGCAGCTGCCGGTTGCCGAAGGCTGGCGCCTGCTGGCCGAGCGTGACGTCGGGCAGGCGCCGGTGCTCGACGGGGCCGGACGCCTGATTGGCCTGCTGACGCGCGCCGAGCTGCTCAGCCCCGAGCATCTACCGCGGCCGCAGGACAGCGCGCTGGTGTGGCGCGCGTTTCTTGCCCAGCCCTTGAGCAGCATCATGGTCACGCCGGTGCCGGCGGTCACACCCGAGACACCGTTGCGCCGCCTGGCGCTGGCGCTGCTGGCGACCGGCCTGCCCGGGCTGCCGGTGGTGGACGACGGCGAGGCGCTCATCGGCTTCGTTTCGCGCAGCGACATCCTGAAAGCGGTGGTGCACGATCCGCCACTGGACCTGTGGGCCGGGTAGGTGACAATAACACTGTTGCTGCCGGTGCCGCGCGCTGCCGTGCTGCAGCCAGCACCCCAGGACTCTCGCGGCCACTGGCAGCCCCGTCCGTGATACCCGCTGACCCGACCTGACCCGAATCCGACGCCGCGTCCTGCGCGGCCGAACCCAACCGTGAACGCGACCGAACCCCCGACCCTCAAATCGACCCCGAGCGAACTCGACCGCCACACCGGCGGGGTGTTCAGTGCACCCGGCGCCGCCGAGCGTGCCGCGCGGCTGCGTGCCTGGCTGGATACGGACCCGCCGGTGGAACTGATGGCCGAGGTCTACCGCGAGCTGGCGCACCGCGACAAGGGAGCGGCCAAGCTGGTGCGCGAGCGGCTGGACGAAAGCCGCCGAGCCCGAGCCCAGGAGGCGCTGGCGGCGCAGTGGGCCGACAAGGCGCGTACGCTGCTGGCGGCTCCCCGCCTGAACCTGGCCGACGCCATGGCTTGGCTGCGCGATGCGGCCCGCGAGGGCGCGCCGCTGTCGCGCGAGCCGCTGGCTGGGCTGCGCCAGCAGTTGACCGAACGCATGAAAGCCATCGAGGACCTGCAGACGCGCGTGGCGGTGGAGCGCGAGGCCGCCAGCCTGCTGGTGCAGCGCATCGAGCTGCTGTCCACCAAGCCGTGGGCCGAGGCCCAGACGGTGTGCGATACGCTGGCGCAGGACGTGACCGCCTGGCAACAGCGCGCCGCGGCGCTACAGGCCAGCCCGCAGGCGGCCGAGCTGGAGCCGCGCTACGCCACCCAACTGCACGACGCGCGCCAGCAGCTGCAGGCGGTGTGGACGGCATTCCAGGCGGCGCTGGCGCAGGCCCGGGCGGCCGCGGCTGATCCGCAGGCGGCGCTGCCCGGGGTGCCGGTGTGGGATGACGACATCCGCGCCGCGCGCGGCCAAGCGCCGACGTTGGCTGCCGCGGTCCCGAAGGCGGTGCAGGCGGTGGCGCAGGCGGTGCTGCTGCCGGCCATCGAGGCGCTGGAGCGCGAACTCGGCGCCGGCCACACCAAGGCCATGGTGCGCTACGCCGGTGAACTGCGGCATGCGGTCAAGGTGCATGCACGCCACGCGGGGGCCGAGCTGCAGGCGCGCGCCCAGGCCGCGCTGGCCAAGGCCAAGGAGCTGGAGGATTGGCACCGCTGGCGCGCCGACCAGCTGCGTGAGGAACTGCTGGCCAAGGCCGAAGCCCTGACCCAGGGCACCCCGCCGCAGCGCCCCAACGGGCCCCAGCTGCAGGAGGCCATCCGCGCCCTGCGCGAGCAGTGGAAGCTGACCGACCAGGGTGGCACCTCCAACCACGCGCTGTGGAAACGCTTTGACGACGCCTGCAACCGCGCCTACCAGCTGGTGCAGGCGTGGCGGCGCGAGCAGCAGGCGCAGCAGCAGGCCGCCGAGCAGGCGCGACAGCAGCTGATCGACGAGGTGCGCGCCTGGACCGCGACGCACGCCAGCGACGAGGACTGGAAGGCGCAGCTGCGCGATCTGCACGCCTTTGCCGAACGCTGGCGGCACGGCGGCCACGTGAGCGAAAAGCGCTTCGCCGAGCTGCAGGCACAGTGGAGGGAGGCGATGGCCGCCGCGCACGCGCGGCTGGACGCCGCCCAGGCCGACAGCGTAGCGCGCCGCCAGGCGTTGATTGCCGAGGCGCAGGCCCTGGCTGCGGAGCCGCGCCTGCGCCTTGATGCGGTCAGGGCGCTGCAGCAGCGCTGGCAGGCCGAAGCGCAGCGCGTGCCGCTGGAGCGCCGGCAGGAGCAAAAATTATGGGAGGCGTTTCGCCAACCCATCGACGCCGCGTTTGCGCGCAAGCAGGCTGAGCGTGAGCAGGCCCAGGCCGCGCTCAGCGCCCTCGATGCCGCCGTGATGCAGGCGGTGCGCGCGCTGCAGGCCGCCTGCAGCGGTGACGATGCGCAGCAGATCCGTGCCGCCATGGCAGCGCTGCGTGCGGCCGCCAGCGGTGAAAGTGCCGAGTCCGCTGCGGCCGGGACCCCGACCGGGGACGGCAGCAGGGCCGACACTGTAGCGGTGCCGCGCGCGGACGCTGATGGCGCATCCCCCATTCCGGGCAGCGATACCCGCGCGCCCACCGCAGCGGCACAGAGCCACACCACGGCTGCCGGGGCGGTCGACGGCGCTGCGCCCGCTGCGGTGCGGCCGCTGGTGGCACGGCGGGGAGACGACCGCCCCGGGGCAGCCCCCGCGCTTGCCCCGGCCGCTGCGGCGCAGGCGCGTGCCAGCCGAGGCGCGCGCCCCGAACGCGCCGGCACGGGCGAGTGGATGGCGCGGGCTCAGCGTCCGCGTCTGGGCGAGGCGGCATTCCGCGCCCAGCGGCAGGCGCTGGAGGCCGCCGAGGCGCGTCTGCGGCAGCTGGCCGTGCAGGCGCATGGGGAGGCACTGGGCGCGCTGCTGCAAGCCTGGGTTAGCCGGGATCCGCAGCGCGTGCCGCCTGCGCAGCAGCTCGGCGGCCGGCAGGCGGCTGCCGCACGTGCCGCCTGGGTGCGCGCGCTGCAGCAGGGGGGTGGGGCGGCCGACAGTGCCGACACCGCGCTGCTGCGGCTGGAAATCGCTGCCGACCTGCCCACGGCGGCCGAATGGCAGGCACAGCGCCGCCAGCTGCAGCTGCAGCTGCTGACGCGCCGACACGAGCCGGGTCCCGCCGAGACCTGGGTGCAAGATGTGGCGCAGGTGCTTGCCAGCCCACACGACGCTGTGCGTGAGCGGCGGCTGCAGGCGGCGCTGAAGGTGTTGCTGCGCCGCTGAACGCGCACGCCGCGCTCGGGGGGCGGGCCGTCTGCCCGCGGCCGCCGTGCCAGCGTCCGTCGCGCGCTCAGCCCCCGACTGGCGCACGGCACGCCGGGTGTCCCGCATGTGCCGGCGGATGGGCAAAGAAGGCATCCAGCTGGGCCACCAGTGCCGGGTGCTCGGCTGCCAGACGCGCGCGGTCCACGCAGTAGGCCTCGCAGGCGACGGCAAAAAACTCGGCGGGCGACTCAGCGGCGTAGGCATCCAGCCACGGTGCCGGGCCGCCAAAGCGCTCGTGCAGCGCCACGCGGCGGCGGTGCTCCTGCAACGCGGCGTGCAGCACATCACGCCAACGCTGACGGGCCGCAGCGGGGTTGGGCTGCAGCATGTCGGCGGGCAGCAGCGGGCAGCCATCTGGTGGCTGCCCCAGGGGCTTGCCGTGCATGTCGATGGCGTGGGCGAACTCGTGGATCACCAGGTTGTGCCCCACCGGCTCGTCCGCGCCATCGCTGTCGCCGCGGTCATCGGTCTGCGCGCGGGTCGGCTGCGACACGCGCGGCCACGCCAGCACGATTGGCCCCCCCTGCATCGCTTCACCGGCCAGGGCTTCGGTGTATTCGTGCACCACGCCCGAGTCGTCACGTACCCGACGCGCTGCCACCACGTCGGCCGGATACAGCACGATGCCGACGAAGTCGTCGTACCAGGCCAACGCCGCCAGGCCGCGGTGGCGCAGCGGCAGACAGGCCTGCACCGCCACCAGCAACGCCATGCGGTCGTCCACCCGCAGGCCGTGCGCGCCACTGAATTCCTTGCGCGCCAGAAAGGCCGCACACAGCGCCCGCAGCCGCTGCTCCTCGCCGGCGTCCAGCGCCGGCAGCCAGGGCAGCTCCTGCCGCACCTGCTGCCACAGTCGCTCGGGAATTGCGTCTGCCGCGCCGCGCGCGGCGCGCCAGCGCTGCCAGCCGCGCAACCACCAGCGCCGCAGCGCGCGCACCCAGCGGCGCCAGGGCCAGTGTCGGCTTGCCGCAGGCGCGTTCATGGCGTCCCCCCGATGCCGGCCGGCGACATACCATCCGCGTTCACATCGCGCCGGTGCCTGGGCCATCCCACCCCCGGCCACCGATGCCCAGGCGCTGCCAGCCGCCGTCGGCCTGCAGCACCAGCACGTCGCCGCGCGGCGGCTGGGCGCGCGCGTCCCAGTCGCTCAGCACCAGGCGCGGGAAGCCTTGCGGCAGCGTATGCGTCGCCGGGCGGTGCGTGTGCCCATGCAACACGCCGCTGGCGCCGCTGGCACGGCAGGCCTGCAACACGGCGGCGGGGTTCACGTCACTGGGGGGGGCGCCCGCAGCGACGCGCGCCTGCTGGTGCACGCGGCTGCGCTGGCGCAGCGCGCGTGCCTGCGTCAGGCGCTGCGCCAGCGGCTGCGCTAAAAAAGCCCGCTGCCAAGCCGGCGCGCGCACTTCGGCGCGAAAACGCTGGTAATCGGTGTCGTCGGTGCACCACGCGTCGCCGTGACTCAGCAGCCAGCGCGCTGATCCGAGCTGCAGCAGCGCCGGGTCGCCCAATAGGGTCACCCCGGTGGCAGCCGCAAAATCCGGCCCGAGCAGAAAGTCGCGGTTGCCGTGCATCACGAACACCGGCAGGCGCTGTGCCAGTGCAGCCAGCGCGCGCGCGCCGCGTTGCATCGCGGCCACCTCCGCGTCCAGCGCCGGGTCGGCTTGCAACACATCGTCTCCCACCCACACCTCAAACAGGTCACCCAGCACGCACAGCGCGTCGGCATGCAGCGCCTGCAGCGTCGCTGCCCACGCGTCGGCGGTAGCAGTATCGGCTGCCTGCAGATGCACGTCCGACACGCAGGCCACACGCCGCCAGTACGGCTTGCCCAGCACTTGCAGTGGTTCGGTCATGAGCACCTGCTCATCACGGGTTGGGTGGCGCCCTTGGCCCACGTCGCGCTCACTGCCAAGCCTGGCGCCATTCACTGATGGTGACCCAGCAGACGCCGATGGGGTTTGGCCGGTGCGGGCTTCATCGCCGGCGCAGGCTGTCTGTCCGCGGGGCGCTGCGGCCCGGGCGCCGGGCCCCGTCAGGGCGCCACCACCACCGCCTTCGTGATCACCACATCCTCCAGCGGCACGTCGTCGTGAAAGCCGCGCCGACCGGTGCGCACCGTGCGGATACCATCCACCACCTCTTCACCCTGCACCACGCGCCCAAAGACCGCGTAGCCCCAGCCCTGCAGCGTGGGGGCGGTGTGGTTCAAAAAGTCGTTGTCGGCCACGTTGATGAAAAACTGGGCCGTGGCCGAGTGCGGCGCCTGCGTGCGCGCCATCGCGATGGTGTAGCGCTCGTTTTTCAGACCGTTGGCCGCTTCGTTTTCGATCGGGGCGCGGGTGGGCTTTTGTTTCATGCCCGGTTCGAAGCCGCCGCCCTGGATCATAAAGCCGTCGATGACGCGGTGAAAAATCGTGCCGTCGTAGTGGCCATCGCGCACGTAGGCAAGGAAGTTTTCCACCGTCTTGGGTGCGCGCGCGGCATCCAGCTCCAGGGTGATGACGCCGCGGCCGGCGATGTGCAGTTCGACACGGGGATTCAAGGCAGTTGCTCCAGCAGAGGCGGGGCGTGGCCCCGCCGGGGTTGAGGAAAGGGCGCCCGGCGCGGCGGCGGTGTCGGGCCGACTACCGCCCTGGGCCCACGCGCCCAGGGTGCCGATGGCCCCGACAGCGCCCGCCAATCCAGCGGCTGCCAGCAGGACCAGTCCGCGGCGACGCGTCATGGCCGTCCTCCCGTGGCAGGCTCCAGCAGCGTGCGCAGCTGTTGCATCCGGGTGCCCAGCCCAGGGGTGTCGGGCTGCAGCGCCAGCGCCCGTTGCCAATGGCCCAGCGCCAGTTGCGCGTACACATCGCCCAGATTGCGGTGGGCGA
>NZ_DAISZC010000031.1:16360-21351 GCF_036824975.1 Tepidimonas sp.
TGCCAATGGCCCAGCGCCAGTTGCGCGTACACATCGCCCAGATTGCGGTGGGCGATGGCGTAGTCGGGATGAAAGCGCAGCGCCGTCTGCAGCGCTTCGCGGGCCTCGGGCAGTCGGCCGGCGGCGGCGTGCAGCACCGCCAGGTTGTTGTAGGGTTCGGGCAGCTCGGGGTGGTCGCGCGTCAGCGTCTCGTACACCGCGCGCGCGCCCTCAGCGTCGCCGCGCCCGGCCAGCACCACGCCCAGCAGCAGCCGGGCCTGGGCATCCTGTGGTCGCTGCTGCAGCCAAGCCTGCAGCCGCTCCTGCGCACTGGCCCAGTCACTTGCGCCAATGAGGCGCCGCACCTCGGCGTACGGTGCCACACTGGTGGGCGTCTCGGCTTCGGCCGAGGCCGTCACCGGTGCCTGGGCGTTGCCGGCTGGGCTGACCTGGGCCCAGGCGATGGGGCAGGCCAGCACGCCCAACAGCCACGCCAGCACGCGCATGCGACGCCACCGGTGCCACGGGTGGGCATGGCTAGGCCGGGCGATACGAAGCGGCGCCGAGTGGCGCCGGGCATCGCTATCGATGATCACACCGTTACGGTGGCCTCCAAGCAATGCGCAGGCAACAGCTCCCGTGGCGGGGCTGGCATGAACCGGGGTGTGGGGGCGAAAACCGGGGGTCATCGGTGCACAATACGCGCTTTTGCGAATGATTGTAGCCCGCGGTCTTTGGTGGCCAGTGGGTACCCCTCCCATGACCCTGCGCATCTACAACTCGCTCACCCGTCGGCTCGATCCGCTGCTTCCGTTGGAGCCGGGCCACGTCCGCATGTACGTCTGCGGCATGACGGTGTACGACCTGTGCCATTTGGGCCACGCGCGTTCCATGGTGGCGTTTGACGTGGTGCAGCGCTGGCTCAAGGCCAGCGGCTATCGCGTCACCTACGTACGCAACATCACCGACATCGACGACAAAATCATCGCGCGCGCTGTGCAAAATGGCGAGACCATCCGCAGTCTGACCGACCGCATGATCGCCGCCCTGCATGAAGATGCCGACGCGCTGGGCATCGAGCGGCCCGACTTCGAGCCGCGCGCCACCGACTACGTGCCGCAGATGCTGGGCCTGATTGAGCGGCTGCAGGCCAAGGGTCTGGCCTATCGCAGCGACAACGGCGACGTCAACTATGCCGTGCGCGCCTTTGCCGGCTACGGCAAGCTGTCGGGCAAAAGCCTGGATGAGCTGCGCGCCGGTGAGCGCGTGGCGGTGGGTGACGGCAAGCGCGACCCACTGGACTTCGTGCTGTGGAAGGCGGCCAAGGCTGACGAGCCCGATGAGGCCAAATGGGACAGCCCCTATGGGCGAGGGCGCCCGGGCTGGCACATCGAATGCTCGGCCATGAGCTGCGCGTTACTGGGCGACAGTTTCGATATCCACGGCGGCGGGGCCGACCTGCAGTTTCCGCACCACGAAAACGAAATCGCGCAAAGCGAAGGGGCGACGGGCAAGCCGCTGGCGCAGATCTGGATGCACAACGGCTTCGTGCGCGTGGACAACGAGAAGATGTCCAAGAGTCTGGGCAACTTCTTCACCATCCGCGAGGTGCTGCAAAAGTTCGACGCCGAGACGGTGCGTTTCTTCATCGTGCGCGCGCACTACCGCAGCCCACTGAACTACAGCGACGCGCATCTGGAGGACGCGCGCGCCGCGCTCAAGCGCCTGTATACCGCGCTGCAGCAGGTGCCGCCCGCGGAGGTGGGGCCGATCGACTGGGCCGAGCCGCACGCGGCGCGCTTCAAGGCCGCGATGGACGAGGACTTCGGTACGCCTGAGGCGGTGGCGGTGCTGTTCGAGCTGGCAGCCGAAGTCAACCGCACTCGTGACAACCGCTTGAGCGGCCTGCTGCGTGCGCTGGGGGGGACGCTGGGGCTGCTGCAGCAGCCGCCCCAGGCGTTTTTGCGCGCTGGCGCGGCGCTGGACGAGGCCGCCATCGCGCAGCGCATCGCCGAGCGTGCGGCGGCCAAGGCCGCGCGCGACTTTGCCACCGCCGACCGTATCCGCGCCGAGCTGGCCGCGCAGGGCATCGTGCTCAAGGACGGGCCGGGCGGCACCACCTGGGAGCGTGCATGACGGCGGTGTTGCCTGCTGGGTCACTGGCTCGTCAAAGGGCGAGCGACCAGCCCGCCCCGGGCGGCTGTCGCGGCCTCATCACCCCGCCGTACTGGGAAGACGCCTGTGCGCACTTGATGGCGCGCGACCGCGTGCTGGCGCGCCTCATCCCGCAGTACCCCGGCGCGTGCCTGCAGTCACGCGGCGACGCCTTCACCACGCTGGCGCGCAGCGTCGTTGGTCAGCAGATTTCGGTCAAGGCGGCACAGGCGGTGTGGGACCGGCTGGAGGCGCTGCTGGGCGCCTGTACGCCCAGTGCGGTGCTGGCCTGCCGGCCCGATGCCCTGCGCGCCGCGGGCCTGAGCGCGCGCAAAATTGAGTATCTGCTCGACCTGGCGCGCCACTTTGCCGACGGCCGTATCGACCCCGCCGCCTGGCACGACCGCGATGACGAGGCGGTGATCCGCGAACTGGTGGCCATCCGTGGCATCGGCCGCTGGACCGCGGAAATGTTCCTGATCTTTCATTTGCTGCGGCCCAACGTGCTGCCGCTGGATGATGTCGGCCTGATCCGCGGCATCAGCCTGGCCTACTTCTCGGGCGAGCCGGTCAGCCGCAGCGACGCGCGCGAGGTGGCCGCCGCCTGGGCCCCCTACCGCAGCGTGGCAACTTGGTATATTTGGCGCTCGCTGGACCCGATTCCGGTGGCGTATTGAGAGGGAGCCGCAGCACGTGCCGTCTGCGGCTTGGGCGCGTGCGCACCCCATCTTTTCCCGAGCAGGAGGCGCAACTTGGCCAAACGCAACTTTCTGGATTTCGAGCAGCCCATCGCCGAGCTCGAAAGCAAAATCGAAGAACTGCGCTACGTGCAGTCCGAGTCGGCGGTGGATATCTCCGAGGAAATCGAGCGGCTCAGCCAGAAGAGCCAGCAGCTCACCAAGGAGATCTACAGCAAGCTCACCCCGTGGCAGGTGACCAAGATCGCGCGCCACAGCGACCGGCCCTACACGCTGGACTATGTGCGCGCCATCTTCACCCACTGGGTGGAGCTGCACGGCGACCGCCACTTTGGCGACGACCCCAGCATCGTCGGCGGGCTGGCGCGTTTCAACGGCCAGCCCTGTGTTGTCATCGGCCACCAGAAGGGGCGTGACACCAAAGAGCGCGCGCTGCGCAACTTCGGCATGAGCAAGCCCGAAGGCTACCGCAAAGCGCTGCGCCTGATGAAGCTGGCCGAAAAGTTTCGCCTGCCCGTCTTCACCTTCGTGGATACCCCCGGCGCCTACCCCGGCATCGATGCCGAAGAGCGTGGCCAGTCGGAAGCCATCGGCCGCAACATCTACGAGATGACGCAGCTGGAAGTGCCCATCATCAGCACCATCATCGGCGAAGGCGGCTCGGGCGGCGCGCTGGCCATCGCGGTGGCCGATCAGGTGCTGATGCTGCAGTACGCCATCTATTCCGTCATCAGCCCTGAAGGCTGTGCCTCCATTTTGTGGAAGACAGCCGACAAGGCCCCCGAAGCGGCGGAAGCACTCGGCATCACCGCGCACCGCCTCAAGGCGCTGGGCCTGGTCGACAAGATCGTCAACGAGCCGGTGGGCGGTGCGCACCGCGACCCGCAGCAGATGGCCGTGTTGCTCAAGCGCGCGCTGGCCGAAGCGCTGCGCCAAGTGGCCGATCTCGACCCCGCGGCCCTCATCGAGCGCCGCTATGCCCGCCTCAACGCCTACGGGCGCTTTACCGACACCAAGGCTGCCAGACGCTGAAGGCGGCGAGCCCACGTCGCCCCTCGTGTGCGTCTGCCTGCCCGCCAGCGGCCACCACTGCCGCAGCCTCCGCAGCAATGGCCGGTGGTGTGCCGGGGTTCTTCGTCTTGCCGAGGTCGCCGACGATGCCGTCGTGGCCCGCTGATCCGCGCGTCTGCGCCGCCGTCGACCAATGGTGGCGCGCCTGGGCGCCTCAGCTGCCGGAGGCCGGCCGGGGGGGCATTGGCGTGGCTTTTAGCGGCGGGGCGGACTCCACCGCGCTGCTGCTGGCCGCGCACGCGCTGTGGCCGCAGCGCGTGCAGGCGCTGCATGTGCACCATGGTCTGCAGGCGGCGGCAGACGGCTTCGTCGAGCACGTAGCCCGTGTGTGCGCGCAACTGGGGGTGCCGCTGGCGGTGCGGCGTGTGCAGGCCCGCCACGCGCCGCGCCAAAGCCCGGAAGACGCCGCCCGCCGCGCGCGCTACGCGGCTTTGGCGGATGAGGCCCGTGCGCAAGGGTTGGCCGTGGTGCTGCTGGGGCACCACGCCCAAGATCAGGCCGAAACCGTGCTGCTGGCGCTCAGCCGCGGTGCGGGATTAGCGGGTCTGGCTGGCATGCCCGCGTTGCGCTGGCACGACGGCGTGGCCTTCGGCCGTCCGCTGCTGGCGCTCGACGGTGCGGCCTTGCGCGCCGGTCTAGCTACCGCGGGCGTGCCGTGGGTGGACGACCCCAGCAACGCCAGCCCCGCCTACACCCGCAACCGCATCCGCGCGCAGCTGCTGCCGGCGTGGGAGTCCACCTTTGGGCCGGGTGCCTGGGGGGTGCTCACTCGCAGCGCCCGCCACGCCGCTCAGGCGCAAACCCTGCTGGAAGAACTGGCGGCGTTGGATTTGACCCACATTGGTGACCCCCCGGCGCTGTCGGCGCTGCGGGCGCTGTCCAGCGCGCGCGTCATCAACGCGCTGCGCTACTGGCTGCGCACGCGCCACGAGGCCAGTGGCAGCGACGCCCAGTGGCAAGAGGTAGCGCGCCAAATCGCCGCTGCGCGCACGCGCCGCCACCGCATCCATCTGCGCCTGGGCACGGGGACCCTGCGGCGCGAGGGCGACTGCTTGACATGGTCGCCCGAAGAAAGGTAGCGCACGCCCC
>NZ_DAISZC010000031.1:21451-23248 GCF_036824975.1 Tepidimonas sp.
CCACTGCTTACCGCCGCCACCACCACAGCAGCAGCGACAGCAGCACCGACACCAGCAGGCTGGTGCCCAGTGGAAAATAAAAACCGAATCCCTCGCGCTCGATGGCGATGTCGCCCGGCAGCCGACCCCAAGGCAGGCGGCTCAGCCACGGCCACGCCAGCCCGATCACGATCAGCACCACACCCAGCGCAATCAAAAATCGGGACATACCCCTCTATAATCGCACGATTTTTCGGGATATTCGGCGAAAACGGCAGGCGGCCTGCGGCGATGGGTTCGTGACGCTGCCGGGGGTTGTCGGCAGCCAACCGATGCGCGCAGGCAGGATCCGTGCAGCGACGGTGACGGATGCCGCCCCGCGCCAGCCGCGCGGGCCCGTTTATTTTCAGCCGATTCTGGCGGGCGCGGCGCCCATGGGCGCTTGCCCTTGTGTAGGATATTTTGGCATGGCTCTCATCGTTCACAAATACGGCGGCACCAGCATGGGGTCGACCGAGCGCATTCGCAACGTCGCCAAGCGTGTCGCCAAATGGGTGCGCGCCGGCCATCAGATGGTGGTGGTGCCCAGCGCCATGGCGGGCGAAACCAACCGCCTGCTGGGTCTGGCCAAGGAACTGGCCCCAGCCCAGCCCGGCAACGCCTATTACCGCGAGCTCGACCAGCTGGCCGCCACCGGCGAGCAGGTCTCGGTAGGCCTGCTGGCCATCGCGCTGCAGGCCGAAGGCATCGACGCCATCTCCTACTGCGGCTGGCAGGTGCCCATCCGCACCAACAGCGCCTACACCAAAGCGCGCATCGAATCCATCGACGAGCAGCGCATCCGGGCTGATCTCGCTGCGGGCAAAGTCGTCATCATCACCGGCTTTCAGGGGGTGGACGCAGCGGGCCATGTCACCACGCTCGGGCGCGGCGGGTCCGACACGTCGGCGGTGGCGGTGGCCGCCGCCATCAAGGCCGACGAGTGCCTGATCTACACCGATGTGGACGGCGTCTACACCACCGATCCGCGCGTCGTGCCCGAGGCGCGCCGGCTGGAGCGCATCAGCTTCGAGGAAATGCTGGAGATGGCCAGCATGGGCTCCAAGGTGCTGCAAATTCGCTCGGTGGAGTTTGCGGGCAAATACCGCGTACCCATCCGCGTGCTGTCCAGCTTCACCCCCTGGGACATCGACATCCACGAGGAGGCCCGCTCCGGCACCCTCATCACCTTCGAGGAAGACGCATCCATGGAACAAGCCGTCGTTTCCGGCATCGCCTTCAACCGCGACGAAGCCAAGGTCTCCGTGCTGGGCGTGCCTGACAAGCCCGGCATCGCCGCCCAGATCCTGGGTGCGGTGGCCGATGCCAACATCGAAGTCGATGTCATCATTCAGAACGTCAGCAAGGACGGCCGCACCGACTTCAGCTTCACCGTGCACCGCAACGACCTGGCGCGCGCGCTGCAGGTGCTGCGCACCCAGGTGGTGCCCGCGCTGGGCGCGGCCGACGTGGTGGGTGACGCGCGTATCTGCAAGGTCAGCATCGTCGGCATCGGCATGCGCAGCCATGTTGGCGTGGCCAGCCGCATGTTCCGCTGCCTGGCGCAGGAGGGTATCAACATCCAGATGATCTCCACCTCGGAGATTAAGACCTCCGTCGTTATCGACGAGAAGTACATGGAGCTGGCGGTGCGCGCGCTGCACCGCGAGTTCGACCTCGACCAGCCAACCGACACGCTGCAGGGAGCATGACGCTGCCACATAATGGCCGCATGCGTCGCAAGAAGCTGCCCATCGGCATCCAGACCTTCGCCAAGAT
>NZ_DAISZC010000032.1:0-23046 GCF_036824975.1 Tepidimonas sp.
GCGCGTGGCGCGCAGTGTGGCCAATTTGTTTCACCCGGTGCTGTTTCCTGGCGTGGGGGAGGTGCTGCGCATCACGCAGCAGGAGCTGGCGTACCTGGTCGGCCTGTCGCGCCAGCGCGTCAACCGGGCGCTGGCGCGTTGGGAACGGTCCGGGGCGATCCGCGTCGAGTACGGTGGGCTGCGCGTGCTCGATCTGGAGGCCCTGCGCAGCGCCGGCCGCCCATAGGTCGACCGGCGTCTGCGGCGTCCAGCCGGCGGTGTCAGTCGTCACCGGGCTTTCGACGGGGCGATTCGGGTGGGGCTTGATATTCCCCTTCCCGCCCCCACATAGCGTCAGTCGGTGGCCGCGCTCCGTGCACGCAGTGGCGCGCGCCTGTGCAGCACCATCGTGCCGGCGGATCGCAGGCGCGCCACTGTCGCCCATCGGCCGGTGGTGCTTGCCTCCTGTTGCTGTCATTCCCGTTTGACCCGTCCATGAGTACCAAACACACCCACGCCTTCCAGGCCGAAGTGGCACGGCTGCTGCACCTGGTCACGCACTCGCTGTACTCCAACCCCGACATCTTCCTGCGCGAGCTCGTCTCCAACGCGTCGGATGCTTGCGACAAGCTGCGTTTTGAGGCGCTGGCCAACTCTGCGCTGTATGAGGACACGCCGAACCTGCAGATTCGTGTCACCTTCGACAAGGCGGCCAAAACGATCACCATCACCGACAACGGCATCGGCATGAGTGAGGCCGAGGCGATCGAGCACCTGGGCACCATTGCCAAGAGCGGCACGGCCGAGTTTTTGCAGCGGCTGTCGGGCGACCAGAAGCAGGATGCGCAATTGATCGGCCAGTTCGGCGTGGGCTTTTACTCTGGCTTCATCGTGGCCGACCGCATCGTAGTCGAGAGCCGCCGCGCCGGTCTACCACCCGAGCAGGGCGTGCGCTGGAGCAGCGACGGCAGCGGCTCCTTCGAGACCGAGACCATCACGCGCGCGGCGCGCGGCACCAGTGTCATCCTGCACCTGCGCGAGGACAAGACCGAATACCTGAGCCGCTGGCGGCTGAAGTCCATCATCGGCAAGTACTCCGACCACATCAGCCTGCCCATTCTGATGCCCAAGGAGGAGTGGGACAAGGACAAGGGCGAGTACGTGCTCAAGGACGAATGGGAGCAGGTCAACGCTGCCAGTGCGCTGTGGACACGGCCCAAGCGCGATATCACCGACGAGCAGTACATCGAGTTCTACAAGGCCCTTGCGCACGACGACGAAGCCCCGCTGGCGTGGAGCCACAGCCGTGTGGAGGGCAGCACCGAGTACACGCAGCTGCTCTACATCCCGGCCAAGGCACCATTCGACCTGTGGAACCGCGACAAGAAGGCGGGCGTGAAGCTGTATGTTCAGCGCGTCTTCATCATGGACGACGCCGAGGCCCTGATCCCGACCTATCTGCGCTGGGTCAAGGGGGTGGTGGACTCGGCCGACCTGCCGCTCAATGTCAGCCGTGAGTTGCTGCAGGAAAACCGTGACGTCAAGGCGATCCGCGAGGGCAACACGCGCCGCGTGCTGAGCATGCTCGAGGAGCTGGCCTCGCGCGACCGGCTGCCCGAAGGCGAAGCGTGGGACAAGCTCAGCGACGAGGAAAAAGCCCAGGCGCAGCGCGACGCGGGCAAGTACACGCGCTTCTGGAGCGAATTCGGGCTGACGCTCAAGGAGGGGCTGGGCGAAGACTTGGCGCACCGTGACCGCATCGCGCGCCTGCTGCGCTTTGCCAGCACGCACAGCGACGCGCCCACCGTCAGCCTGGCGGACTACAAAGCGCGCATGAAGCCCGGACAGCAGGCCATCTACTACCTGACGGCCGAGTCGCTGGCGGCGGCGCGCAGCAGCCCGCAACTGGAGGTGTTCCGCCAGAAAGGCATCGAAGTGTTGCTGCTGGGCGATCGCATCGACGAGTGGGCCATGTCGTTCCTGCACGAGTTCGACGGCACACCGCTGCGCAGCGTGGCCAAGGGCGCGGTAGACCTGGGCGAGCTGCAAGACGAAGCGGAGAAAAAGGCGGCCGAAGCAGCGGCGGAGTCGCTCAAACCGGTGTTGGAGCGGCTGCGTGAGACGCTGAAGGCGCGCGCCAAGGATGTGCGCGTCAGCACCCGTCTGGTGGACTCGCCCGCCTGCCTGGTGGTGGAAGACGGCGAGTATTCGCTGCAGCTGGCGCGCCTGCTGAAGGCGGCCGGTCAGAAGGCGCCCGAGGTCAAGCCGATTTTGGAGATCAACCCCAACCATCCGCTGGTGCGCAAGCTGGCCGACGCCGGCGAGCGCTTCGACGACTACGCGCTGGTGCTGTTTGACCAGGCCCTGCTGGCCGAGGGCGGTCTGCCGGAAGACCCAGCCGCCTTCGTGCGCCGCGTCAACACGCTGCTGGTGTGAGCCACAGGGCCGTCGGTGCTGGTGACGCGCTCGTCAGCGCGCAGGTGTGCTGGGTTGTTGGCATGATAGCCGGCGGACCCGGTGTCACTGGGATGACACGGTCAGGCCAGCGACGCCGTCCACTCGATGATCTTGCGGTGATCCGGGGGCATCGGCGTGTACTTGATGCCCTCGGCCGCCAGTAGCGTGCGCATTTCGTTGTCGATCTCGCGCGCGCGGTTTTCGTCCTGCAGGCGGCCGGCGCGCTGATACGGCTTGTCCAGGTCGCGCTGGGCAAACAGGTTAATGTTGTCGAACTGCCGGTACCACTCCAGGATCTGCGCGCGTGTTTTGGCGACGTCGCAGATGTTGTCCGGGTGGTGTGCGTTGTAGTACAACAGCTGCGGTAAGCCGCCTTCGGTGACCAGGTAGGCCACTTGCCCGTCGAGCAGGCTCAGGATGCGGTACTGCTGCAGCGCAATGCCATGCTGGTTGCGCAGCGCGTCGGTGTCGCCCTGCCAGACTAGCGCCTTGGCGACTTCCGGGATCAGCTCCACCGTCTTGCCCATCAGGTGCAGCTTGAGCACGATGGCCGCGGCGTACAGGGATTTGTCACACCCCGGGCCACCGATGATGTTGATGACCTTGGTGGGATAGCGACGCAGGCGCTGCTCTGGCGGTTTGGGCGAGATGTAGCCAACGATGGTGCCCATGACGGTCTCCTCTGGCGGACACCGTTGGTGCCCGCAGCGGCATCGTACCACCGTCCCCGTATCATCGGCAGATGGCTGCTTCTTCCCGCCCCAACCCCGTTGCGCTGGCGCCAGACGTGCTGGCCGAGCTGCATCCCGGCCAGTCTGTGGCGCTGCTGCAGGCGCTGCATATCCTGACGCGTGACGGCCGCCTTAACCAGGACTCGCGCCGCAAGCTCAAACAGGTCAACCACCTGTTGCAGTTCATTGAGCCGCTGCTGCAGCAGGCGCTCCAGGCGCGCGGCGACGTCACGCTGGTCGATCATGGCGCGGGCAAGTCATACCTGGGCTTTTTGCTGTACGACCGCTTTTTCGCGCAGCGCGCGCAGGGCGCTGTCTGGGGGGTGGAGGCGCGCGCCGAGCTGGTGCTGCGCGCGGCCGACCTGGCGCAGCGGCTGGGTTTTGTGCGCATGCATTTCGTGGCGGCCACCGTGCGCGAGGCGATGGCCACGCTACCGCCGGCGGTGGACGTCGTCACGGCGCTGCACGCCTGCGACACCGCCACCGATGACGCCATTGACTTTGCCTTGCAGCGGCAGGCCGGCGCCATCGTGCTGGTGCCGTGCTGCCAGGCCGAAGTGGCCGCTGCGTTGCGTCGCCACAAGGCGCTGCAGCTGGCGAGTACGCCGCTGGCTGAGCTGTGGCGTCACCCGCTGCACACGCGCGAGTTCGGCAGTCAGGTGACCAATGTGCTGCGTTGTTTGCGCCTGCAGGCCAGCGGCTACGACGTCACCGTGACCGAACTGGTGGGGTGGGAGCATTCGCTCAAGAACGAGCTGATCGTGGCGCGCCACACGGGTCGGCGCCAGCGTGCCGCCGCGCAGCGCTTGCAGCAGCTGCTGCAGATGCTGGGACTGGAGGAACTGCAAGCGCGTTTTGCGGTCGCACCATCATGAGCGTAATCGGTGACGTCGGCAGCGCCCTGGTCGTGTGGCCGGCGCTGTTGTGGCTGGCGTGGTGGTTGGGCGAGCGGTGGCATGCGTACGGGCTGCCGCGGGTCAGCGCCTACGTAGCCATTGGCGCGATGGGGGGAGCACTGGGTGGGTCCACTGCCCTGGGGCTTGCGCAGGGGGGTGGCGCGCTGCTGGCCCAGTTGGCGCTGGCGCTGGTGCTGTTTGAGCTGGGATGCCGCTTGCACCTGGGGTGGTTTCGGCGCAACCCGTGGTTGCTGGCAGCGGGTATTGGGCAATCGCTGCTGGTGTTTATGGCGCTGTACGCCGGGCTGGGCTGGCTGGGGCTGGGTGAGCCGTGGCGTCCTTTGTTGGCGGCGGCGGCGACCGCCGCTTCACCGGCGGCGTTGCTGCGCGTGGCCAACGATGCGCGCGCGGCCGGACAGGTCACAGAGCGCATGCTGCATCTGGCGGCGCTGCAGACGGTGCTGGCGGTGCTGCTGTTCAAGCTGGCGACGGCCTACTGGTTTTTGAGCGCGGAGGGCGACTGGCTGCAAGCGGGCCTGACGAGCCTGTACACGGTGTCGCTGTCGGTGGCGTTGGGGGTGGCGTTGGCGGTGGGGATGTCGCAGCTGATGCGCGGGGCCTATCCCTCGTCGGCGGTGCCCACCGTGGGCTATGCGCTGGCGCTGGTGTGGCTGACGGTGGTGGCTGACGCGCTGCGATTGTCGCCGCTGCTGGCGGCACTCAGCTTTGGCGCACTGCTGCGCGAGCGCCTGGCCTGGCTGCCCCACGCCCAGCGGGATTTCGGCACTCTGGGGTTGTCGTTGGGCGTGTTTCTGTTCGTGTACGTGGGGGCGCGCACGTCGTGGGCGGCGCTGGCCGATAGCACGGTCTGGCTGGTGGCGGCGCTGATCGTTGCCGTGCGGCTGGGGCTGCCCGCCATGCTCAACGCCGCGTTGGCCGTGCTCAGCGGCACCACGGTGCGCAAGGGGGCGCTCACCGGGGTGGCGCTGCTGCCGATGTCGGCCGTGACGCTGGTGCTGCTCGAGCGCGGTGCGGCGCAGGGGTTGACGCCTGCGCCGCCCGCGCTGTGGCACGCAACGGCGGCCCTGTTCGTGCTGGAGCTGCTGGGGCCGGTGCTGACGCTGTGGGCGTTGCGCGCGGCGCGCGAGGCTGTCGGCGGTGTCGCAAGGCGCGCCGCAACGACGACCCCAGTCGGGGGCGTGTCGGCGCAGCCCGCGGCCGACACCGTCGCGTCCCCACCGAGTGGTGCCGCCAATGCGGCGCGCCCTCCCGGATCGTAGGAGAGCGAGCGCATGCCGCTGGAACCGTTCAAGACCTCCGACGCGCTGACGATGGGCGTCGAGCTCGAGCTACAGATCGTCAACACCTACGATCAGGACCTGTGCAGCGGTGCCGACGATCTGCTGGCGTTGCTGGCGCGCGCGCCGTTTCCGGGCAGTGTCACGCCCGAGATGACGCAGAGCATGATCGAGATCGCCACCGGGGTGCACACCCGGTATGGCGAGCTGCTGGTGCAGCTGCGCGCTATTCGTGACACGCTGGTGGCCGCGGCCGACCGCCTCAACGTCGAGCTCGCCGGTGGCGGCACGCACCCGTTTCAGCGCTGGTTCGAGCAGCGCATCTTCGACAAGCCGCGCTTTCAGCAACTGTCGGGCCTGTACGGCTACCTGGCCAAGCAGTTCACGGTTTTCGGGCAGCATGTGCACATCGGCTGCCGCTCGGCCGACGAGGCGCTGTTTCTGCTACATGCCCTCAACCGCTACGTGCCACACTTCATCGCCCTGTCGGCGTCGTCGCCGTTTTTCCAGGGAGCGGACACGCTGTTCGACTCGGCGCGGCTCAACTCGGTGTTCGCGTTTCCCCTGAGCGGGCGCGCCCCCTTTGTGTTGCGTTGGGACGAATTCGAGCAGGGGTACTTCCGCAAGATGGAGTCCACCGGCGTCGTGCGCTCGATGAAGGACTTTTACTGGGACATCCGCCCCAAGCCCGAGTACGGCACCATCGAGCTGCGTGTGTGCGACACGCCGCTGACCGTGGAGCGCGCCGCCGCCCTGGCCGGCTACTTGCAGGCGCTGTGCCGCTTGCTGTTGGAGGGCGGCGACCCGCCACCGCTGGAGGACGACTACCTGGTCTACACCTACAACCGCTTCCAGGCCTGCCGCTTCGGGTTGGATGGGGTGCTGGTGCATCCGCGTACACGCGAGGCGCTGTCCATTCGCGAGGATATCCTGGTCACACTGCGGCGGCTGGCCCCGCACGCGCAGGCCCTTGATAGCGAGGCGGCGCTGGCCGAGATCGAACGCGTGGCCGGAGCCGCCGGCAATCACGCCAGCGCGCTGCGCGCCGTGCACGCGCGCACCGGCAGCCTGCAGGCGGTGGTGCGCGCAGCGGCGGGTGCGCTGCGTGCGGGCGTGATAAGCTGATGGGTCGCGGGCAGTGGCGGCGGATGCGCCTGCGTGCCGCATCCTGTGCCCCGTTTGGACGTTGAGGACTTGTGCCGACGCTGCAACAGGGGACGATCTGCGCTTGCCACGCGTATGATGCCCCATCCACCGCGCCGAGGAGAGCTGACATGCCTGGCCTGCTGCCCCACATCGACCCTGATGGCCTACTGGAGTTTTCGGTCGTCTATACCGATCGCGCCCTCAACCACATGTCGCGGCGCTTCCAGCGCGTCATGACCGACATCGGCAGCATCCTGAAAGAGGTGTACGGCGCGCATGCCGTGGCGCTGGTGCCCGGCAGCGGCACCTTTGGCATGGAGGCGGTGGCGCGCCAGTTTGCCACCGGCCAGCGGGTGCTGGTCATCCGCAACGGCTGGTTCAGCTACCGCTGGACGCAGATTTTCGACATGGGCCGCATTCCCGCCGAGGCGGTGGTGTGCAAGGCGCGCCGCACCCAGGACGGCCCCCACGCGCCGTGGGTGCCCGCACCGATGGACGAGGTGGTGCGCACCATCCAGACGCTGCGCCCGGCGGTGGTGTTTGCGCCGCATGTCGAGACGGCCGCGGGCATGATGCTGCCCGACGACTATCTGCGTACGGTGGCCAAGGCGGTGCACGGCGTGGGCGGCTTGTTCGTGCTCGACTGCATCGCCTCGGGGGCGGTATGGGTGGACATGCGCGCTACCGGGGTCGACGTGCTGATTTCGGCCCCGCAAAAAGGCTGGAGTGGCTCGCCCGCGTGCGCCATGGTGATGCTGTCCGAGCGTGCCCGTGCGGTGATCGACGCCACCACCAGCACCAGCTTTGCCTGCGACCTGAAAAAGTGGCTGCAGGTGATGGAAACGTATGAACAGGGCGGCCACGTCTACCACACCACCATGCCCACCGATGCGCTGGCGCGCTTGCGTGACGTGATGCAGGAGACGCGCGCGCACGGCTTTGGGGTGATGCGACAGGCTCAGTTCGAACTGGGACGGCGGGTGCGCACCCTGTTCGAGGAGCGCGGTCTGGCCAGCGTGGCGGCGCCGGGCTTTCAGGCGCCGGGGGTGGTGGTCTGCTACACCGATGACCCCGAGATCGCCAGCGGCAAAAAGTTTGCGGCCGTGGGACTGCAGACGGCCGCCGGGGTGCCGCTGATGTGCGATGAACCGGCCGACTTTCGCACTTTCCGTGTCGGCTTGTTTGGACTGGAGAAGCTGCTGCACATCGACCGCACAGTGGGCCACTTGGCGCAGGCGCTCGACAGTCTGGGCCTGTCGGAGCCCGCAACGGCAACCGCGTGAGCGGCGGTGCCGACGCCACCGCATCAGGAGACGGTGGTTGCGGCCGGGGGGCGATCCGCGCCGCGCCCCAAGCCGCGCGCCGGGGCGCTGCCAAGAATGAGGCCGCTGCCAGCCCACCGACGCCACCGGAGGCGGTTTGACGAGAGCGATACCCCGCCAACACTAGCCAGCAAAGCGCCGCCGCGTCAGCGCCAGCGCAAGCCAGAACGCCACGACTGCCGTGCCCGCCAGGGCCGCCAGGTGCAGTGCGGCATCGGTCGGCCAGCGGTCCAAAAACAGCGGCCGCACCAGCTGCACCGCGTGCGTCAACGGCAACGCGGCGGAGGCGGTCTGCACCCACTCGGGTAGCTGCTCGCGCGGGAAAAACACGCCCGACACAAACATCATCGGCGTCAGGAACAGTGTGAAGTAGTAGGTGAAAAAGTCGTAACCCTTGGCTAGCGCGTTGAAGATCAACGCCAGGCTGGCGAAGGTGACGCCCGTCAGGCCCAGCACTAACCACGCCAACGCCAGCTTGGGGCTGTGGCTGATGCCCAGCGCCAGCATCACGCCCAGAATCACCGTGACCGTAAACAGCGCCTTGAACGCAGCCCACAGCATCTCCGCCAGCACGATGTCGTCCAGCGTCACCGGCGCGTTGAGTATGCCGTCCCAGGTTTTTTGCACATGCATGCGCGAAAAAGCCGAGTACAGCGCCTCGAAGGTGGCAGCGTTCATCGCGCTCATGCAGAGGCTGCCGCTGGCTAAAAACACCAGATAAGGCACGGTCTGCGTCTGCCCGCCGGGCAACGGTACCGCCACCGTGCCCACCAGCGCGCCCATGCCGTAGCCGAATGCCACCAGCCAGATGAGCGGCTCGGCAATGTTGCCCACCAGGCTGGGCAGCGCCAGCTTGCGCCACACCAGCAGGTTGCGCAGCCACACGGCCACAAAGCGGGTACTCAGGCGCGGCGGGTGCCACAGTGAGGGATGATTCCTAGGCATCGACATACAGCAGTGCCAAGTCAAAACGGTGGGGGGCAGCTGCACGCGTGGGTCGCGCACACAAAGGTGCGCATCAGCCCTCGCTGCGAATCTGGCGCCCGGTCAATTTCAGGAACAAGTCTTCAAGATTGGCCGGGCGGTGCAGCATGCGCAGGCGCGGCCGCTGGCTGAGCTGCGCCAGCAATGGGCGCGCGTCCTGGGTGTAAAAAAACACCGTCTCACCGCTGGTTTCGATGCGTTGGGCCAGTGCGCCGACCGCCGGGCCAAGCAAGGTGTGAACGGCGGCCGCATCCGCTCCCTGCTCTGCATATACCTCCACCACCTCGGGCTCCAGATGCTGCGCGATGAGTTCGCGAGGGGCACCTTCGGCGATCTTGCGGCCGTGGTCGATGATGACGAGGCGGTGGCACAGCCGTTCGGCCTCGTCCATGAAATGCGTGGTCAGCAAAATGCTTTTGCCTTGCTGCAGCAGGCGCTGCAGACGCTCCCACATCAGGTGGCGGGCCTGGGGGTCGAGCCCAGTGGTGGGTTCGTCCAGCAGCAGCAGGTCAGGGTCGTTGACCAGCGCTCGCGCCAGGCTCAGGCGGCGGCGCATGCCGCCGGAGAGCTCGCCCGGGCGGGCGTTGGCCTTGTGTGCCAATGCCGCAAATTCCAGCAGCTCGGCGATGCGGGGTCGCAGGGCAGCGCCACGCAGACCAAAGTAGCGCCCATACACCAGCAAATTCTCAGCACAGGTGAAGTCGGGATCGAGGGTGTCGAACTGCGCGACCACGCCCAGCCGGGCCTTGATGATGGCGGCGTCGGCTGGCATGGTGTGTCCCAGGATGCGAATGCGCCCCGCATCGGGCGGAATCAGCCCCAGCGCCATGCGCAGCGTGGTGGTTTTGCCGGCGCCGTTGGGGCCGAGCAGGCCGACGCATTCGCCCGTGCCAATCGAAAACGACAAGTCCTCCACTACCGGCCGGCCGCCGTAGCGCTTGCCCAGCCCCTCGACCTGGAACAGAGCGGTCTGCATGCCCCCGATTGTCGGGCATCCGCCAGGCACCCGGGGGCCGGCGGCAAGCCTGCGGGCGCGGTGACGCCGGGCCCCGGGCTGTGAATGGCGAGGGGCGGGGCCCCTGGTGGGCTACACTGCGGCGCCTCGGATTGAGGAAACAGGAGTGGATGAGTGAGTGAACGGCTGGCCGTGTGGCTGCAATACGTCTTGCCCAAGCAAGCCCTGACCACCCTGGCCGGGGCGCTGGCGCGGCGCCCCTTGGGCGCAGTGACGCAGGCGGCCATCCGCCGCTTTATCACGCGCTACCAGGTCGATATGTCCGAGGCGGCGCAGCCCGACCCGGCCGCCTACGCCACGTTCAACGACTTCTTCACCCGCGCGCTGCGGCCCGGAGCGCGCCCGCTGGCCGAGGCCGACCTGGTCTGCCCGGTGGACGGCGCGATTAGCCAGTGCGGCCCGATTGCGCACGACCGCCTGCTGCAGGCCAAGGGGCACACCTATACGCTGCAGGTGCTGCTGGGGGGGGACGCCGCGCTGGCGGCGGCCTTTACCGACGGGGTATTTGCCACGCTGTACCTGAGCCCGCGCGACTACCACCGTATCCACATGCCGTGCGACGGTTGTCTGCGCCAGATGGTGCATGTGCCGGGGGCGCTGTTTTCGGTCAACCCGGCCACGGCGCGCGGCGTGCCGGGCCTGTTTGCGCGCAACGAACGCCTGGTGTGCGTGTTCGACGGCGAGCGCCACGGGCAGCCGTTTCCGTTTGTGCTGGTGCTGGTGGGTGCCACCATCGTGGGCAGCATGGCCACTGTCTGGCATGGGGTAGTCAACCCGCCGCGTCCCGGCGTCGTGCGCCGTTGGCACTACGACGGGCGCGACATCCGGCTGACCCGCGGGGCCGAGATGGGGCGGTTTCTGCTTGGCTCCACCGTGATCGCGCTGTTTCCGCGCGATACCGTGGCCCTGCAGCCCGACTGGTGTAGCGGCCGCCCGGTGCGTATGGGCGAGGCGATGGGGCGCTGGCGCTGACGTGGCGGCGTGTTACGCCGTGACAGGGGCCCCTTCAAGGGGTCACGGCAGGCCAAGCCCGGCGCACGCGTCCGCGACCATGCCGGCCAGACCGTGTTGCTCTGCTGCGTGCACGCACGCCACCGCTGGCGTCCACGTGCCGCCCGGCAGAAGAGGCGTGGGCGGCACCGGGTTACTGGAACGCCACCTCGGCAAAGCTGCGCAGTTTGCGGCTGTGCAGCTGGTCGACGCCCGCAGCGCGCAGCCGCTCGATGGCGCGCAGGCCAATGCGCAGGTGCTGGTCGACGCGCTCGCGGTAGAAGCGGTCGGCCATGCCGGGCAGCTTGATGGCGCCGTGCAGCGGCTTGTCGCTGACGCACAGCAGCGTGCCATAGGGCACGCGAAAGCGAAAACCGTTGGCCGCGATGGTGGCCGACTCCATGTCCAATGCGACGGCACGCGACTGCGAAAAGCGCCGCTGAGGCAGGTTGTCCGGCAGCAGCTCCCAGTTGCGGTTGTCGGTGCTGGCCACGGTGCCGGTGCGCAGCACGCGCTTGAGGTCGGCACCCTGCAGGCCCGTGATATCGGCCACCGCACCTTCGAGCGCCTGCTGGATTTCGGCCAGCGCCGGAATCGGTACCCACAGCGGCAGCTCCTCGTCCAGCACGTGGTCTTCGCGCACGTAGGCGTGCGCCAGCACGTAGTCGCCCAGCTGCTGACTGGTGCGCAACCCGGCACAGTGGCCCAGCATCAACCAAGCGTGTGGGCGCAGCACCGCGATGTGGTCGGTGATGGTCTTGGCGTTGCTAGGGCCCACACCGATGTTGACCAACGTGATGCCGCTGCGGTCGGCGCGCACCAGGTGGTAGGCCGGCATCTGCGGCATGCGCGTCACCGGCTCACCTTCGGCTCCGGCCAGTGCCGCCCGCTCGGCCGCCCCCAGCCCCGCGCGCCAGGTGACGACGTTGCCGGGCCCGACGAAGGCGACGTAGGCGCTGTCCGCGCGCGCCATCTCGGCTTGCCCCAAGCGAACGAACTCATCGACGTAGAAGCCGTAGTTGGTAAACAGCACGAAGTTCTGGAACCATGCTGGCGACGTGCCGCTGTAGTGCCGCAGCCGTTGCAGCGAGTAGTCGATACGCGCGGCCGTAAACAGCGCCAGCGGCTGCGGCGCGCCCGGCGCCGGCAGGTGGGTGCCGTTGGCAATGCCGTCGTCCATCGCGGTCAGGTCGGGCAGGTCGAACACTTCACCCAACCGCGCCCGCTGCAGCGGGCTGAGTTCGCCTTCGAAGTGTGTGTCTTCGCCGAGCGCGAAGTGCAGCGGAATCGGCTGCTGCGAAAAGCCCACCTCCAGCGGCACGCCGTGGTGTTGCCGCAGCAGCGTGAACTGCTCGCGCCAGTAATCGGCAAACAGGTCGGGGCGGGTGAGTGTCGTCTCGAAGCGACCGATGCCGGCGACGAAGCCGTAGCTGGTGCGGCGCGTGGCGGTGCTGCTGCCGGGGTGCCAGGGGCGCGCCACGTCGATGCGCACGTAGGGGTAGGTGGCCCGCACGCGCTGCAGCAGTGTGTCGTCGTCGACCGTGCTGTTGATGTAGCGCTGCAGCGCAGCGCGCAGGTGAGCGACCGCTTGGTCGTAGCGGCGCGTCACTTCAGCGACGGCGGCGTCGGGGTCGGTAAATGACTGGGGAGCAACGAAAGCAGGGGTGTCCAGCAGCATCATGACAAGCGTTGCAGCACGGCAGCGGGTTCGCGCAGGGTGACGAACTCTTCGGCAACGGTGGGGTGAATGCCCAGGGTGGCGTCAAAGTCGGCTTTGGTGGCCCCGGCGCGCAGCGCCACCGCAAATCCCTGCACGATTTCGGCGGCCTCCGTGCCTACCATGTGCAGACCGACGACACGGTCGCTGGCGTCGTCCACCAGCAGCTTGACCAGCGTGCGCGCGCCACGGCCGCTAAGGGTGTGCCGCAGGGGCCGGAAGACGCTGCGGTACACCCGTACCCGGTCGCACCGCTGCAGCGCCTGTTCCTGGGTCCAGCCAACGGTGGCGACTTCCGGATAGGTGAAGACGGCAGTCGGAATCAGGTCGTAGCGTGCGCTGCGGGGCGGGGCCCCCGCGGGCGGCCCGAACAGGTGGTCGACCAATGCCATGGCTTCGGCCAGCGCCACCGGCGTGAGCTGCACCCGCGCGGTGACGTCTCCCAGCGCGTAGACGCTGGGCACGTTGGTGCGGAAGTGCTCGTCGACCACGATCGCGCCCAGCGGGCCCTGGGCCACGCCCACCGCGTCCAGCCCCAGGCCGGCCACGTTGGGAGCGCGGCCGGTGGCGTAGAGCACGGCGTCGGCCCGCAGCGCAGCGCCGTCTTCCAGCTGCACCCGCAGACCGTCGGCTACCCGCTGCACCGCCACCACGCCGCTGCGCAGGCGCACATCGAGGCCTTCGCGCGCCAGCTCGGCCGCCAGAAAGTGACGCACCTCGTCGTCGAAGCCGCGCAAGATCTGCTCGCCCCGGTACAGCAGCGTCACCTCGGCGCCCAGTCCGTGAAAGATGGAGGCGAATTCACACGCGATGTAGCCGCCGCCCACCACCACCAGACGCCGCGGGAAGGGGTCCAGGTCGAACACCTCGTTGGAGGTGATGACGTGCTCGCGTCCATGGAAGTGCGGCACGTGCGGGGTGCCACCGGTGGCCACCAGAATATGCCGGGCGCGCCAGGGTTGCTGCGTCGTGCTGCCGTCGGCGTGGCGCGCGCTCACGGCCACCGTGTGCGCGTCCAGCAGCCGGGCGTGCCCCAGCAGCAGCGTGACCCCGGCGTTGCGCAGCAGGGTTTCGTAGACACCGTTGAGGCGTTCGATCTCCGCGGCGCGCCGCCTCTTCAACATCGACCAGTCGAGTGTGGGGGCGCTGGTCTGCCATCCGTAGCCGCGCGCGTCGTCGAAGGCGGCGGCGTAGTCGGCGGCGTAGCGGTAGAGCTTTTTGGGAATGCAGCCCAGCGTGACGCAGGTGCCGCCCAGCCCCGCGAGTCCGCGCGCCTCGGCCAACGCCACGCGCGCGCCGCGCTGCGCCGCCATACGCGCAGCGCGCACCCCGCCACTGCCGCCGCCGATGACGAAAAGGTCAAAATCGAAGTCGCTCATGACGCCATCTTAGGCGCTTTGCGTGGGCGCTGCGCGCCCGCGGTCAGGGCGAGCGCGTAGGCGGTTCACGCCAGACCCCGGCGGCGAAGGTGTTGCGCCAGGTAGCGTCCGGTGTGGCTGTCGGGGTGGCGGGCAATCTGTTCTGGCGTGCCACAGGCCACGATGCGGCCGCCGCCGCTGCCGCCTTCCGGCCCCATGTCGATCACCCAGTCCGCGCAGGCAACGACGTCCAGGTTGTGCTCGATGACGACGATGGTGTTGCCGGCGTCGCGCAGCTGCAGCAGCACGCGCAGCAGCAGCTCGATGTCGGCAAAATGCAGCCCGGTGGTCGGCTCATCCAGCACGTATAGGGTGCGCCCGGTGTCGCGCTTGGCCAGCTCCTGCGCCAGCTTCAGGCGCTGCGCCTCGCCGCCGGACAGCGTGGTGGCGCTTTGCCCCAGCTGCAGGTAGCCCAAGCCGACGTCCAGCAGCGTTTGCAGGCGCCGCTGCAAGGTCGGCACGGCGCTGAAGAAGCGATGCGCCTGCTCCACCGTCAGCTGCAGAATTTCGGCGATGTTGAGTCCCTTGTAGCGGACCTGCAGCGTTTCGCGGTTGTAGCGCGCGCCGCCACAGATGTCGCACGGGGCGTAGACGTCGGGCAGGAAGTGCATCTCCACCTTCACCACGCCGTCGCCCTGGCACGCCTCGCAGCGTCCACCGGCGACGTTGAAGCTGAAGCGCCCCGGCGCGTAGCCGCGCTCGCGCGCCAACGGGGTTTGCGCCATCAACTCGCGAATCGTGCTGAACAGCCCGGTGTAAGTGGCGGGGTTGGAGCGTGGCGTGCGCCCAATAGGACTTTGATCTACGGCAATCACCCTGTCCACCTGCTCGACGCCCTCCAGGGCGTCGAAGGGCAGGGGCTCGTCACCGCTACGATGCAGGTGCCGCTGCACCGCGCGCAGCAGCGTGTCGTTGACGAGGGTGGATTTGCCCGAGCCGCTGACGCCGGTGACGCAGATCAACAGCCCCAGCGGGATGTCCACCGTGACGTGCTGCAGGTTGTGGCCGCGCGCACCCACCAGGCGCAGCGCGCGACCACCGTTGGCAGCTGCTGCCGCTGTAGCCGCGGCCGATCCCGGCCAAGCGGCTCTGCATGTTCCGGGTAAACGGGTGGTGCGCGTCCCGGCGTTGCGACAGTGCTGATCGACGGGACTGTCGCTACTGACTAAGGCTGCGCCATCTTGGGCGCAGTCGTTGCCTGTTGAGCCGTGCGCCGTCGTTGCGGCCGCCGGTGGCGAGGGTGTCCAGCTGCGTCGTTGTGCGGGCGGGCGAATGCGCCGCCGCCCGGCCAGATAGTCCCCAGTCAGCGACCCCGGGGTGTTGGCCACCTCGGTCCAATGCCCTTGTGCCATCACCTGTCCGCCATGGATGCCAGCGCCGGGTCCCAAGTCGATGACATGGTCGGCGGCGCGCATCATGTCCTCGTCGTGCTCGACCACCAGCACCGTGTTGCCCAGATCGCGCAGGCGCAGTAGGGTGGCGATGAGGCGGTCGTTGTCGCGCTGGTGCAGCCCGATACTGGGTTCGTCCAGCACGTACATCACGCCGCTGAGTCCCGAGCCGATCTGGCTGGCCAGGCGGATGCGCTGCGCCTCGCCGCCCGACAGGGTCTCGGCGCTGCGCCCCAGCGACAGGTATGGCAGCCCGACGTCAATGAGAAAGCGCAGCCGCGCGCAAATCTCGTGCAGGATGCGCTGGGCGACCTCGGCGCGCGCGCCGCGCAGGCGCAGGGCCTCGAAATAGGCGTGCGCCTCGGCCAGCGTCATTTCGTTGATGTCGTGAATGTTGCGCCGCTGTTTGCCCTCGCCGACGAAGACGTGCAGCGCCTCGGGGCGCAGACGCGCACCACCGCACAGCGGGCACGGGTGTCGGCTGCGCAGGCGCGCCAGTTCTTCGCGGACCGCGGGGGCATCGGTCTGCCGCCAGCGCCGCTCCAGATTGGGCAAGATGCCCTCGAACGGATGCGCCTTGCTGATGCGCCGTCCACCGTCAGCGCCGTAGCTGAAGGCGATCGCCTCATCACCACTGCCGTGCAGCAGGGCGTGCTGCACCGTGGCCGGCAGCGCCTGCCAAGGGGTCTCTGGGTCGAAGCCGTAGTGGGCTGCCAGGGCCTGCACGGTGCTGACGACGTGTGGGTTGCGCCGGTCCCAGCCGATGATGGCGCCGCCGGCCAGGCTCAGTTCGGGAAACGCCACCACCCGCGCCGGGTCGAACTGCTCCACGTGACCCAGGCCGTCGCAGCGCGGGCAGGCGCCCTGTGGGGCGTTGAACGAGAACAGCCGGGGCTCCAGTGCCGGCGGTCGGTGTCCGCAATGCGGACAGGCCGGGTGTGCCGCCAGCGGGTGCAGCGCGGCGGTGTCCAGCTCCAGCGCCAGCGCCCGCCCGTCGCCCAGACGCAGCGCCGCCTCCAGGCTCTCGGCCAGCCGCTGCCGCGCGTCCGGGCGGACCTTGAGCCGGTCGATCACCACCTCCAGCTGCGCCTGCGGATGCAGGTGGGCCGCCGCACGCTCTGCCTCACACACCACGGCGTCGATGCGAAAGCGCACGAAGCCCTGCGCCTGCAGGGCCTGCAGCGTCGCGAGCGGGTCGTCGGCGCGCAGCGCCACCGGCGCCAGCACCAGCAGCCGGGTCTCGGGGGGCAGCGCCAGCAGCGTATCGACCATTTGGCTCACCGTCTGCCCCTGCAGTGGCACGCCGTGCTGTGGGCAGTGCGCAACGCCAGCGCGCGCAAACAGCAGTCGCAGGTAGTCGTGAATCTCGGTCACCGTCCCCACGGTGGAGCGCGGGTTGTGGCTGGTGGCCTTTTGTTCGATGGCAATCGCTGGGCTCAGGCCCTCGATCAGATCGACGTCGGGCTTGTCCATGCGCTCCAGAAACTGGCGCGCATAGGCCGACAGACTCTCCACATAGCGCCGCTGACCCTCGGCATAGAGGGTGTCGAACGCCAAGCTGGACTTACCCGAGCCGGACACGCCGGTGATCACGACCAAGGCATCCTTGGGGATGTCCAGATCGATGTTGCGCAGATTGTGCGTGCGCGCGCCGCGCACCCGCAGCCAGCGTCCGGCACCCGCGCCGTTGCCAGGCGGGGCGGCCTGCGGCGTGGTGTCGGGACTCGACGGGGTGGAGGGCATAGCGGAATCGGGCATCGCGGCGTAGGGGGGGAGGCAAACCCTCAATCATAAGAAGCGGCCGACATTGCCGCGGCGCTTTGCTACACTGCGCTCATGTCGCTTCACCGCAGTCTGTTTGATGCCCGTCGCGCGGCCGCGCTCAAGACCGGCCGCCGGGAGGCTTGGCCTTGGCGCAAGCCTGCGACGCACGCCTGACTTCCGTTGCGGCGGCCCGGTGCGGGCCCCTCCTCGCCGGTTCGCTGTGGGCGAACCACTCGCGTCTCGCAGGTGGGACGGGTTGCGACAGTGCTGGCCCGCCTGCTCCTTCCCAGGAGCTCTGTCGTGATCTCCGCATCACAGTTCGATCAGTTGGCCGCGCAGGGGTGTAACCGCATCCCCCTGGTGGCCGAGGCGTTTGCCGATCTCGAAACCCCCCTGTCGCTGTACCTGAAGCTGGCCGCCGTCGAGCGCCAGGGCTGCAACAGCTTTTTGCTGGAGTCGGTCGTCGGTGGCGAGCGCTTTGGCCGCTACAGCTTCATCGGCCTGCCCGCGCGCACCTGGCTGCGGGCAAGCGGTTTCGGCGCTGCCGCGCGCACCGAGGTTGTGCGCGACGGCGAGGTGGTCGAGACCTTTGGCGGCAACCCGCTCGACGCCATTGCCGCCTATCAACAGCGCTTTCGGGTGGCGCCGTTGGCCGGCCTGCCGCGCTTCTGCGGCGGGCTGGCCGGCTACTTCGGCTACGACACCGTGCGCCACATCGAGCGCAAGCTGCAGCACACCTGCCCGCCCGATCCGCTCGGGCTGCCGGACATCGTGCTGCTGCAGACCGAGGAGCTGGCCGTCATCGACAACCTCAGCGGCCGGCTGTACCTGATCGTCTACGCCGACCCGCAGCAGCCGGCGGCGTACGACGCCGCCCAGGCGCGGCTGCACGCCCTGCGCGAGCGCTTGCATGCGCCGGTGCAGGCACCCCCGATCGGCGGGGGGGGCTCTGCGCCGGCAGTACACGAGCGCACGCGCGAGGACTTCGAGGCCGCAGTGCAGCAGGCCAAAGCCCTGATTCAGCAGGGCGATTTCATGCAGATCGTCATCGGCCAGCGGCTGCACAAAGCCTTTGCGCACAGCCCGCTGAGCCTGTACCGCGCGCTGCGCTCGCTCAACCCCAGCCCCTACATGTACTACTACAACCTGTCGGGGGCCGACTGGCCGGGCAGCGACCTGCACGTGGTGGGTGCGTCGCCGGAGATTTTGGTGCGGCAGGAGCGGGTGGCCGAGGGGGAGAAGGTGACGATCCGCCCGCTGGCAGGCACGCGACCGCGCGGCGCCACACCCGAGCAGGACAAGGCCGCCGAGCAGGAGCTGCTGGCCGACCCGAAAGAGCGGGCCGAGCACGTGATGCTGATCGATCTGGCGCGCAATGACATCGGGCGTATTGCGGTGGCCGGCAGCGTGCGCGTCACCGAAGCCTTTGCGGTGGAGCGCTACAGCCACGTCATGCACATCGTCAGCAACGTCGAGGGACTGTTGCGGCCGGGTTTGAGCAGCATGGACGTGCTGCGCGCCACGTTTCCCGCCGGCACCCTCACCGGGGCGCCCAAGGTGCATGCGATGGAGCTGATCGACCGCTTGGAGCCGACCAAGCGCGGCATCTATGGCGGCGCGGTCGGCTACCTCAGTTTTGCCGGCGACATGGATCTGGCCATTGCCATCCGCACCGGCGTCGTGCGTGACGGGACGCTGTATGTGCAAGCGGCCGCCGGGGTGGTGGCCGACTCGGTGCCGGCGCTGGAATGGCAGGAAACCGAGCACAAGGCGCGCGCACTGCTGCGCGCCGCCGAGCTGGTCGAGGAGGGGCTGCCATGAGCGGCACCACCGAAGTGCAATCCCAGCCGCAAACCATGCACGAGGTGCGCGAGCGTGTCGATGCCTTGGACCGCGAACTGGTGCCACTGCTGGTGCAGCGCGCGCAGTGCATGGTGGAGGCGGCCCGCATCAAGCAGCACGCGCATCAGGTGCGCGATGAGGCCCGTATCGAGGCCGTGGTGCAACACGTGCGTGCGCTGGCCGTGCAGCACCAAGGTGACCCCGATCTGATCGAGGTGCTCTACCGGTCCATGATGGAGCACTACATCGCCTACGAAATGCAACTGTTTGCACGCAAAACGCCTTGCACCGACGCGGGCCGGGAGCGGTCATGAAGCTGCTGATGATCGACAATTACGACTCGTTCACCTACAACCTGGTGCAGTACTTTGCTGAACTGGGGGCTGAGGTGGAGGTGTTTCGCAACGACGAAATCACGGTGGAGGGCATCGCGGCGCGCGCTGCCGATCGGTTGGTGATTTCGCCGGGGCCCTGCTCGCCAGCCGAGGCAGGCATCTCGGTGGCCGCGATCCGGCACTTTGCCGGGCGGGTGCCCATCCTGGGCGTATGCCTGGGCCACCAGAGCATTGGCGTGGCCTTCGGCGGCCGCATCGTGCGTGCGCGTGAGCTCATGCACGGCAAAACCAGCGTCATCACCACCACGCAGGAAGGGGTGTTCGCCGGCTTGCCGCGGCAGTTCACCGTCAATCGGTACCACTCGCTGGCCATTGAGCGCGCCAGCCTGCCAGCGTGTCTGAAGGTCACGGCCTGGACGGACGATGGCGAGATCATGGGCGTGCGTCACCGCGAATTGCCCGTGCAGGGGGTTCAGTTTCACCCCGAAAGCATCCTCACCGAACACGGTCATGCGCTGCTGAAAAACTTTTTAGAGGGCGCATGACGCCAAGCCACGCAGATGCGGCGACAAAAGGGTTGTGGCGTCGTTGCGCAGCGCCGTTTGCCGTCGTCGTCTGCCGTCGTTGAACCGTAGCACTGGAGAAGCCGCTATGCCCCATCGCCACCTCATCACGCCCCAAGAGGCGCTGCAGCGCGTCATCGAGCATCGCGAAATCTTCCACGACGAGATGCTGCACCTGATGCGGCTGATCATGAGCGGCGAGATCTCGCCGCTGATGACGGCGGCCATCATCACTGGGTTGCGTGTCAAGAAAGAGACCATCGGTGAAATCACCGCCGCCGCGCAAGTGATGCGCGACTTTGCCACCAGGGTGCCGGTGGACGACACCACCCACATGGTAGACATCGTCGGCACCGGCGGGGATGGGGCGCACACCTTCAACATCTCCACCTGCGCCATGTTCGTGGCTGCTGCCGCCGGTGCACGCGTCAGCAAGCACGGTGGGCGCAGCGTCAGCAGCAAGTCCGGCAGCGCCGACGTGCTCGAGAGCTTGGGCATCAACATTCAGCTGCCGCCGACGGCCATTGCGCAGTGTCTGCGTGAGGTCGGCATCGGCTTCATGTTCGCGCCCAATCATCATCCAGCAATGAAAAACGTGGCCCCGGTGCGGCGCGAGATGGGCGTCAAGACCCTCTTCAATATCCTGGGGCCGCTGACCAACCCGGCCGGTGTGCCGCGCATCCTGATGGGGGTGTTCCACCCCGACCTGGTGGGCATCCAGGTGCGCGTGCTGCAGCGGCTGGGCGCCGAACACGCGCTGGTGGTGCACGGCAAGGACGGCATGGACGAGGTCAGCCTGGGTGCCGCGACCTTGGTCGGAGAGCTGCGCGGCGGCGAAGTGGTCGAGTACGAAATCCACCCGGAAGACTTCGGACTCGCGATGGCCAGTCATCGGGCCTTCCAGGTCAGCACGCCCGAGGAGTCGCGCCAGCGCCTGCTGGCGGTGCTCGATGGCGAGAGGGGCCCGGCGGCCGACATCGTCGTCTTCAACGCTGGCGTGGCCCTGTACGCCGCCGACGTCGTCGACAGCATCGAAGCGGGCATTGCGCGTGCGCGTCAGGCGCTGGATAGCGGCGCGGCCAAGGCCAAGCTGGAGCAATTCGTCACCGTGACGCACCGCCTGGGCGCGGAGGCCGCGGCATGAGCGACATCCTGCAGCGCATCTGCGCCACCAAGCGCGAGGAGGTGGCCGCCGCCCGGGCGCGGGAGCCGGACACGCACGTGCGCCGACGCGCTGAAGCGGCGCTGCGTGACGACCCCCCGCGCGACTTTGCGGCGGCCCTGCAGGCCCGGGTGGCGGCCGGGCGCCCGGCGGTGATTGCCGAAGCCAAGAAAGCCAGCCCCTCCAAGGGCGTGCTGCGGGCCGACTTCGACCCGGCGGCGATTGCCGCCAGCTACGCCCGTCACAGCGCTGCCTGCCTGTCCGTGCTCACCGACCGGCCGTACTTTCAGGGGGACCCGGCCTACCTGCGGCAGGCGCGCGCGGCGTGCGCGCTGCCGGCGCTGCGCAAAGACTTTCTGGTCGATCCGTATCAGGTGTGGGAGGCGCGCGCGCTGGGGGCGGATGCGATCCTGCTGATCGCTGCCTGTCTGGACGATGCGCAGATGGCCGACTTCGAGGCCCTGGCGCGCGAGCTGGGCATGGCCGTGCTGGTGGAGGTGCACGATGCCGCCGAGTTGGAGCGCGCGCAGCGCCTGCGCACACCGCTGATTGGCGTCAACAACCGCAATCTGCGCACCTTCGAGGTGTCGCTGCAGACCACATTGGATCTGCTGCCACGGCTGCAGCCCGGCCGCCAGCTGGTGGCCGAAAGCGGCATCCAGACCGCCGACGACGTGCGCCGCCTGCGCGCTGCGGGGGTGAACGCCTTTTTGGTGGGCGAAGCCTTCATGCGCGCCCCCGATCCGGGGCAAGCGCTGGCGGCGTTGTTTGGCGATGGGGAGCCGCATGGGCGGGCGTAAACGCGGGGCGCACACGCCGTCGGCGCAGGCGGCGTGCCCCGCGCCGGGCCTGATTGCCTGCGCGACGGCGGCAGCGGCGGCCACGGATGGCGTGGATGGCGGTTCATCGCCGACTGCCGCCACCGGGGACGGGCGTGCGCACGGGCTGGCCCAGTGGCCGATGCCGCAGACCACGCCGCACCATCAGCCTTGTCCGGGGGCGCGCACCGGATTCGTCTTCATCTGTCCAGGGCGGTTCGAGGCGCAGCGCGGCTACCCCTGTGCGGCCGGCACGGGCGCCAACCTGGCGCGCGTGCTGCTGCAGTTGCACCAGCGCGATCCGCTGCGCTTTCCCAGCCCGCAGCGCGCCGACTACGTCATCACCAACGCGTGGGCGCGGGTGGAATATCCGGCGCTGACCAGGCGCTCGGTGCCCACGCTGGAGGAAGTGCTGGAGGCGGCCAACCTGCAGCGGCTGGCACACGAGCTGGCGGGACTGCACTGGGTGGTGGCCTGTGGCGTGCAGGCACACGCTGCCGTGCGCGCGCTGCACGCGCACGGCCTGCTGCGCGCCGCCATTGCGTGCGAGCGGCACCTTAGCCAGCGCAGTATCAACGGCATCCGCGACGCCGCCGACACCGCGACGCGCCTGGCGCGTTGGTGCGACGGCGTGCTGGCGCAGTTTGGCGCGTAGGCCGCCCGGATGGGCCGCATTTTTTGCGGGGCCCGTGCGGGAAAACCGCAAACCGTGGCATAATGCCGAACTCTCGCCGGAGGGGTGCCCGAGTGGCTAAAGGGGGCAGACTGTAAATCTGTTGGCTTACGCCTACGTTGGTTCGAATCCAACCCCCTCCACCAGCGAAACCGGTTTAGTTGGTTCGAGAGAAGGCAATGCCAGCCCGCGATGTCGTCCCGCGGGATTGCGCGGGAGTAGTTCAATGGTAGAACCTCAGCCTTCCAAGCTGATGACGCGGGTTCGATTCCCGTCTCCCGCTCCAGCGCCACGCCGGTCCGTTGGGGTCGAGTGCAGATTTATTGTGGTCGCCGTGAGGCGGTCGCAGGCCCATGTGGCTCAGTGGTAGAGCACTCCCTTGGTAAGGGAGAGGTCGGCAGTTCGATCCTGCCCATGGGCACCACCGTTGTCCCTGCCCCACGTGGGGCGTGTGAGTGAGTTCGGCAAATATCCATTCGGAGCGCGTAGCATGGCAAAGGAAAAATTCGAGCGGACCAAGCCGCACGTCAACGTGGGCACGATTG
>NZ_DAISZC010000123.1:0-2365 GCF_036824975.1 Tepidimonas sp.
AGATGTGCGGCTCGGGCATGCGCGCCGCCATGTTTGCGCACGACATGCTGGTGGCAGGCAGCGCCGAGGTGATGGTGGCTGGCGGCATGGAGAGCATGACCAACGCGCCGTATCTGCTGCTCAAGGGGCGCGGCGGCTACCGCATGGGCCACGACCGCGTCTACGACCACATGATGCTCGACGGCTTGGAGGACGCGTATGAGCCGGGCCGCTCGATGGGCACGTTTGGCGAGGACTGCGCTGCCAAGTACCAGTTCACGCGCCAGCAGCAAGACGCCTTTGCCACCGCCTCGGTGACGCGCGCGCAGCAGGCCACCGTCAGTGGGGCGTTTGCCGCCGAGATCACGCCGGTCACGGTCAAGGACCGCGCCGGCGAGCGCGTCGTCAGCCAGGACGAGGGGCCGGGCAAAATCAAGCTCGACAAAATCCCGCAGCTCAAGCCTGCCTTCAAGAAGGACGGCACCATCACGGCGGCATCGAGCTCCTCGATCAACGACGGTGCCGCCGCGCTGGTGCTGATGCGTGCTTCCACCGCCGAGCGGCTGGGCTGCCAGCCGCTGGCGCGCATCGTCGGGCACGCCATCCACGCCCAGGAGCCGAACTGGTTCACCACCGCCCCGGTGGGGGCGACCCGCAAGCTGCTGGCCAAGGTCGGCTGGCAGGTGGCGGATGTGCAGCTGTGGGAGATCAACGAGGCGTTTGCGGTGGTGCCGATGGCCTTGATGACCGAGCTGGGCGTGTCGCACGACATCGTCAACGTCAACGGTGGCGCGTGCGCGCTGGGTCACCCGATCGGGGCCAGCGGCGCGCGCATCATGGTGACCTTGCTGTATGCCATGCGGGCGCGTGGCCTGCGGCGTGGCGTGGCCACACTGTGTATCGGCGGCGGTGAGGCCACTGCCGTCGCCATCGAAATGCTGTAAGCCCCAGCGGGCCGTCCGCATCGCCCGCGCTGGCGCGGGGCGGACGGCTTGCGTGTCGTCATCCCCCTCGACGCCCACTGCTGACGCCGACGCTTGCCATGCTGCTGACGCCCGACCAGGAAATGATCCGCGACGCGGTGCGCACCTTCGCCCGCGAGCAGCTGTGGCCCCACGCCGCACGCTGGGACCGCGAGCACACCTTTCCGCACGAGGCGCACCGCGGCCTGGCGGCGCTGGGCTGCTACGGTGTGTGCGTGCCCGAGACGTACGGTGGCGCGGGGCTGGACTACCTGAGCCTGGCGGTGGTGCTGGAAGAGATTGCTGCGGGCGACGGCGGCACCAGCACCGCCATCAGCGTCAACAACTGCCCGGTGTGCGCCATATTGCTGCGTTACGGCAGCGAGGCGCAAAAACAACGCTGGCTGGTGCCGCTGGCACGCGGCCAAATGCTGGGCGCGTTTTGCCTGACCGAGCCGCACGTGGGGTCGGACGCCGCCGCGCTGCGCACCACCGCGCGGCGTGAGGGCGACAGCTACGTCATCGACGGGGTCAAGCAGTTCATCACCAGCGGCCAAAATGGCCAGGTGGCCATCGTCATCGCCGTCACCGACAAAGCGGCCGGCAAGCGCGGCATGAGCGCCTTCATCGTGCCCACCGACACACCGGGCTACGTGGTGGCCCGGCTGGAGGACAAGGTGGGCCAGCACTCCAGCGACACGGCGCAGATTCGCTTCGAGGGCTGCCGTATCCCGGTCGAAAACCGCGTCGGCGAGGAGGGCGAAGGCTACAAGATTGCCCTGTCGGCCCTGGAGGGCGGGCGCATCGGCATTGCGGCGCAAAGCATCGGCATGGCGCGCAGCGCGCTGGAGGTGGCCATCGACTACGCCAAGCAGCGCGAGAGCTTTGGCCGACCCATCATCGAGCACCAGGCGGTGGGCTTTCGGCTGGCCGAGGCCGCCGCGCGGCTGGAGGCGGCGCGCCAGCTGACCTGGCACGCGGCAGCGCTGCGCGACGCCGGCCAGCCGTGCCTGAAGGAAGCGGCCATGGCCAAGCTGGTGGCCAGTGAGACGGCGGAGTGGGTGTGCTCGGCCGCCATCCAGACGCTGGGCGGCTACGGCTACGTCAGCGACTTTCCCGTCGAGCGCATCTGGCGTGACGTGCGCGTGTGCCAGATTTACGAAGGCACCAGCGACGTGCAGAAAATCCTGATTCAGCGCGCGCTGTGAGCGTTGCGCTGCTGCGGCGATCGATGTTCGGCGTAGTCGCTCAACAAGGGTAGTTCGATGGTGAACTTAGCGCCGCCCCCCTCGACGTTGCTTGCGCTCAGGCGACCTCCGTGCTGCTCGACGATGGCGTAGCTGATCGATAGTCCCAAGCCCGTGCCTTTGCCCACTGGCTTGGTCGTAAAGAAGGGGTCGAAAATACGCAGCAGATGCTCCCTA
>NZ_DAISZC010000033.1:0-1477 GCF_036824975.1 Tepidimonas sp.
TCAGAACGTGTGCTTCAGGCCAACGCCAAAACGGCTATCCGGTGCACCCGCACGGCCGGTAACCGCAGCGGCATTGGCATCAAAGTAGCCGGCGTAGGCCGTGGTGCGCTTAGACAGCGCGTATGCGGCCGCCAAGCTCCAGCCGCGCTCGGCCTTGAAGCCATCCTGCTTGCTTTGAGCGTAGCCCACCGACAGCACCAGGTTCGAGGCCACGGGCACATCCGCACCGATGGACCACTCGTCGACGTCCGCGTTCTTGACACGACCGTAGGTGCCCAGCAGCTTGAAGCGACCAAAGTCATACGACGCCCCAAGGCGGGTGTACTTTTCGTTGTTCGGTTCGTCGTCCTGGTAGCCCAGCGCAACGAACAGCGGGCCGCCCTCGTACTTGACATGGAACGCGGCCACACGATTGTTGGCCACACCTTCGCGCAGGTTGGTGCTCACCGCACCGCTGAAGCCACCGAACGACGGCGTCGCGTAGTAAATGCCGTTGTTCGGGTTGGCGGTGTAGGCGTACTGGCTTTGGAAAATCAGGGCCACCGGGCCCAGGACATTGGCGTTGAACGCCGCGTCCGTGGCACCGCCGATGTCGTCATAAGCCGTCCAGATCTTGCCCAGCTTGACTTCACCGAAGCCACCGGACAGGCTCAGATAGGTCTGACGATCAAAGCCAGGACCGGCAGCGCCATTGTCGAGCTTGATCCCTTGCTCGAACAGGAAACCCGCCTTCAGGCCACCACCCAGGTCTTCTTCGCCCTTGATGCCCCAGCGGCTGGTGGAAACGCCTCCGCTGGTCAGCTTGGCGGGGCTGTTCTTGTCCTTATGCAGAACCATGTCTGCCACGCCGTACAGCGTCACGGACGATTGGGCCATGGCAACGCCCGAAGCCGCCAGCACGGCCAGCGCGATCAGAGTCTTTTTCATGCGATTCACCTTTCAACGGTTTGAAAACGGGTTCCACTCTTTCCACGACGTGTGGTACCCATAGCGCTATGTTAGCGACACTTTGTTGACAGTCCGGGTTTTCCCTATACCTGACGCCCGAAACGTTGCGACGCCGCAACATGACCACTGCTTCCGCACAAGAACCGAGTGTCACAAGCAAAACATAGACCAGATGGAGCGGAAGCGAGGTAGAGCGTATGCCTCGCTGCGTCGCCCCCATGTCAGCCGACATCCTGGTCTGTACCAGGCGGGTCAAGTCGTCGCGGTGGGGGGCATCGGAAAGGCCGCAGGCGTCGACATCGACGGACCGATTGAAGCCACGCACATCATTGGTGCATCAACAGCGTGCGTGCACCACGAGCGCGGCGGAGCCCAGGCTACCCAAGCTCCGGTGTATCAGGCCAAAGTCCTAAGCACCACTGCCGGCGGAACCGATCGGCGCCGGTCGATGACATCAACCGCGAAGCGTGCGGCCCGCTAGGCACACCAAAAAAAACCCGCTGCGAACGCAGCGGGTTTTTACACGAGT
>NZ_DAISZC010000033.1:1577-10315 GCF_036824975.1 Tepidimonas sp.
CACGAGTCAGCCGCCTGGATCAGAAGTTGTGGCGGATACCCAGACCAAAACCGTTCACATTCTTACCGACGTTAGCAGCATTGAACGCACCATTTTTCTTCTTGCCATCGCTGAGGTAAGCGGTGTATGCAAAGGTGCGCTTCGACAGCGGATACTTCGCTTCGAGCACGAAGTCGGTGTCGTCGAAGTGGGTGTCGCGCACGAAGTCGGCGGTCAGCGACACCGTGCCCACCTTCACGGTACCACCGATCGAAAAGCCCTTGGCGGCACCAGCCGGGTCGATCCACGCACCGGCGACCTTGAAGCCACCAAAGTCGTAGCTGGCGCCCAGGTGCTTGTTGTTGCCAGCGACGTTGGTTTGCTTGTTGTAGTTGAATGCCACGGCCAGCGGGCCCTGACCATAACGGACAGACAGGTCGTTGATGGCGCCCGTGCCGGCGTCTCCCTTGAGCACATGACCGAACTGCACGGTCACGCCGCTAAACGACGGCGACGTGTACATGATCATGTCGTTGTAACGGATGCCACGCAGCACCGAGCCGAACTGGCTCACGACCGCCGAGTAGTTGGCGGCGCCGGTCAATTCCCACGCGGCAGCGGTGTTGAACGCCGGATTCAGACGACGGCCAAGGCTGAGTTCACCAAAGTCACCGGCCAGCGTCATGTACGCCGCACGGCCAAAGTATCCACCGCTGAAGTTGCCCGCCGCACCGTTATCGAGCGACAGCCCCGCTTCGAAGTTGAAGCCCGCCTTCAGGCCGCCACCCAGGTCTTCCGTGCCACGGATCCCCCAGCGGGAGGTGCCGTTGTTCATCGTGGCCGAGCTGTTCAGTTGCACCTTGGTGCCGGGCGCGTTGGTATCTTGAAGCCCGATGTCTGCCACGCCGTACAGGGTAACCGACGACTGGGCGAAAGCCGCCCCAGTGGCTGCGACGGCCGCCAGGGCGATGAGCGTCTTTTTCATGGTCATTTCTCCAAGGTTGTCCAGGTTAGAAACAGGGGCCGGGGCTGACCCGACCGGCCTCCGTAGGGAAGCTGAACCGTATTGCACCACAACCCGGCGTCGGTTGGGCCAGGGTTCGCCCCAAGTGGGGCCATCGGTGTCGCTTTGATGCAACACGCAGCGGCTACGGCGTCAGGCACCCGTCGTAGGCCAGCGTCAACGGCGCATGGTCGCTAAAACGCTGCGCTTTGTAGACGGTGGCGGCGCGCGCGGCCGCCGCCACGGCGGGCGTGGCCAGGTGATAGTCGATACGCCAGCCGACGTTCTTAGCCCAGGCTTGACCGCGCTGGCTCCACCAGGTGTAGCCCTCACCCTCGGCGTCGGGATACAGGCGGCGGTACACGTCCACCCAGCCGCTGGCCAGCAGCCGCGTCATCCAGGCGCGCTCTGCGGGCAGAAAGCCGCTGTGGTTTTGGTTGCCACGCCAGTTCTTCAGGTCCTTTTCAGTGTGGGCGATGTTGACGTCGCCGCAGACCAGGGCGTCGCGTTCGGCAGCCAGGCGCGCTAGATGTGGGGCGATCGCGTCCAAAAAGCGGTACTTGGCCTGCTGCCTCTCATCGCCCGAGGAGCCGCTGGGGAAATACACGCTGACGATGCTAAAGCGCCGCGCCGGGGTGTCGAAGCGCAGCTCCAGGTAGCGCCCCTCGTCGTCGAATTCAGGCACGCCGATGCCCATGACGACGTCGCTGGGTTCGTGGCGGGTGTAGATGCCTACACCCGAATACCCCTTCTTGGCCGCGCAGTGAAAGTATCCCATCAAGCCGGCCAACGTCTGCGCCCCGGCTGCTGCCAAGTCGCCGGGCTGGGCCTTGAGTTCCTGCACACACAGCACGTCGGGCGCGGTGCTGGCCACCCAGTCGGCCAGCCCTTTGGACAGGGCCGAGCGGATGCCATTGAGGTTGAGCGTGGTCACCGTCAGCATGGGCGCGATGGTAGCGCCCCCCGCCTTTGCCCACGCAGTGCCTCGGTTGGCCTGTGCCTCCCCCGAGCCCCACCGCGCGCCGCCCAACCACGGTTGCCGTATCCTCTGCGCCATGCGGCTGACCAACCGGGAACGCGGCATTCCGCGCCAGGCCGCCTGGCCGCGCATTCCGAACCGCTTCGGGCCGTGAACGCCGGTCTTGCGCAGCGCATCCAGGCGCTGGGCATGCGCTCGTGCCCAGCGACTTCAGAGCACGGCCTCCAGCCCCTTGCGTTCGATGAGGTCGAGCAGCTTCTGCGAGGGACCACTGGGCTTTTTGTCGCCCACTTCCCACTTGCGCACGGTCGAGACGCTGGTGTTGAGGACCGAGGCCAGCACGGCCTGACTCAAGTGCAGGCGTTCGCGCAAGGCGCGCACTTTCTGAGCGTCGTATTCATGCACCGGCTCCAGGCACAGCGCGTCGTACTTGCGCATCTTGCGCTTGTCGATGAAGCCCAGGCGATGCAGGTCATGCGCCGTCTCATGAACGGCCTGCAGCTGGCGGCTCTTGGACTGAGCTTTGGTTGTCATGGCAAATCTCCTGCAATGCTCCGTCGGCAGCGGATTCATCCAACGGGCGCGCGGGACGGGCCAGCAGATCGGCGGCCAGATCCCGCAGCGCCTCCCGTTCCTCGTCATCGATGTTGGTCCGCTCATTTTTCTCGAAGCCGTAGACGAAGAACCCGCGATCGCCCTTGTTGGTGGCGATCCAGGTGCGCGCGCCACCACGCTTGCCGCGGTTGCCCAAGCCCACGCGCTTTTTCACGACGCCACCGCCCAGGTCGGCATCGATGAGGCCTGCGGCCATCTCCTCGACCGCTTGACACAACCCGGCGTCTGTCAGTTCGGTCTTGCGCATCCAACGAGCGAAGTGGCGCGTCTTGAAGACTCTTCTCATTTGTAAAGGATGCCACTTAGTGGCACCTTGTGTTGAGGAGCTCCTTGCTCTCCGTTCAGACGGTCGGCCACGATCTGTGTAGCCTCCCCGAAAAACCGTGCTCTGGCACGTACACTGCGAACTACGGCTTAACCAACCCAGGCGCGGCAAGTGGCGACTGCCCGTGCGCATCAAGGAACCGCTGCAGGCCGCAGCTGTGCCCGATCAGCACTTCAGCCGCGACGTCAGCATGCCGGGCGGCCACGGCATGGCACACGCAGACCGGCGCCGACCCCCGCGTGGTGTCGCGGAACCCGCCAACGAAAGCGAAGCTTTGCCAAAAGCAAAACGCCCAACCGATTAGGGTTGGGCGCTGATGGGTGGTGGCCTGGGGCGGAATCGAACCACCGACACGCGGATTTTCAGTCCGCTGCTCTACCAACTGAGCTACCGGGCCACGGTAGCCGCATTATAGCGCGAAAGCGGGCAACCCCGGCATGGGGCCGCTGTTCAGGCGGCGCTGCGCTTGACGCGCGACAGGTCAACGCCCAGTTGCTTGAGCTTGCGGTAGAGGTGGGTGCGCTCCAAGCCGCTTTTTTCGGCGACGCGGGTCATGGAGCCTTGTTCCTTGGCCAGATGGAACTCAAAGTAGGCCTTCTCGAACGCGTCGCGCGCCTCGCGCAGCGGGGCATCCAGATCCAGCACCTGCCAGCCTGCCGCCGGCGTGGCCACCGCAACGGCATCAGGCGCGGCCGGCGACGGCGTGGCCGCCTCGGCGCCCGCGGCGCCTCCGTTGAGCGCCACCAACCGCGGCTGAGCGGCTGCGCCACCGTGGGCACCGGTCGCCGCCGCGCCGCCCGCCGCCGCGTTGGCCGCCGCGGTGGGCCGGGCGGCCGCGCGGCTGAGGCCCTTGTCCACCGCCTGCAGCAGTTTTTGCAGCGTGATGGGCTTTTCCAGAAACGCCATGGCACCGATGCGGGTGGCCTCCACTGCAGTGTCGATGGTGGCGTGGCCGCTCATCATGATGACGGGCATGGTCAGCAGGCCGGACGCCGCCCATTCTTTGAGGAGCGTGACGCCGTCCATGTCAGGCATCCAGATGTCGAGCAGCACCAGGTCGGGGGCCTGGCGCTGTCGCGCGGCACGCGCCTGGGCGGCGTTTTCGGCCAGCTCCACGCTGTGCCCCTCGTCGTCCAGGATCTCAAACAGCAGCTCGCGGATGCCCAGCTCGTCGTCGACGACCAGTATGTTTGCCATCGCGTTGCCTTACTCCTTTGTGGGAGCCCCCTGATCAGCCTGTTGCAAATTTGCAACTCGCAATGATAGCGAGACTTGGGCGCCGATGATGCGCTCGCCCTCGCGCCGGTTGGCCAGCTCGACACGGCCGCCGTGTTCGTCGATGATTTTTTTGACCACCGCCAGTCCCAGACCGGTGCCCTTGGCCTTGGTGGTCACGTAGGGCTCGAAGGCACGCTGCAGGATGGCGTCGGCGAAGCCCACGCCTTCGTCGATGATCTGCAGGCGCACCCACTGGCCGCCGGGAGTGTGGCGGGTGCGCACCGTAACCACCGCCGCACTGTCGGCGGGGGTGGCGTCCTGCGCGTTCTGCACCAGGTTGTGCACCACCTGCCGTATCTGGTGCGCATCGGCCAGCACCGGCGGGCACTCGGGCTGCAGGTCCAGCTGCAGCGGCACCGGCGCGGCTTCGTACAGCGCGGCCACCTCGCGCAGCAGGGCGTTGAGGTCCAGCGGTGCCAGCCGCGCCGGCGGCAGGCGGGCATAGTCGCGGAATTCGTTGACCAGGCGCTTCATGGCCTCGACCTGGTCAACGATGGTGCGCACCGCCTTGTGCAGCACGGCCAGCTCGGGTCCCTGCAGGCGTGGTTCGAGCTTCATGGCCAGCCGCTCGGCCGACAGCTGGATAGGGGTCAGCGGGTTCTTGATTTCGTGCGCCAGACGCCGCGCCACCTCGCCCCACGCCTGGGCGCGCTGGGCCGAGATGAGGTCGCTGACATCGTCGAGCACCAGCAGCCGGTCGCCCCCCGGCAGCCACGCTCCACGCACCACCAGCGTGCGCACGCCGCTGCCCTCAGGCCCGCTGCCAGCGGCCCCGTCCAGACGCCATTCGTAGGGCTGCTGCCAGTGCGCGCCGTCATCGGCCTGGTCCGCATCGGCACCAAAGCGCGCAAACTGCTCCTGCACCCAGACCGCGAAGAGTTGCAGCGCGGGGATATCGGCCAGCGGCTGGCCCAGGTGCTGCGCCAGCGGCACACGCAGCATACGCGCCGCGCCCGGGTTGGCGCTGCGCAGCCGCCCGTCCGGCGTCAGCACGATGACGCCGGCGGTGAGGTTGTCCAGCAGCGTCTGCAAGCTGGCGCGCGCCGCGTCCACCTGCTGCATGGAGCTCTGCACGGCTTGGCGCGCCTCGGCCAGGTCCTGCGTCATTTGCGCGAAGGTGCGCGTCAAGCCGGCCAGCTCGTCGCGTGCCGGCAGCGCCACTTTCGGCCCCAGGTCGCCCCGCGCCACGTCGCGCATGCCTTCGGCCAGCAGCAGCAGGGGCCGCACCAGCTGGTTGCCCAGCAGCACCGCCAGCAGCACGGCGGCAAACACGGCCAGAAACAGCGCCAGCGTCAGCGTGCCCACGTACATCTGGCGCAGCGTGCCGCGCAACAGCGCGCGTTCCTGGTACTCGCGGTTGGCCACCTGCACCGCCAGCGCGTTGGCCACCAGCGCCACCGGCAGCGGCGCGGTGACATCGACGAAGCGTCCCTCAGCCCCGAAAGCGGCCCCCAGCGCGGGCACATAGGCCAGCACGCGCACGCGCGGCAGGCTGTCGATAGGCAGCGTGCCGACCTCGCGCGGCTGGGCCAAGGCTTCCAGCTCGTCCAGCCCCTCGACCCAGGTGATGACGCGCTCGTTGCGGGCGCGCTGCAGCTGGGTGGCCGTGGGGCGCTGCGGTGCCAGCCGAAAGCGCGACGCACCGACGCTGACCACCGCGCGCCCATGCGGTGTCCACAAGACGACGTCGCTGGCGCCGAGCTGCTCGCGCCACGTCTCCAGCGCCACCGCCGCCGCCGCGTCGCCGCTATCGGACAGCGTCAGCGCCAGCGTGCGGGTTTTGGCGGCCCAGTCGGCGCTGACGGTATCCAGCGCAGTGCGCCCCAGCTCCAGACCAGCACGCAACGCGGTCTCGACGCGGGTGTCGAACCACGTTTCGATGGCGCGGTTGACGAACTGCACCGACACCCAGTAGATGAGCACGCCCGGCACCACGCCCACCAGGCCGAAGATGGCTGCCAGCTTCAGCAGCAGGACACTGCCAAAGCGCCCGCGCCGCAGCCGCAGCGCCAGCCGCAGCGCCAGCCACAGCAGCACGGCGGCCAGCACTGCCGCCACCGCCACGTTGAGCACCAGCAGCCAGGTGTAGGCGGTGGCGTCGAGCGAGCGGTGATCGGTGGACAGCGCCAGCAGGTAAAACAGCACCAGCCCCAGCGCCAGGATGAACACCAGCGCCAGCGCCAAAAACCAGCGCAGGTTGCGCGCACGGCGCGCATCGCGCAGGCGGGCCTCGTTCACGGCCGGCCCTCCCCGGCGTCGGAGGCTGTCAGCGCCGGCACGCGCAACTCCGTTCGCCACCCGGGCAGCGTTCCACCGTCATGTCCGGGCAGCCACTGCAGCGGGCGCGGCAGGCGTCCAGCGTCGATGCGGAATTCCACCCGCAGGCGCTCGTCACCGTTGAGGTCTGCGGACGCCGCCACGCGCCATCGTTGCACCGAGCGCACCAGCGCCAGCGCCTCGTCCAGCGACTCCAGCACACGCTGTAGCGCCGCCGGCCCTTCGCTGCCGGCCACTCCATCGTGCACACTCATCCGCCAGCGTCCGGTCAGGGGTTGGAACACCAGCCGCACGGTGCGCGTGGCCTGGGCCAGCAGCCGGTCGGTCCAGTACCAGCGCGGGCGCCACAGCTCGGCGTGCCAGACAAAGTGCAGCGGCACGCCGCGCTGCAGCGCATCGCCCAGGCTGGCGGGCAACTGCAGCGGAACACGCGCCGTCAGGTACAGCCCGTCGGGGTCACGCTCCAGCCGCCACCGGGGCGCCGTTGCGTCGCTGGCGGCACCCTGCGCGGCAGCGCGTCGCGCACCCGCCCCACTCAGCACCAGGGGGGCCGCCAGCAGCATGCACAGCGCGGTGCGCCGGCGCCAGCGCACCGGCTCAGCCCTTGCGCAGCCGAGCGTAGAAAAATCCGTCCATGCCACGCCGCGCATTGTCACCCATGTCGGGCGGCAGCAAGCCATCGGGCACCGCCGCCGGGTCCAGGCCAGGGTCGGCGGCAGCGGAGCACACGGGGCCGTCGGCGGCCACGCCCTCGGGCAGCAGGTGGCCGGGGGCGGGCAGGCGTTGCGCATCGCGGTGCTGCGCGCAAAACGCCGCGATCACGTCGGCCCCTTCGGCGCGAAATACCGAGCAGGTGGCGTAGAGGAGACAGCCACCGGGCCGCAGCAGCGGCCACAGCGCGCGCAGCAGGCGCTGCTGCTGCGCTGCCAGGCGCTCTACGTCGTCGTCACGGCGCAGCCAACGCACGTCAGGGTGGCGGCGCACGATGCCCGAGGCGGTGCACGGCGCATCGAGCAGGATGGCGTCGAACGGGCGGCCGTCCCACCAGGCGGCGGGGTCGGCGGCGTCGGCCGCCAGCACCTGCACCCGGCTGCCGGCGGCGGGCAGGCGTAGTCGGCGCAGCGTGTCGCGGATGCGCTCGGTGCGCGCCGCGTCCACATCCAGTGCCCACAGTTCCAGATCAGCCCGCTCCAGCAAGTGGGCAGTCTTGCCCCCGGGAGCGGCGCACGCATCCAGCACGCGGGCTCCAGGCGGCAGTCCGGCACCCAGCAGCAAGGGCGCGGCCAGCTGTGCCGCGCCGTCCTGCACCGACACCGCACCGTCGTCCCAGCCCGGCAGCTGCTGCACCGGCACCGCCTGCGCCAGCACCAGGCCATCCTCGCCCAGCGGCTGCGCCGCCCAGCCCAGCGCAGCCAGGCGCGCCTGGTACGCTGCGCGCGCGACTTGCCGCCGGTTGACGCGCAGCACCAGCGGTGCCGGCCGGTTGTCGGCCGCCAGCACCGCGGGCCAGTGGTGCGGATGGTCGCGCTGCAGCCGCTGCACCCACCAGGCAGGGTGGTTCCAGCGCGCCTCCACGCTCTCGCGGATCTGCGCCAGCAGCGGCTCGCGCTCGCGCAGGAAGCGCCGCAGGCTGGCGTTGACGAAGCCACTGAGCGCCGGGGCCTGCACGCCGGGCAGGGCGCGCACCGCCTGATCGACCACCGCATAGGGTGGATAGCCAGCTTCGGCATCGAGCAGCAGCGCCAGCGCCGCCTCCAGCAGCGCGGCCACGCGCGCAGGCGGCGGCCGCCGTGCCAGCCGCGCCAGCAGCGCGCGCGTCTCACCGCCGTGGCGCAGGGTCAGGAAGGTGAGCGCCTGCACCCCGGGGCGCAGGCGTGCCGGCACGGTGGGCAATACCTCGGCCAGCGAGCGCCCCTGCCGCACGGCGGCCACGGCGCGCGCCACCTCGGGCAGCTGTTGCGCAAGGGCAATCGGGCTTGGCATCGACGAGGTAGCGTTGGGGGGTTCAAGAAAAGGATGCGCAGCACGCCGCCGCAACGAGGCGCCCTGCGTCGCCGCGGGTGGCTGAGGCTCGCAGCGACCATCGGGTGTGGACTCTAACAACACCGCAGCCACTGGCCCATAAAAAAGGCCGCTGCGACCGGCGTCACAGCGGCCCCTGGGCGGGCCATCCCCTCACGGGCGCGCGCCCGCTCAGCTCCCCGGTGTTCAGGTCGATCTGTCCTAAGGCGGGCCATCCCCTCACGGGCGCACGCCCGCTCAGGCCCCTTCGTCGCCCGCAT
>NZ_DAISZC010000033.1:10415-22848 GCF_036824975.1 Tepidimonas sp.
GGCGGGCCATCCCCTCACGGGCGCACGCCCGCTCAGGCCCCTTCGTCGCCCGCATTGGCCATCGACAGCGCATCCGCTTCGGCGATGGCGCGGCGCTCTTCCTCGTCCATGCGCTCCTTGGCACGGCGCGCCTCGTGGAACGCCATGCCGGTGCCCGCAGGAATCAAGCGGCCGACGATGACGTTTTCCTTCAACCCGCGCAGCTCGTCGCGCTTGCCCATGATGGCCGCTTCGGTCAGCACGCGCGTGGTCTCCTGGAACGACGCGGCCGAGATGAACGAGTCGGTGGACAACGACGCCTTGGTGATGCCCAGCAGCAGGTTGCGGAACGTCGCCGGCGTTTTGCCTGCGGCACGCAGCGCATCGTTGGTGTTGAGGATCTCGGAGCGCTCGACCTGCTCGCCGGCGATGTAGTGGCTGTCGCCGGGGTTCTCCACCTCGACGCGGCGCAGCATCTGCCGCACGATCACCTCGATGTGCTTGTCGTTGATCTTCACCCCCTGCAGGCGATAGACGTCCTGCACCTCATCGACGATGTAGCGCGCCAGCTCTTCGATGCCCAACAGGCGCAGGATGTCCTGCGGGTCGGCCGGGCCGTCGACGATCAGTTCGCCCTTGTTGACGACTTGCCCCTCGTGCACCAGGATGCTCTTTTCCTTGGGCACCAGTTCCTCCCAGACCTTGCCGTCCGGGTCGGTGATCTGCAGCCGCACCTTGCCCTTGGTTTCTTTGCCGAACGATACCGTGCCGGTGATTTCGGCCAGAATGCCCTTGTCCTTGGGCGAGCGCGCTTCGAACAGCTCGGCCACGCGCGGCAGACCGCCGGTGATGTCGCGCGTCTTCTGCCCTTCGACCGGGATGCGCGCCAGCACCTCGCCGGGGTGGATGGCCTGCCCGTCGCGCACCTGGATCAGCGCGCCCACGGGGAAGGTCACCGTCACGGCGTGGTCGGTGCCCGGGATCTTGACTTCCTTGCCCTCGGCGTCGATCAGCTTGACCTGCGGGCGCACCACCTTGGTGGCGCCGCGGCGCTTCGGGTCGATCACCACCAGCGTCGACAGGCCAGTGACCTCGTCGACCTGCTTGGCCACCGTCAAGCCTTCTTCGACGTTTTCGAACTTCACCACGCCGGCGAACTCGGTGATGATGGGGCGCGTCAGCGGGTCCCAGTTGGCCAGCACGGTGCCGGCGCTGACGCGCTGGTCGGGCTTGACCAGCAGCGTGGCCCCGTAGGGCACCTTATGGCGCTCGCGCTCGCGACCGCTGTCGTCGTGGATGACGATTTCGCCCGAGCGGGCAATGACCACCTGCTCGCCCTTGGCGTTGGTGACGTAGCGCATCGTGCTGTTGAAGCCGATGACGCCATTGGACTTGGCCTCGACGCTGGAGGCCACCGCCGCGCGCGACGCCGCACCACCAATGTGGAACGTGCGCATGGTCAGCTGCGTTCCCGGCTCGCCGATGGATTGCGCGGCGATGACGCCGATGGCCTCACCGACGTTGACCAGCCCACCGCGGCCCAGGTCACGGCCGTAGCAGCGCGCGCACACGCCATAGCGCGTCTCGCAGGTCAGCACGGTGCGCACCCGCACCTCGTCGATGCCGGCTTGCTCGATCAGGTCCACCGCATCTTCGTCCAACATCTGGCCCGCGCTGACCAGCACGCGCTGGGTCTCGGGGTCCACCACGTCCTCGGCCGCAGTGCGGCCCAAGATGCGCTCGCGCAGGCTCTCGATGACCTCGCCGCCTTCGACGATGGCGCGCATCAGCGTGCCGTTGCTGGTGCCGCAGTCTTCCTCGGTGACCACCAGATCCTGCGTCACGTCCACCAGCCGGCGCGTCAGATACCCGGAGTTGGCGGTCTTGAGCGCCGTGTCGGCCAGGCCCTTACGGGCACCGTGCGTGGAAATGAAGTACTGCAGCACGTTCAGGCCTTCGCGGAAGTTGGCCGTAATCGGCGTCTCGATGATCGAGCCGTCCGGTTTGGCCATCAGGCCGCGCATGCCCGCCAGCTGCCGGATCTGGGCGGCGGAGCCGCGCGCGCCCGAGTCAGCCATCATGTAGATGGAGTTGAACGACTCTTGCTCGACTTCGTTGCCGTGGCGGTCGATGACCTTTTCCTTCTTCAGGTGCTCCATCATCACCTTGGAGATTTCGTCACCGGCCTTGCCCCAGATATCCACCACCTTGTTATAACGCTCGCCCGCCGTCACCAAACCCGAGGCGTACTGCTGCGCGATCTCCTTGACCTCGGCTTCGGCGCGCTCGATGATGGCGGGCTTTTCCGCCGGCACCAGCATGTCGTCGATGCAGATCGAGATGCCGGCCTGAGTGGCCAGGCGAAAGCCGTTTTGCATCAGCTGGTCGGCAAAGACCACCGTGTCCTTCAGGCCGCAGCGGCGAAACGACGCGTTGATGAGCTTGGAGATTTCCTTCTTCTTCAACGGCTTGTCGATCAGCTCGAACGGCAGCCCCTTGGGCAGAATGCGCGACAGCAGCGCGCGGCCGACGGTGGTGTCGCGCAGCTTGGTCACCGGCTCCAGCGCACCGGTTTCCTTGTTCTTGAGCCACTCGGTCAGGCGCACGCTGATGCGGCTGGTCAGCTCCACGACGCCGGCGGCCAGCGCGCGCTCGACCTCATCGACGTCGGCAAACACCATGCCTTCGCCCTTGCCGTTGATGCGCTCGCGCGTGGCGTAGTACAGACCCAGCACCACGTCCTGCGACGGCACGATGGAGGGCTCGCCGTTGGCCGGAAACAGCACGTTGTTGGACGACAGCATCAGCACGCGCGCTTCCATCTGCGCCTCGATGGACAGCGGCACGTGCACGGCCATTTGGTCGCCGTCGAAGTCGGCGTTGAAGGCGGCACACACCAGCGGGTGCAGCTGGATGGCCTTGCCTTCGATGAGCACCGGCTCGAACGCCTGGATGCCCAGGCGGTGCAGCGTGGGCGCGCGGTTGAGCAGCACCGGGTGCTCCTTGATGACATCCTCCAGGATGTCCCACACCACGGGCGTGCCGGCCTCGACCTCTTTCTTGGCGGCCTTGATGGTGGTGGCAATGCCCATCTGCTCCAGGCGCGCGAAGATGAAGGGCTTGAACAATTCGAGGGCCATCAGCTTGGGCAAGCCGCACTGGTGCAACTTCAGCGTCGGGCCCACGACGATCACCGAGCGGCCCGAGTAGTCCACCCGCTTGCCCAACAGGTTCTGGCGGAAGCGCCCGCTCTTGCCCTTGATCATGTCGGCCAGCGACTTGAGCGCGCGCTTGTTGGCGCCGGTCATGGCCTTGCCGCGGCGGCCGTTGTCCAGCAGGCTGTCCACCGCCTCCTGCAGCATGCGCATCTCGTTGCGCGCGATGATCTCGGGCGCCTTGAGCTCCAGCAGGCGCTTCAAGCGGTTGTTGCGGTTGATGACGCGGCGATAGAGGTCGTTGAGGTCCGAGGTCGCGAAGCGCCCGCCGTCCAACGGCACCAGCGGTCGCAGGTCCGGCGGCAGCACCGGCAGTACCTCCAGGATCATCCACTCCGGCTTGATGCCGCTTTTCTTGAACGCTTCCAGCACCTTCAAGCGTTTGGCGTTCTTCTTCACCTTGGCCTCCGAGCCGGTCAGGTCGTTGCGCAGCTTCTCGATCTCGGCGTCGAGGTCGATGCTGCGCAGCAGCTCCTTGATGCCCTCGGCACCCATCTTGGCGACAAACTCGTCACCATACTCGCGGCGCTTGGCGTCGTAATCGTCCTCGGACATGATGCTGAATTTCTTCAGCGGCGTCATGCCCGGGTCCACCACCACGTAGGCCTCGAAGTACAGCACGCGCTCGATGTCGCGCAGCGTCATGTCCAGCACCAGGCCCAGGCGGCTCGGCAAGCTCTTGAGAAACCAGATGTGCGCACACGGCGCGGCCAGCTCGATGTGGCCCATGCGCTCGCGACGCACCTTGGCTTGCGTGACCTCGACACCGCATTTTTCACAGATGACGCCGCGGTGCTTCAGGCGCTTGTACTTGCCGCACAGGCATTCGTAGTCCTTAATGGGCCCGAAGATCTTGGCGCAGAACAGGCCGTCGCGCTCCGGCTTGAAGGTGCGGTAGTTGATGGTCTCGGGCTTTTTGACTTCGCCGAACGACCAGGAACGGATCTTCTCCGGCGACGCCAAACCGATTTTGATGGCGTCGAAGTGCTCGTCGGGCGTGAACTGCTTGAACAGGTCGAGCAAGGATTTCATGGGGTGCGTCCTCGGTTAGGCTCTTCAGTTGCGTTCCAGCTCGATGTCGATACCGAGCGAGCGAATTTCCTTGACCAGCACGTTGAACGACTCGGGCATGCCAGCGTCAATGGCGTGCTCGCCCTTGACGATGCTCTCGTACACTTTGGTGCGGCCTTGCACGTCGTCGGACTTGACGGTCAGCATTTCCTGCAGCACGTAAGACGCACCGTAGGCTTCCAACGCCCACACTTCCATCTCGCCGAAGCGCTGGCCGCCGAACTGCGCCTTGCCGCCCAGCGGCTGCTGCGTCACCAGCGAGTACGGGCCGGTGGAGCGCGCGTGCATCTTGTCGTCCACCAGGTGGTGCAGCTTCAGGTAATGCATGTAGCCCACCGTGGTCTTGCGCTCCAGCGCATCGCCAGTGCGGCCGTCGTACAGCTGGGCCTGGGTGCGGCTTTCGGTCAGCCCCTTGGCTTTGGCCACCTCGTCTGGATAGGCCAGCTTGAGCATGGCGCGGATTTGCTCCTCGCTGGCGCCGTCGAACACCGGCGAGGCAAACGGCACACCCTTGGTCAGCTCACGCGCCATCGCCACGATTTCGTCGTCCGACAGCTCCTCGAGGTTTTCCTTGCGGCCGGTGGAGTTGTAGATCTTGTCCAGGAAGGCACGGATCTCGGCTACCGCGGCCTGGCGCTCCAGCAGCTCGCCAATGCGCTCACCCAGCCCTTTGGCGGCCCAGCCCAGGTGCACTTCCAACACCTGCCCGATGTTCATGCGCGACGGCACCCCCAGCGGGTTGAGCACGATGTCCACCGGCGTGCCGTCGGCCATGTAGGGCATGTCTTCCACCGGCACGATCTTCGACACCACGCCCTTGTTGCCGTGACGGCCCGCCATCTTGTCGCCGGGCTGCAGGCGGCGCTTGACGGCCAGATAGACCTTGACCATCTTCAGCACGCCCGCGGGCAGCTCATCACCCTGGGTCAGCTTGCGGCGCTTTTCCTCGAACGCCTGATCGAAACGGTGGCGGGTGGCCTCCAGCGCGTTCTTGATCGACTCCATCTGCGCCGCCACGTCGTCGTCGGCCACGCGGATGTCGAACCAGTGGTGCCGGTCCACCTCGGCCAGGTACTCACGCGTAATCACCGTGCCCTTGGCCAGCTTCTTGGGGCCGCCGTTGGCGGTCTTGCCCACCAGCAGCTTCTCCAGCCGGTCGTAGGCGTCGGCCTCGACGATGCGCAGCTGGTCGTTGAGGTCGAGGCGGTAGCGCTTGAGTTCGTCGTCAATGATTTGCTGCGCGCGCTTGTCACGCTGGATGCCTTCGCGCGTGAAGACCTGCACGTCGATTACCGTGCCTTGTGAGCCTTGCTCCACACGCAGCGAGGTGTCCTTCACGTCAGAGGCCTTCTCGCCGAAGATGGCGCGCAGCAGCTTTTCCTCAGGCGTCAGCGTGGTCTCGCCCTTGGGCGTGACCTTGCCCACCAGCACATCGCCCGGCTGCACCTCGGCGCCCACGTAGATGATGCCGGACTCATCGAGCCGGTTGAGCTGCTGCTCCGACAGGTTGGGGATGTCGCGCGTGATTTCCTCCGGCCCCAGCTTGGTGTCGCGCGCCATCACCACCAGCTCCTCGATGTGGATGCTGGTGTAGCGCTCCTCGGCCACCACCCGCTCGGAAATCAGGATCGAGTCCTCGAAGTTGTAGCCGTTCCAGGGCATGAAGGCGATCAGCATGTTTTGGCCGATCGAGATTTCGCCCAGGTCGGTGGAGGCCCCGTCGGCGATCACCGCACCTTTGTGGATGCGCTCGCCCTTCTTGACGATGGGGCGCTGGTGGATATTGGTGTTCTGGTTGGAGCGCTGGTACTTGATCAGGTTGTAGATGTCCACACCCACTTCGCCCGCCACCGCCTCGTCGTCGTTGACGCGGATCACGATACGGGTAGCGTCCACATAGTCCACCACGCCGCCGCGCTTGGCCACCACCACGGTGCCGGAGTCGATGGCGGCGACGCGCTCGATGCCGGTGCCCACCAGCGGCTTTTCGGGCCGCAACACCGGCACCGCTTGACGGGACATGTTGGCGCCCATGAGCGCGCGGTTGGCGTCGTCGTGCTCCAGGAACGGCACCAGCGACGCCGCCACCGAGACGATCTGTGCCGGCGAGACGTCCATGTACTGCACGCGGTCCGGCGTGGTCAGGATCGATTCGCCCTTTTCGCGCGCCGACACCAGCTCGCCCACCAGGCGGCCTTCCGCATCCAACTCGGCGTTGGCCTGGGCAATGATGTACTTGCCCTCCTCGATCGCCGACAGGTAGTCGATCTGGTTGGTCACCTTGCCGTCCACCACGCGGCGGTACGGCGTCTCGATGAAGCCGTACTCGTTCAGGCGCGCGTACAGCGCCAACGAGTTGATCAGGCCGATGTTCGGACCTTCGGGCGTTTCGATCGGACACACGCGGCCGTAGTGGGTCACGTGCACGTCACGCACCTCGAAGCCAGCGCGCTCGCGCGTCAGCCCGCCCGGGCCCAGCGCCGACACGCGCCGCTTGTGCGTGATCTCGGCCAGCGGGTTGGTCTGGTCCATGAACTGGCTGAGCTGGCTGGCCCCGAAAAACTCCTTGAGCGCCGCAGAAATCGGCTTGGAGTTGATCAGGTCATGCGGCATCAGCGGCTCTTGTTCGGCCTGACCCAGGCGCTCCTTGACCGCCTTCTCGATGCGCGCCAAGCCGGTGCGGAATTGGTTTTCGGCCAGTTCACCCACGCAGCGCACGCGCCGGTTGCCCAGGTGGTCGATGTCGTCCACCTCGCCCTTGCCGTTGCGCAGATCCACCAGGATCTTGACCACGGCCATGATGTCCTCGTTGGTCAGCACCATCGGGCCATCCGGCGTGTCGCGCCCGACGCGGGCGTTGAACTTCATGCGCCCCACACGCGACAGGTCGTACGTCTCGGGGTTGTAGAACAGCCGGTGGAACAGCGCCTGCACCGCATCCTCGGTCGGCGGCTCGCCGGGGCGCATCATGCGGTAGATGGCCACGCGCGCGGCAAACTCGTCGGCGGTGTCGTCGATGCGCAGCGTCTGGCTGATGTAGGGGCCCTGGTCGAGCTCGTTGGTGTAGATGCAGGGCAGCTCCTGCACGCCCGCGGCGCGCAGCTTCTTCAGCACGGTCTCGGTCAATTCGTCGTTGGCGCGGGCGATGATCTCGCCCGTGTCGGGGTCGACGATGTTCTTCGCCACCACCCGGCCGATCAAGTAGTCCTCGGGCACGCTGATGTGGGTGGTGCCGGCCTGCTCCAGCTCGCGTACGTGGCGCGCGGTGATGCGCTTGTCCTTGGCCACCACCACGCGGCCGCTGGGGTCGGTGATGTCAAAGCGCGCCACCTCGCCCTTGAGGCGCTCGGGCACGAAGGCCATCAGCGCGCCGCTGTCCATGAGGCGGAAGTGGTCGTTGACGTAGAAGTTGGCGAGAATCGCCTCCGGCGTCAGGCCAATGGCCTTCAGCAGAATGGTGACCGGCATCTTGCGGCGGCGGTCGACGCGGAAGTACAGCAGGTCCTTCGGGTCGAACTCAAAGTCCAGCCACGAGCCGCGGTAGGGGATGATGCGCGCCGAAAACAGCAGCTTGCCCGAGCTGTGCGTCTTGCCCTTGTCGTGCTCGAAAAACACCCCCGGCGAGCGGTGCAGCTGCGACACGATCACGCGCTCGGTGCCGTTGATGATGAAGGAACCCTTGTCGGTCATCAGGGGCACTTCGCCCATGTAGACCTCTTGCTCCTTGACCTCCTTGACCACCTTGGACTGCGGGGTCGAGGCTTCGCGGTCATAAATGATGAGCTGTACCCGCGCGCGTACGGCCGAGGCGTACGTCAGCCCGCGCGTCTGGCACTCGCGCACGTCGAACACCGGCTTGCCCAGCGTGTACTCGACGAACTTCATCTCGACGAAGCCGTTGTGCGACACGATGGGGAACGCCGACTCGAACGCGGCCTGCAAGCCAACCGGCTTGCGCTGACGCGGGGGCACGTCGGCCTGCAGAAACGCCGTGTAGGCATCCTTCTGCATCTGCAGCAGGTAGGGGATTTCCAACACGCTGTCGCGGCTGCCAAAGCTCTTGCGGATGCGCTTGCGTTCGGTGTAGGAGTACTGGGCCATGAGATCTCCGGGCATGAGGTCTGCGGCGACTGGGTGGCGCGCGCCGGCGGCGCGCCGCGGCGGCTTCTTGGCGACCGGCCCCCACCGGTCTGTCGGCTGACGGCCCGCGCGTTGCACACGGGCCCGAACCAAGCGGTCTTGCTGCAGTCGGTATCAGAAGACACGGCAAAACGGCCTGGGTGGGACCGCTTTGCCGTGTGCTCTGCAGGCAGCAAAGGCTGGAGGCCCGCCACAGGCGCTCCAGCCCTCACACGCAGGCAGCGGCTTACTTGAGCTCGGCCTTGGCGCCGGCTTCTTCCAGCTTCTTCTTGGCAGCCTCGGCGTCGGCTTTGGGCATCGCTTCCTTGACGGTCTTGGGCGCGCCGTCGACCAGATCCTTGGCCTCCTTCAGGCCCAGCCCGGTGATTTCGCGCACGGCCTTGATGACGGCCACCTTGTTTGCGCCTGCTTCCTTCAGGATCAGGTCGAACTCGGTCTTCTCTTCGGCTGCCGGAGCGGCCGCGGCACCGACGGCCGCGGGGGCGGCCATGGCGGCGGCGCTAACGCCAAACTTCTCTTCGATCGCCTTGACCAGATCGTTGAGCTCCATCACCGTCATGGTGTCCAGAGCGGCCAAAAATGCGTCTTTATCGAATGCCATGATGTTTTCCTAAAAACGGAACGAATGGGTTACAGGGACCGACGACTCAGGCGGGCTGCGCCTCGCCCTTCTTTTCGGCCAGGGCCGCCACGACACGCGCCAGGCGCGACACCGGCGACTGCATGAGGCCCAACAGTTGCGACAGCAGCACTTCCTTGGACGGAATGCTGGCCAGCGACTTGACGCCCTCAACATCCAGCGCCTTACCGGCATAGACACCGCCGCGCAGGACCATCTTGTCGTTGGTCTTGGCGAACTCGGCCACCACCTTGGCGGCGGCCACGGCGTCTTCCGAGAAGCCGTAGATGAGCGGACCGGTCATCTGACTGGCGGCGACCTCAAAGGGCGTGCCAGCGACCGCGCGCCGCACCAGGGTGTTCTTCAGCACGGCGACTGACACCCCGGCCTTGCGGGCCTCGATACGCAGCTTCGTGAGGTCAGCCACCGTGATGCCGCGGTACTCGGCCATCACCAGCGTCTGCGCTTTGGCGGCAAGGGCCGACACCTCGTCGATGACGGCCTGCTTCTCACTGCGGTTCAGACTCAAGGTTGACTCCTTAAAAACACGACACCTTCAGGCACCGTGCAGCGGTTGCAGCGATCAACCGTTTCTGGAAACCGCCCCGGGAACGCAGCCCGGCATTCGATTCCATCCGCGGCGGGATCGCCATCTGCGCTGGCCGCCGACCCTGGCGGGACGGCATTTAGGCGGGCAAGCCCGCACCAGCGGTCTTGGATGGCTCTGCCGCACCGGTCAATCCGGCCCGGCAGACCCACCAGCAGGGGCGCTGCCAGCGCGTTGGCAACACCCCTTATCCCTTGTTACGACCCGGCGACGATCGTCTGCGGGTCGACACGCACCCCCACGCCCATGGTCGACGACACTGCGACCTTGCGCAGGTACTGCCCCTTGGACGACGCGGGCTTGGCCTTGTTCAGCGCCTCGATCAGCGCCGCCAGGTTACCCTGCAGCTTGTCGGCGTCGAACGAACGGCGCCCGATGGTGGTGTGCACGATACCGGCCTTGTCGACGCGGAACTGCACCTGACCGGCCTTGGCGTTGCGCACGGCGGCCGCTACGTCCGGCGTCACGGTGCCCACTTTCGGGTTCGGCATCAGGCCGCGCGGACCCAGAATCTGGCCCAGCGCACCGACCACGCGCATCGCATCGGGGGCCGCAATCACGACGTCGAAGTCGATATTGCCAGCCTTCACCTGGGCGGCCAGGTCGTCGAAGCCCACAATGTCGGCGCCCGCAGCCTTGGCCTCCTCGGCCTTGGCGCCCTGCGCGAACACCGCCACGCGCTTGGTCTTGCCGGTGCCGTTGGGCAGCACCACCGCGCCGCGCACCACCTGGTCGGACTTACGGGGATCGACGCCAAGCTGCACAGCCACGTCGATCGACTCATCGAACTTGGCGGTCGCGCATTCCTTGACGATTGCCAGCGCCTGCGGCAGCGGATACAGCCGGGTCGGATCGACCTTGCCCTGCAACGCCTTTTGCTTCTTGGTCAGCTTCGCCATCTCACACCCCCTCCACGATGACGCCCATCGAACGCGCCGAGCCGGCAATGGTGCGCACCGCCGCATCGAGGTTGGCCGCCGTCATATCCTTCATCTTGGTCTTGGCGATTTCCTCGAGCTGGGCGCGCGTGATCTTGCCGACCTTCTGCGCATGCGGCTTGGAGGAGCCCTTGTCCAGCTTGATCGCCTTCTTGATCAGCGTCGTGGCCGGCGGGGTCTTGATGATGAAGGTGAAGCTCTTGTCCGCGTAGGCGGTAATCACCACCGGCAGCGGCAGACCGGGCTCCATGCCCTGCGTCTGGGCGTTGAACGCCTTGCAGAACTCCATGATGTTGAGCCCGCGCTGACCCAGTGCCGGACCGATCGGGGGAGAGGGATTGGCCTTACCCGCTGGTACCTGCAGCTTGATAAAGCCGACGATTTTCTTGGCCATGAGTGTGTTTCTCCTGCGAGTTCCAGCGGCCGAACGCACCGGCCTCCTCGCGCCACAGACCTGTCGCTTCGGGGCGCCGCCCCCCACTGCCGCCAGGCCGACGCTGGCAGCGGATAGCCCGCACCATAGGGCGCGGGCGGAAGAATTTTATATTATATCCTGATCGAGTCGTCTGTGCACGCCACCGTGGATCAGCGGCACCGGCGTCACACCTTCTCGACTTGGTTGAAGTCGAGCTCCACCGGCGTGGCGCGGCCGAAGATCGTCACCGACACCCGCAGCTTGCTCTTTTCGTAGTTCACTTCCTCGACGGTGCCGTTGAAGTCGGCAAACGGGCCTTCCTTGACACGCACCATCTCGCCGATCTCGAACTCGACCTTGTGACGCGGCTTCTCGGCGCCTTCCTGCATCTGGCCGATGATCTTTTGCACCTCTTCCTCGGAGATGGGAGTGGGGCGGTTGCGCGCGCCGCCGACGAACCCGGTCACCTTGCTGGTGTTCTTTACCAGGTGCCAGGTGTCGTCGTCCATCACCATCTCCACCAGCACGTAGCCGGGGAAAAACTTGCGCTCGGTGGTGCGCTTGACGCCGTTTTTGATTTCCACCACCTCTTCGGTGGGCACCAGAATGCGGCCAAACTTGTGCTGCATCCCAGCGCGCTGCACGCGCTCCAAGATATTGCGCTCGGCTGCCTTTTCCATCCCCGAATACGCGTGCACCACATACCAGCGCATACCCTCCGCCGGGGCCGCGCTGCCGCCCTTGGGTGCCGAATTCGCGTCCGTCATCTCATCACCTCCAACCCAGAATGAGGCCGTACAGCACCCACTCGAGCAATTTATCGGTCAGCCACAGGAACAGCGCCATCACCACCACGAACGCGAACACATACGCGGTCATCTGGCCGGCTTCCTTGCGCGTCGGCCACACCACCTTTTTGACCTCTTTGACCGCGTCGCGGCCAAAGGCGATGAGCCGCTGGCCCGGCCCTGCCGTCAGGCCCAGCCCGACCGCCAGCGCCAGCGCCAGCAGCAGCGCCGCCCACTGCACCCAGGCGCCGTGGTTCGACAGCAGGTAAAAGCCGACGAAGCCCGCCACGGCCGACGCGACGGCGCCGGCCAGCTTGGCCTTGTCAGCCCCATTGCCGACGGTTTCGACATCCGTTGTGGCCATCGTCCCACACCTCTCGTACGTCACTTGCGCGGCGAGCGCCGCGCTCCAGAAACACAAGCCCGCGGCGGTCCAAAGACACGGGCGGGCTTGAACATCAGGGCCGGTGAAGTCTGGACGTTCACCAGCTGGCAGGGGCAGAGGGAATCGAACCCCCAACCTTCGGTTTTGGAGACCGACGCTCTGCCAATTGAGCTATACCCCTGCAGCGGACGGCCGGCAGGCGCCGACCGACCCGAACCCTGGCCTCACTCGATGATCTTGGTCACGACGCCGGCGCCGACGGTGCGGCCGCCTTCG
>NZ_DAISZC010000034.1:0-13451 GCF_036824975.1 Tepidimonas sp.
TGCTGCTGGCCGCCAGCGGCTGGCTGGGTGGACTGGGCTCGATGGCGCTGCTGGCGGTCACGGGTCTGGCCGTCGGCATCGGCGGACCAAGCCGCGATCTGCTGATCAAGCGGGCTACGCCCAAGGGCGCGACGGGGCGGGTGTACGGGCTGGTCTACTCGGGGCTGGATTCGGGCTTTGCACTGGCACCGCTGGTGTTTGGCGTGCTGATGGACCATGGCTGGTACGCGGCGACGCTGGCGGCAGGCGCGGTGACGTTGCTGCTGGCAGTGGCGGCAGCGCTGGCCGTCGGCGAACGCACCCGAGCGGCCTGAGCCGGCGTGGGCAGTTCAGGCCGCCGGCTGGCGTTTGCGCAACCGGCACAGAAAGAAGGCATCGGTCCAGGTGGTTGGAACCACCCGGCGCGCGTGTGTCAGACCCGGATGCAGGGATTGTCCCGCCCACCGCGTCAAGCCGGGCAGCGCCGGCAGCGGGCAGGGCCAGGGGGCGGGTTCCGGCTCCAGGTCGTCGCGACGCCGCAGCAGTGCATCGAGCACGCATTCGTTTTCTTGCGGCGACAATGAGCACGTGCTGTACACCAGCACGCCACCGGGCTTGAGGGCTTCGGCCGCCGAATGCAGCAGACGCAGCTGCAGCGCGGCGCTGGCATGCACCTTGCGCGGGCTCCAGTGCGCCCACGAGGCCGGATCCAGCCGTGTGATCTGCGCCTCGGATGAGCACGGCGCGTCGAGCAGCACGCGGTCGAAGCGCTGCGGCACCAGCCGGCCGACCACGGTGCCATCCTTCGGGTACAGCTGCGCGATGCGCACGCCCAGCCGCTGCAGGTTCGCCTTCAGGCGGAAAAAACGCGCCCGTACCGGCTCCACCGCCGCGATGCGGCCGCGGTTGTCCATGCAGGCCGCCATCAGCGCCGTCTTGCCGCCGGGTGCCGCAGCCAGATCCAGGATCTCCTCACCGGGCTGAGGTTGCAGCGCCCACACCGCCGCCATACTGGCCGCGCCCTGGATATAGAGGTGGCCATCGGCCACCAGCGGATGGTGGGTTAGCGCGTCCCGTGCTGCGGGTGGCACGCGGAAGACGTCCGTCACACCATCCAGTGGCTGCAACGGCAACGCCTGCAGTGCTTGCAGCGCAGCGGCGCGGTCGTGCAGACGCAGCGGGTTGAGGCGAAACACCACGTCCTTCGGTGCGGTATAACTGGCCAGTGCCAGCGCCAGCCACGGTTCCGGCAGCACCGTCCGCAGCAGCGTTTCGAAAGCGGGGGGCAGGGGAGGCAGATCGGCATCGGCGTGCGGTCCCGCCCCGGCCAGTGGTGGGGCTTCGGGTGGCGAGGCCAGCGCGGCCCTGCACGCCGTGGCCCCAGGCGCTGTGCTGGGCACCCCAAGCGCGTGCGCCCGTTCATCCGCGCGCGGCATGACTGCGCACCCAGGGCGGCCAGCAGGAGAACAGAAGTTTTTCATGGGGCGTCAATATCGGCATGAACGGCGTGGCGCGACACGGGACGGGCGTGGCGGGACGCGGTCAGGGTTGGCCGTCGTCGGCGCTGGCCTCGCGCTCCAGCGTTTCGATGATCTCGGCCACCGCCAGCCAGCGCTCTTCGGTGGCCGCGATGTCCGCTTCGAGGGCTTTCAGGCGCCGCCCCAGCTCGGCGCGCTGCTGGGGCGACAGCGTTGCCAGCGCCAACTGCTCGGTCAACACACCGTGCTCGGCCTGCAGGCGCTGCAGCTCGGCGTCCAGCGCATCGCGCTCTCGCAGGTGGGGACGCAACCGCTGCGCCAACTGCTGGCGTCGCTGCGCCATGAGGCGTCGCCGCTCTTGCGGCGACCGTGTGGCCTGCCGCCCGGCCTCTGTAGCCATGGCGCTTGTTCCCCGCGCCGAGGCGCGCGTCAGGTTGGCGGTGGCAGGGGTGGGCCTGGGTGCCGTGTCGCCGGGCCCGATCGAGACTGAACGCCCCGCTGCAGGTGCCCGGCCCTGCGCGGGCGCCACTGCGGGCCCGTCGCCTGCGGCCAATGCAGAGGTGCGCTGGCGCCAGACCTCGCGACGCTGGCGCGCCTGCTCCAGCACCAGCCGCTGGTAGTCCTCCAGGTCGCCCTCGAAGGGCAGCAAGTGTCCGTCGCACACGCGCCAGAAGACGTCGCATACGCTGCGCAGCAGCGCGCGATCGTGGCTGACCAGCAGCACGCTGCCGTCGAAATCGTTGAGGGCCAGGGCCAGCGCTTCGCGCAGCTCCAGGTCCAGGTGATTGGTGGGTTCGTCAAGCAGCAGCAGGTGGGGACGCTGCCAGACCAGCAGCGCCAGCACCAGGCGCGCTTTTTCGCCCCCGCTGAAGGTCCCCACCGGCTGCAGCGCCATCTCCCCGCTGAACTGAAAGCCACCCAGAAAGGCGCGCAGGTCAGCCTCGCGCGATGGTGAACCGCTCATGAGGCCCTGCGCCTCAGCGCTGCGCGCCAGACGTTGCAGGTGTTGCAGCGGCGTCTCGTCGGGGTGCAGCACGTCGAGCTCGTGCTGGGCAAAGTAGCCGATGCGCAAGCCCCGTCCGGCCACCACGCGCCCGGCCAGCGCTGGCAACACGCCGGCCAGCGTCTTGATCAACGTCGATTTGCCTTGCCCATTGGCTCCGAGGATGCCGATGCGCTGCCCCGGCAGCACGCTGCAGCGCACGCTGCGCACGATGGGCCGTTCGGTGCCATCGGCCAGCCGGTAGCCGGCGGTCACGTCGTGCAGCGCCAGCAGCGGGTTTGGCATGTCCCCTGCCGGCGCAAAGGCAAAGGCGAAGTCGCGCCGTGCCAGCACCGGCGCCACACGCTCCATGCGCGCCAGCGCCTTCAGTCGGCTCTGCGCCTGCCGCGCCTTGGTGGCCTTGGCGCGGAAGCGCTCGACGAAGCGCTGCAGGTGCGCGATGCGGGCCTGCTGCCGCTCGTAGGCGGCCTGTTGGTGGGCCAGCTGCTGGGCCTGCCACTCCTCGAAGGCGCTCAGGGGCCCGTTGTAGCGCGTCAGCTGCCCGCTGTCGAGCTGCACCGTCACGCGCGTGACGGCGTCCAGAAACTCCCGGTCGTGGCTGATCACGATGAGCGTGCCGGTGTAGCGCTGCAGCCAGCCTTCCAGCCAGATCAGGGCATCCAGATCGAGGTGGTTGGTCGGCTCGTCCAGCAACAGCAGGTCGCTGGGGCACATCAGCGCGCATGCCAGCTGCAGCCGCATGCGCCAGCCGCCGGAAAATGCCCGCACTGGCTGCTGCAGCTGGTCGGGGGTAAAGCCCAGCCCGAGCAGCAGGGCCTGCGCGCGCGCCGTGGCCTCGTGCGCGCCGGCATCGGCCAGCGCCGCGTGCGCCCATGCGATTGCGGTGCCGTCCCCGGCTGCTTCGGCGGCGGCCAGTTGGTCCTGGGCCTGCGCCAGGCGGGTGTCGCCCGCCAGCACGAACGCCGTGGCATCGGCGTCGGTGTCGGGCATCTCCTGCGCCACATGGGCGATGCGCCAGTGCTTGGGGCGCAGGACGTCGCCGCGGTCCTCGTGCAGCTCGCCACGCAGCAGCGCCAGCAGGCTCGATTTGCCGGCCCCGTTGCGCCCCACCAGGCCGACTTTTTCGCCCGCCTGCAGCGTTACACTGGCACCGTCCAGCACCACCCGCGTGCCGCGTCGCAGCACCACATCCCGCAGCACGATCATGGAGCGCGTCGGGTGTCACCCGGGGTGCCATCCCCCGCGGTCGCAGTAGACCCCGGGGCGCCGCCGGTGGCGGGTGCGGCCGGTTGCTGGGCATCGGCGGCAGCCGCAGCCCACCACGCCAGCGCATCGTGGGTGATCAACAGCACGGCATCGTCACCGGCACTGGTGCGCAGCCACACCACCGGCAAATGCGCAAAGGCGCGCTCGAAATGCGGGCGCTCGTGCCCGATTTCCAACACCAGGACGCCGTCGGGGTTGAGGTGCTGCAGCGCGTGCGCCAGCAAGTGGCGGACGAAGTCCATGCCGTCGTCTCCGCCGTCGAGCGCCAGCGCCGGCTCGGCCCGGAACTCGGGGGGCAGCGTCGCCATGCTGAGCCGGTTGACGTAGGGCGGGTTGCACAGCACCAGGTCGTAGCGGCCTTCAATGCCACGCCAGCCGTCAGACTGCAGCAGGCGGATGCGATCCTGAAGACCGTGACGTACCACATTACGCCGCGCCACCTGTAGGGCGTCGGCGCTGATGTCCGCCGCGTCCACCTGCACCTCGGGCCAGGCCATGGCTGCCAGCACCGCCAGCGACCCGTTGCCCGTGCACAGATCGAGCACGCGGTGCGTGTGCGGCCCCAGCCAGGGATCGATCGGATCGGCCTGCGGTGCCGCGGCAATCAGCTCGGCAATCAGGCTGCGCGGCACGATGACGCGCTCGTCGACATAGAACGGCACCCCCTGCAACCACGCCTCTCCGGTGAGATAGGCCGCCGGCTTGCGGGTGCGGATGCGTTCTTCGATGAGGGCCTGCACCTGCCAAGCCGCATCGGGGTCAATGGGCTGGTGGCCGTTGCGGATCCAATCGGTGTCCAGTGGCAGCCCCAACCGCCACAGAACCAGCCACGCCGCCTCGTCACGCGCATTCGTGGTGCCGTGTCCAAACGCCACGCCGGCGCGCTCGAGTCGTTGCGCCGCGTCGGTGATCAGCCCAGCCAGCGTGTCGCCGCTCATGGCCGCCCCGCCAGCCGGTGTAGCGTGCGGTGGTAGATCGCCGTCAGCGCTTCCAGATCGTCCAGCGCGATGCATTCGTTGACCTGGTGGATGGTGGCGTTGGGCGGTCCGCACTCCACCACCTGCGGGCAGATCTGGGCGATAAAACGCCCGTCGCTGGTGCCGCCGGTGGTGGACAGCTCCGGCTCGATGCCGGTGACGTCCCGGATTGCCGCACTGACCGCTTCGACCAGTGGACCGCGCGGCGTCAGAAAGGGCAGGCCACCCAGCGTCCAGGTCAGGTCGTAGTCGTCTCCGGCGCGCAAGCCGTGGCGCGCCAGGATGGCCTCGACGCGCGCCTGCAGCTCGGTCGGGGTCGATTCGGTGCTAAAGCGGAAATTGAAGTCCACCGTCACGGTGCCCGGAATCACGTTGCCGGCGCCGGTGCCGCCGTGGATGTTGCTGACCTGCCAGCTGGTGGGCGGAAAATGGGCGTTGCCCTCATCCCAGCGTGTGCCGACCAGCTCGGCCAGCGCCGGCGCCAGCAGGTGAATGGGGTTGCGGGCCAAGTGCGGGTAGGCGATGTGTCCCTGGATACCCTTGACGGTGAGCCGCCCGCTTAAGGAGCCGCGGCGGCCGTTTTTGATCATGTCGCCGGTGCGTTGCACGCTGGTGGGTTCGCCGACGATACAGTAATCCAGCCGCTGCCCGCGCTGGCGCAGCCATTCGCACACCACCACGGTGCCGTCGCGCGCCGGTCCCTCCTCGTCGCTGGTGAGCAGAAAGCCGATGGCCAGCGCCGGCGTGGGACATTCGCGCAAAAACCGCTCGCAGGCCACCACCATGGCCGCCAGCGACGCCTTCATGTCGCTGGCGCCGCGCCCGTACAGGCGTCCGTCGCGCAACGTGGGCGTGAAGGGGTCGCTGTCCCAGCGATCGCGTGGCCCGGTCGGCACCACATCGGTGTGGCCGGCAAACACCAGCACCGCAGCGTCGGGGGTGGCGCCGGGACGCAGTGCCCACAGGTTGGTCACGCGGAAGTCGTCTGGCCCGCTGGGCAGCGTTTCACAGTCGAAACCCAGCGCCCGCAGGCGCGCGGCGATCAGCGACTGGCAGCCCGCGTCGTCAGGCGTGATGGAGGGGCAACGGATCAGGGCCTCCGTCAGGCGCAGGGTATCGGTCATGGACACGCGGGGAGTCACGATTGGGGGGGTAAGAAGCCCTCGAACGAAGGGCCTCCTCCCCGGGCGGGTTCGGCGGCGGGCCCGCGCGCGGCCGACTGCGCTGCGGCGGCGCGGGCCCGGTCATCGTTTTGCAGGCGCCACAGCAGGTTGGTGGGCGAGTCGGCGTAGGCCAGCGCTTCGTCGCGCGTAATCCGCCCCGACAGCACCAGTCGAGCCAGATCAGCTTCAAAGGTTTGTGACTCTTCAGCCATCGACTTTTCCAGCGCCTCCCGCACGCCGAAGAAGTCGGCCTTTTCGATCAGCTCGCTGATCAGGCGCGTGTTGACCAGCACTTCCACCGCCGGGGTGCGTCCACCATCGACTGTGCGCAGCAGCCGTTGCGACACGATAGCGCGCAGCGACGACGCCAGATCGTTGAGCATCGTCGGCCGCACTTCGACCGGGTAGAAGTTGAGGATGCGGTTGAGCGCCTGATAGCTGTTGTTGGCGTGCAGGGTGGCCAGCACCAGGTGCCCGGATTGGGCGTAGGCGATGGCATGCGACATCGTTTCGCGGTCGCGGATTTCGCCGATCAGGATTACGTCGGGGGCCTGACGCAGCGCGTTCTTCAGTGCCACGTGCAGCGATTCGGTGTCGTTGCCGACCTCGCGCTGGTTGACCACCGCCTTCTTGTTCTTGAACAGGTACTCGATCGGATCCTCGATGGTGAGGATATGACAGCAGTCGTGCGTGTTGCGGTGGTCGAGCAGGGCAGCCAGCGTGGTGCTTTTGCCGGAGCCGGTGGCCCCAACCACCAGCATCAAGCCGCGCTTGGCCATGATCATGCGCGTCAGCACCGCAGGGATGCCGAGTTCAGATACCGGCGGAATCTGGCCGCTGATGAAGCGCACCACGACGGCACACGTGCCACGCTGCCGCATCGCGCTGATGCGAAAGCGCCCGACTTCGGGCATGGGGATGGCGATGTTGAGTTCCCCGGACTGGTCGAAGCTGCGTAACTGCTCGGCGCTGACCACTTCCGCCAGCAGCCGGTAGGGGCCGTCGGCGGGCAACGGCTTGTCATTGACCGGCTGGGTGACGCCGTTGATCTTAATCAGCACCGGCGAAGACGCGGAGAGGTAGATGTCCGACGCCCGCCGCTCGGCCATCAGGCGCAGCAATTGCTCCATCACGCCCATGGCGATCCCCTGCGGCAACGCACGCCACACCGCCCCCGGGGCCCGCTGCGGCGTCCGGGCGCAGCCCTCTGCATTCGCGCTTGCGCCTGCATTACCGTCGGCACTCAGTCGCGCAGCAACTCGTTCAGGCTCGTCTTGGCGCGCGTTTGCGCATCGACGCGCTTGACGATGATGGCGGCGTACAGGCTGTACTTGCCCCCTTCTTTGGGCAGGCTGCCGCTGATGACCACCGAGCCGGCCGGCACACGCCCATACAGGATCTCGCCCGTGGTGCGGTCGTAGATCGGGGTGCTTTGACCAATGTAGACCCCCATGGAGATGACCGAGTTTTCCTCGACGATCACACCCTCGACGATCTCGGAGCGCGCGCCGATGAAGCAGTTGTCCTCGATGATGGTGGGGTTGGCCTGCAGCGGCTCCAGCACCCCACCCAGACCGACGCCGCCCGACAGATGCACGTTTTTGCCGACCTGCGCGCATGAACCGACGGTGGCCCAGGTGTCGACCATCGTGCCTTCATCGACGTAGGCGCCGATGTTGACGTAGGACGGCATCAGGATGGCGCCGCGGGCGATGAAGCTGCCACGGCGCGCCACGGCCGGCGGCACCACGCGCACGCCCGCGGCGGCCATCTCCTGCGCGCTCAGGTGCGCAAACTTGGTCTTGACCTTGTCGTAGAAGGCCAGATCCCCGGCGCGCATGAGCTCGTTGTCGTGCAGGCGAAAGCTCAGCAGCACCGCTTTTTTGATCCACTGGTGCACGGTCCAGCGGCCCACGCCCTCGCGCGTGGCTACGCGCAAGCGGCCGGTGTTGAGCTCGTCGATGACGTGCTCGACCGCGTCGATGACTTCCTGCGGCGCGCTGTCCGGCGACAGCTGGGCGCGGTTGTCCCATGCGTTTTCGATGATCTGCTGCAGTTGTTGGGTCATGGCTGATTAGGACAAGAAGGCGGGGTTGGGATCGGAGCTGCCGCGCGCACGAAACGGACGATACGGTCGGCGGCTTGCAGGCACTCATCGAGCTCGGCCACCAGCGCCAGCCGCACACGGCCCGCGCCGGGGTTGAGGCCGCCGACATCGCGCGCCAGATAGCGCCCGGGCAATACCGTGACATTGTATTGGGCGTAGAGCGCACGCGCGAACGCCACATCGTCGCCGCCGGGCACGCCGGCCCATAGGTAAAAGCCGGCGTCGGGCAGCCGCACGTCCAGCACTTGCGCCAGCAGCGGCGTGATGCGGTCGAACTTCTTCCGGTACAGAGCGCGGTTGGCCTGCACGTGCGCCTCATCCTCCCAGGCGGCGGCGCTGGCCTGCTGCACGGCCACGCTCATGGCACTGCCGTGATAGGTGCGGTACAGCGTGAAGGCGCGGATGAGCTCGGCGTCGCCCGCCACGAACCCCGAACGCAGCCCCGGCGCATTGCTGCGCTTGGACAGGCTGGTGAGCACGATCAGGCGCTCAAACGTGGTGCGCCCAAGGGCGGCGGCGGCTTGCAGCGCACCCAGCGGCGGGGTGTCACGGAAGTAGATTTCGCTGTAGCACTCGTCGCTGGCGATGACGAAGCCATAGCGGTCACTGAGCGCAAACAGCCGCTCCCATTCGTCCAGCGGCATCACCGCGCCGGTGGGATTGCCGGGTGAGCAGGCATACAGCAGCCGAGTGCGTGCCCACACCTCGGCTGGTACCTGCTCCCAGTCCACGGCGAAATTGCGGGCCGGATCACTGGGGGCGTACCAGGGCTGGGCCCCGGCCAGCAGCGCTGCTCCCTCGTAGATTTGGTAGAACGGATTCGGACAGACGACGATGGGTTGCTGCCCGCTGGCAAAAGCGCGCGGGTCGATCACCACCTGCGCCAGCGCAAACAGCGCCTCGCGCGAGCCCAGTGTGGGCAGTACCTGGGTGTCGGGGTCCAGCGCCACGCCGTAGCGGCGCTGCACCCAGCGGGCGCACGCCTGCCGCAGCGCGGGCGTGCCGGCCGTGGCGGGGTACACCGCCAGTCCGCCGTCAGGCCGCTCGATGGCCGCGTGCAGCGCATCCCGCAGCACCGGCGGGGTGGGGTGACGCGGCTCGCCAATACCGAGGTTGATGGGGCTAAACGCCGGGTTGGGTGTGATCCCGGAAAACAGCGCGCGCAGCCGCTCAAACGGGTAGGGCTGCAGCCGCTGCAGCAACGGATTGAGGGGGACGTTCATGACAGTGGCAGGCGGTGCAACACGCATCAGGCCCAGTCAATAGGCGGCGATCGCAGATCACGACACGCGGGCGGGCACGCAACAGCGCAATGGTACCGGGTGCGCGTCCCCATCTGTGGGTCCCATCTGTGCGCGCCAGGCAGTCGCTTCGGCCCACGGCCCGCGCTGGCTTTCCCGCTGTGCGTGCGCGCGGGATTGTTGTCACCGGGGTGGAAGCCGCCTTACACCCAAAGCCAAGGCCGCGCCTCGACCTTCGGCCTCCGGCGCCGAAGCCGCCCGTAAACTAGCGCCCCGTGCGACTGCAGACGATCAAACTCTCCGGCTTCAAATCGTTCGCCGACCCGACCACTTTTGACCTGCCTGGGCAGCTGGTGGGTGTGGTGGGCCCCAACGGCTGCGGCAAGTCCAACATCATGGATGCCGTGCGCTGGGTGCTAGGCGAGTCGCGCGCCAGCGAATTGCGCGGCGAGTCGATGCAGGACGTCATCTTCAACGGCAGCGCGCAGCGCAAGCCGGCGCAGCGGGCCAGCGTCGAGCTGGTGTTTGACAACAGCGCGCGGCGCGCGGGCGGCCCGTGGAACCAGTACGCCGAAATCGCCGTGCGGCGCGTGCTCACGCGCGACGGCACCAGCAGTTACACCATCAACAACCAGCCGGTGCGGCGGCGCGACGTGCAGGACCTCTTTCTGGGTACCGGATTGGGGCCACGGGCCTACGCCATCATCGGCCAGGGGACGATTAGCCGCATCATCGAAAGCCGGCCCGAGGAGCTGCGGCTGTTTCTGGAGGAAGCGGCGGGCGTATCCAAGTACAAGGAACGCCGGCGGGAGACCGCGGCGCGCCTGGCCGACACGCGCGACAACCTCACGCGCGTCGAGGACATCCTGCGCGAACTACACGCCCAACTGCAGCGGCTGGAGCAGCAGGCGGAGGTGGCACGCCGCTATCACGAGCTGCAGGAGCGCCTGAAGCGGCGCCAGCACCAGCTCTGGTGGCTCAAACGCGAGGAGGCAGCAGCCCAGCTCGAGGCGGTGCGCGTGCAAGGGCTGCAGGCGCTGGCCACGCTAGAGGAGCGCGTGGCGGCGCTGCGCGCGCTCGAAGCCGATTTGGAGACGTTGCGGCAGAGCCACTACGCAGCGGGCGAAGCGGTCAACGCCGCCCAGGGGCAGGTCTATCAGGCCGCGGCCGAGGCGGCGCGGCTGCAGGCGCAGCGGCGTTTCGCCACCGAAAGTCGCCAGCGCGCGCAGCAGCGCCTGCAGGCCCTGCAGCAGCAGCTCGAGGAATGGGCCGAGCGCGCGGCCCAAGCAGCGCAGGCGCTGGCTGAGCTCGACGTGCTGGAGGCCAGCGCCGCCGAGGAAGCCGAGGTGGCGGCGGCGCGTGTCGAGGAGCAGTTGCAGCGGCTGCCCGTGCTGGAGGACGCCGCGCAACAGGTCCAGCAGCAGTGGACCGCGCTGCGCGAGCGCTTGACCCAGGTGCAGCAGGCGCTGGGCGTGCAGGCAGCCGAGCAGCGCGCGCTCGACGAGCAGCTGGGACAGCTGCGCCAGCGCGAGCAACGGCTCAGCGCCGAGCGCGGCCGAGTCGAAGCACCTGACCCGCAGCGGCTGCAGCATTGGCGCCAGGAGCTGGAATTCACCGAAGGCGCACTGGCCCAGGCGCAGGCCCGGCTGCACGATGCCGAGGAGGCGCTGCCACAGGCACAGGCCGCTTGGCGCGAGGCGCAACAAGCTGAGCGCGAGGAGGCGCGCCGGGGTGCCGATATCCGCGCCCGTCTGCAGGCGCTGCAGGCCCTGCAGGAACGGCTGGCCAACGATGAGCGGCTGCAGCCGTGGCTGCGCGAACAAGGGCTGGAGGGCTTGGCGAGTCTGTGGCCGCAGCTCGACCCCGAGCCGGGCTGGGAGGCGGCCATCGAGACGGCGCTGCGCGAGCGCGTGCGTGCGCGGTGTGTGCGCCAGCTCGACGGCCTGGCGGGCTTGCAGCGCACCGCGCCGCCGGTGAAGCTGACGTTTTTGGCACCGCCTGCGGCGGCGCCCGCGGCCGACGGGGCGACGCTGGCACTGCCCGACCCGGCGGCCACCCCGTTGCTGCAGCGGTTGCGGGTGCACGACGTGGTGCTGCACGCCGTGCTGGCCGACTGGCTGCAAGGCTGCTTGACGGCGCCCGACCTGACCACCGCGCTGCGCTGGCGTAGCGCACTGCGCACCGGGCAGCGCCTGTACACGCCGCAGGGCCACAGTGTGGGGCGCTATGACCTCACCTTCCACGCCGACGACGACCCCCAGTCGGGTATGCTGGCGCGGGCGCACGAGATCGAAGACCTGCAGCGCCAGGCGCGGGCCCATGAATTGCTGCATGACGACGCCAGGCAACGGGCCCAGCGCGCCGAGGCGCTGGTGGGCGAGCTGACGCAGCGCATCGGGCAGGTACGACGCGAGTTAGGCGAGCTGCAGCAGCGACGGCACGCGCTGCAGCTGGAGCTGCTTGCCGGCGAGCAGCGGGCCCAGGAGGCCCGCCGCCACGAGGAGCGCCTAGCGCACGACCTGCACGAGCTGCAGTCCCAGATCGAGGCGCTGCAGGAGCGGCGCGTGCAAAGCGAACTGGCGTTCGAGGCGCTGGATTTGCAGTTGGCCGATCTGCAGGAGCAGGCCCGTTTGGCCGAAGAGCGGGCGATGCGTGCTGCCGCCGAATGCGATGCTGTCCGCGAGCAGTGGCGTGCGGCCGAGCGGCAGGCACAGGAAGCCCGTTTTACCCGCCGCACACTGGCCACCCAGCGCGCCGAATGGCAGCGCCAGACCGACACCGCCGCGCAGCAGCGCGCGCGCCTTCAGACCGAGCTCGAACAGGTGCAGCAGGAACTGGCCCAGCTGCACGACGACGGGACCGACGAGGCGCTGCAGCAGGCGCTGCAGCAACGCCAGCGCTGCGACGCCCAACTGGCGGCGGCGCGCAGCCGCTACGACGAGCTGACCGCGCGCCTGCGCGCGGCCGACGAGCAGCGCCTGCGCCTGGAGCGCGAGCTCGAGCCGCTGCGTGCACGCATCACCGACTTCCAGCTCAAAGAGCAGGCGGCGCAGTTGGCCTTGGATCAATTGGCGCAGCAATTGGCCGAGGCTGGCGCCGAGCCACACGAGGTGCAGCGCAGCGTCACACAGGAGGGGGTGCGTCTGTCGGCACTGCCGGGGGAAATCGATCGGCTGCAGCGCGACATCGCCGCGCTGGGTGCGGTCAATCTGGCGGCGCTGCAGGAGCTCGAAGCGGCGCGCGAGCGCGAACAGTTTCTGTCCCATCAGTCGCGTGACCTGCAGCAGGCCATCCAGACCCTGGAGAACGCGATCCGCACCATCGACGCCGAAACCCGCCAGCTGCTGGCGCACACCTTCGACACCGTCAACGTGCACTTCGGGCAGCTGTTTCCCGAACTCTTCGGCGGTGGCCAGGCGCGCCTGATCATGACCGGCGACGAAATCCTGGACGCGGGCGTGCAGGTCATGGCGCAGCCGCCGGGCAAGCGCAACCAGACCATCCACCTGTTGTCCGGGGGCGAGAAGGCGCTGACCGCCATCGCGCTGGTGTTTGCCATGTTCCAGCTCAACCCGGCACCGTTCTGCCTGCTCGACGAGGTCGATGCGCCGCTGGACGACGCCAACACCGAGCGCTACGCGCGGCTGGTTACTCGCATGAGCCGCGACACCCAGTTCCTGTTTATCAGCCACAACCGTATCGCGATGGAAATGGCACAGCAGCTCATCGGTGTGACCATGCAGGAGCAGGGGGTGTCGCGCATCGTGGCCGTGGACCTCGCCCAGGCCACGTCGCTGATGGAGAATGCGGCCTCATGATGACTCCCCTGCAGCTGGCGTTGTGGCTGGCCGGCGGCGTGGTGCTGCTGGCGGTGTGGCTCTACCACCGCTGGCAGGTGCGCCGCCTGACGCCACGCCGTGCCGACGCGGAGGAACGCCCCGGTGCCGATGAGAGCGGGCGGCGTGAGCCGACGCTCGATGCCCCGGTCCTGACGCCTGGGCGCGTCGAGCCGGCGCCGCCTGTGCTGAATGAGCGGCTCGATGCGATCGTGCCGCTGCACGTGGACAAACCGGTCTCGGCTGAGGCGGTGTGGGCCGTGCTGCCGGGCAGTCGCCGCATCGGCAGCAAGCCCTTTTTCATCGAGGGTCGGCCCGCACGGGATGAAACGGACGACACCGGCGACGCGCCCCCCGACGCCGGATGGGAAACCGTGACACCGGGCCGCCGCTACCGTCAG
>NZ_DAISZC010000034.1:13551-21834 GCF_036824975.1 Tepidimonas sp.
CTGCGCGACGTGCGTCTGACGCTGGAAGTGCCGCATGTGCCGCGCAGCGAGCGTCCTTACCAGCGGCTGCGCGAATTGGCAGCGGCTTTGGCTGCAGCGATGGACGGCTGGGTGACCGACGACGCCGGGCAGCCCCTGGATAGCGAGGCGCTTGACCGCATCGGCGCCGAACTCGACCACCTCTACGACGCGCTGCAGGCGCGCGGGCTGCCGGCCGGCTCGGCGCTGGCGCGCCGACTGTTCAGCTGAGTGCCCCCGCGGCGCGGACCAGGGAGCGACCGCTTCCCGCCGTGAGCAGAGGGCAGAGAGCCGTGCGCCATCGCACAGTGAGCCCGCGGGCGCTACGGCACTAGACGATGTCCGCGGTGTGCACCTGGAAGTGGCCGCGCCGACGATCGTCGAAGTAGCGCCGCAGCGTCTCCTGCACGGTACGGAACGCCAGCTGCTCCCACGGAATCTCGTGCTCGTGAAACAGGCGTGCCTCGAGGGTCTCGTGACCGGGCGCGAAGCGGTCGCTCAGCAGCCGTGCCCGGTAGTAGATGTGCACCTGTCCCGCACGGGCCACGTTCAGCAGCGTAAACAGGCCCTCCAGGGCGATCTGCACTCCCGCCTCCTCACGGGTTTCCCGCACTGCCCCCTCTGCCGTGGTTTCCCCCAGTTCCATGAAGCCCGCCGGCAGCGTCCACAGGCCGCGGCGCGGCTCGATGGCGCGTCGGCACAGCAACACCTGGGCGCCGCCCGGGCCCCACACCGGCACCGTGCCGACGACGTTGAGCGGATTCTCGTAGTGGATCGTGCCGCAGGTCGGGCAGACCGCGCGCACCCGCGTGTCACCGTCATCGGGCACGCGGTATTCGACCGCGCTGGCGCAGGCACGACAAAACCGAATCGGGTGGCGGACCATCCCGCAAGTGTACGCACGCCAACGGGCAGCCGACGCCAGCGCGGCCGTCAGGCCCGGGTGTGCTTGTCGATCAGCCGACGCGCGCTCTCGAGCAAATCGCGTCCGTTGAAGCCGCGGCGGTCCATATCCTGCACCCACTCCACCTCGACCAGGCGGGCGCGCCGGCGAAACTCCTGCGCCTGCGCCAGCCCCAGCGTGTGGATGCGGTTGCCCCGCTCGACCGCCTGCCGGCGCGCCGGCATATCACCGGCCTGCTGCACGCGCCCCAAGAAGGCGGAGGTGTCCGGGCCCGAGTTGGCGTCGATGACGCGCTTGAGGTCGGGCGGCAGCGACTCGTAGCGCGCCTTGTTCATGGCCATCACGAACGTGGTGGTGTACAGGGCGCCACCTTTAGGATCGAATTCGCTGTGGTGGGAGACGAGTTCATGCACCTTGACCGACGGCACCACTTCCCACGGAAGGACGCAGCCGTCGATCACGCCCTTGGACAGCGCGTCCGGAATCTGCGGCAGTGGCATGCCCACGGGTGTGGCCCCCAGGTGACCAAGCGTCTTGGTGATCTGGCGAGTTGGGCCGCGCATTTTCAGGCCGCGTAGGTCGTCGGGCTGCGTGATCAGCCGCGACTTGACGTGGAACACGCCCGGGCCGTGGACGTTCAGCGCGATCAGGTGGATATCGCGGTACTCGTCGGCCGCCTTGGTCTGGATGTACTCCCAGAAGGCCCTGGAGGTGGCCTCCGCGTTGGTCATCATGAACGGCAGCTCGAACACCTCGGTGCGCGGAAAGCGCCCCGGGGTGTTGCCCGGCAGTGTCCAGACGATGTCGACCACGCCGTCCTTGGCCTGGTCGTACAGCTGCATGGGCGAGCCGCCCAGTTGCATGGCCGGGTACGCTTCGAACTTGATGCGACCGCCGGAGTCCTTCTCGACTTTGTCCATCCATGCCTTGTGCATGTTGAGCCAGACATTGGAAGTCGGCGACATGAAGGTATGAAACTTCAACGTGACACTGCTTTGCGCCAAGCCAACCAAGGCAGGCGAGGCAAGCGCGGCAGCACCAGTACGCAACAAGCGACGACGGGTGAGCATGAAAAAACCTCCAACGAAGGGAATCGCAACGTAAGGTCGGCGCAAACTGCACCGAACCCCTGTCATAGTGTATGCATCTGTCGAGGGTGTTGCCGCTGCAACAAAGCCGCGCTCGCGTGCCAGCGGCTAGACTTCGGCTGTCGCCGCAGCGTTCGTCCCAGAGCGGCGGGCACCCGCCTCGCCCGGGACACCGTGGCCAGGCGTGGCGCTGTGCCTGCGCGGCGGCCGTCCTATCCCGCGCCACCCCACCGCCATGAAGCTGTACAACTATTATCGTTCCGGCACCTCGTTTCGTGTGCGCATCGCGCTCAACCTCAAAGGTCTGTCCTACGAGTACATCGCCGTCCACCTGGCCCGGGGCGAGCAGCACGGCCCAGCGTACCGGGCCGTCAGTCCCGACTCGCTGGTGCCCGTGCTCGACGTCGCCGGCAACCCCGATCACGCGCTGCTGAGCCAGTCGATGGCGATCATCGAGTACCTCGACGAAACCCATCCCGAGCCGCCGCTGCTGCCGCGCGACCCGCTTGGGCGCGCCCGGGTGCGTGCGCTGGCGCAGACCATCGCCTGCGAGATCCACCCCATCAACAACCTGCGTGTCTTGAAGTACCTGGCCGATCCGCTCGGGCTGGACGACGGGCGGCGCGCCGAGTGGTACAACCATTGGGTGCGCGAGGGGTTGCGCCACTACGAGCGCCGACTGCAGCTGCTGGCCGAGGAGCGTGCCCGTGCCGGGCTACCACCCTCGGTGTACTCCTATGGCGACACCCCCACACTGGCCGACTGCTGCCTGGTGCCGCAGCTGGTCAACGGCCAGCGCTTCGGTCTGCGTTACGACGACCTGGACATTCCGCTGACGCTGGCCATCTTCGAGCGCTGCATGGCGCTGGACGCGTTCCAGCGCGCGCATCCCTCGCGCTGCCCCGATGCCGAGTGAGCCCCGGCCACTCACCGCGCCCCGCGTTACCCGACAGACGAGGGGGGTGCTGGCGCTGACGGCCGATCTCGGCGCGGGGGTGGTGGCCGGCATGACCGGGCGCGCCGGCGGCGTGTCTTCAGGTTGCTGGGCCAGTCTGAATCTGGGCGATCACGTTGGTGACGACCCTGGCGCGGTGGCCGAAAACCGCGCTCGGTTGGCGGCGGCACTCGGGGTGCGTCCAGTGTACCTGCGGCAGGTGCACGGCACGACGGTCATCCCCGTCGATCGCCACACCCCGGACGGGATCGAGGCGGATGGCTGCTGGAGCAGCGACCCGGCGGTGGCGTGCGTCGTGCTCGTCGCCGACTGCCTGCCGATTCTCTTTGCCGCGCCTGATGGCGGGTCTGTCGCCGCCGTGCATGCGGGCTGGCGCGGTCTGGCCGGGCAGGGCGGACACGGCATTCTGGAAGCCTTGGCAGATGCCTGGCCAGCCGTGCAGACGTCGGCGGCGCGAAGGGCCACACGCGTGTGGATCGGTGCCAGTATCGGGCCGCAGCGTTTCGAAGTCGGCCCTGAGGTTCGGGCTACATTTGTTCAAGCCTGTGCACAGGATGCCAGCGCCTTTCGCCCGTCGCCTCTGCATGCCGACCGCTGGCTGGCCGACCTGGCCGGTCTGGCGCGGCGGCGTCTGCAGCGACTGGGCTTTGCCCGTATCGCGGGCAACGACGGCTCACCCGCCTGGTGCACCGCCAGCCAGCCGTCAGTCTTCTTTTCGCACCGGCGCGACGCCGCCGTGCTGGGCAGCAGCGGGCGCATGGCCGCTGCTGTTTGGCGGCGCTGATGCAGCGGCCTGAGTTACAGACCCGTCTGCGCCCGGTTGGCTGGGAGCAGACGCTGGGGCAGGCAAGGGGCGGTGAGTTATCGGTGTGACTTCGGCTGTCGACGGCTGCTGAGTGGGCTGTGGCCCGCTAGCCGGCCCAGCGCTATCCGCAGCCTCCTGCTGCCCCTGTCGGGCCCGCCGACGAGCGCGCCGGCGCAGCGGGCTGCCGGCCACGTAGGCCAGCAACGTCATGGGCAGCACGCCGAACCACACCACGGTCCCGACGGCGCCGGCCACGCTGCCGTGCGGACTCAGCGCCTCGGCTACAGCCGCCATCAGCACCACATATCCCCAAGCGATCAGTACCAGGTACATCCCTTTCACCCCCGCGGCGTCACGAGGCCGTCAGCCCCGCGGAAGGAACGTGTATGACACTGCTGTGGCGGCCACTGGTAGGTCACCGCCAACTTGGTGCCCCCAGAATGTTGTCCCGCGCAACATCGGCGCGCAAACTCATCGCCCTTCGATGACATTGTCATGGAAATGACGCCACACTGCGTTACGATGGCAACGACAAGAAATTCAGGAGACGACGAATGCCGCGGCAAAACGACCCGACCGATCCGGTGATTGCGTGGGCCGAATGGTCGCAACAGGTTTTGCGCCAGTGGACACAGGCGCTGCAGGCCGCCCCCGGCGGATTTGCCACAGCACCCGGGGCCGAAGGACGGGCCGCTGCGCCGATGCCGACCGGGTGGGGCAGTGCGGCCAGCCTGACCGAGCTGTTCCGGCAGGCGGGTGGGCAGGCGGTGACGCTGGACCCGGAAGCCTGGGCACGGATCCAGCGCGAATACCTGCAGGAGATGACCCAGCTGTGGCAGCAGGGCTGGCGGGTGCAGCCGCCCCGTGAAGACCGCCGCTTTGCCGACGAAGCTTGGGCCAGCAACCCGGTCGCCGCTTTCAACGCGGCGCTGTACCTGCTTAACGCGCGCACGCTGATGCGCATGGCCGATGCCGTGCAGGGGGACGCCAAGACCCGCGCGCGCATCCGGTTTGCCGTGCAGCAGTGGATCGACGCCAGCGCTCCAAGCAATTTCTGGGCCCTCAATGCCGAGGCTCAGCGCAAGGCCATCGAGACGCAGGGGGAAAGCATCGCCCGCGGCGTGCAGAACCTGCTGCATGACATCAAGCAGGGCTTTGTCTCGATGACGGATCACAGCGCATTTGAGGTGGGTCGCAATGTCGCCACTACCGAGGGACAGGTGGTGTTCGAAAACCCGCTGTTTCAGCTCATCGAATACAAGCCGCTCACGGCCAAGGTGTACGAACGCCCCTTTCTGGTCGTGCCGCCCTGTATCAACAAATACTATATTCTCGATCTGCAGCCCGACAACTCGTTCCTGCGCTATGCGGTGGAGCAGGGCCACCGCACCTTCGTGATGAGCTGGCGCAATCCCGACGCCGAGCTGGCGCAGGCCACTTGGGACGACTACATCGAGCAGGGCGTGCTGCAGGCCATCGACGTGGTGCGTGACATTGGGCGCTGCGACACCGTCAACACCCTGGGCTTTTGCGTCGGCGGCACCATGCTCGGCACCGCGCTGGCGGTGCTGGCCGCGCGCGGTCAGCGCAAAGTGCAAAGCGTCACGTTCCTGACCACGCTGCTGGACTTCAGCGACACCGGGGTGCTCGATGTCTTTATCGACGAGGCGTTCGTGCGGCTGCGCGAGCTGCAGTTTGCCCACGGCGGTCTGCTACCCGGACGCGAGCTGGCCACGACGTTTAGCTTCCTACGTCCCAATGACCTGGTGTGGAATTACGTGGTCGGCAACTATCTCAAGGGCGAGTCGCCGCCTCCGTTCGACCTGCTGTACTGGAACAGTGACAGCACCAACCTGCCCGGCCGCTACTACGCGTGGTACCTGCGCCACCTATACCTGCAAAATGAGCTGTGCCAGCCCGGCAAGCTCACGACGTGTGGCATGTCGCTGGACCTTGGGGCTATCGACGTGCCGGCCTACATCTACGGCTCGCGCGAGGACCACATCGTGCCGATTGGCGCTGCCTATGCCAGTACGCGCTATTTGGGCGGGCCGATGCGCTTCGTCATGGGGGCGTCAGGCCACATCGCCGGTGTCATCAACCCGGCCGCCAAGGGCAAGCGCAGCTTCTGGACCGGCCCCGACGACCACTTCCCCGAGCGCTTCGACGATTGGCTGGCCATCGCCACCGAACACCGCGGCAGCTGGTGGACCGACTGGGCCCCCTGGCTGGCCACCCATGGCGGCCGACTGGTCAACGCACCACGCAGCTTTGGCAATCGGCGCTACAAGCCCATTGAACCCGCGCCGGGGCGCTACGTCAAGGTCTCGGCCGAGGCCGCGCTGGCCACCCTGGCTCGTGGTGGATCGACCGTGTGAGGGCCACAGATCTGCCCCCGCCTGTAACCCGTTTTCTATTTGATCAAGGAGCCCATCATGCCTGAGATTGTCATTGTCGCAGCCGTGCGTACCGCCATCGGCCGCTTTGGTGGCACGCTGTCCAAAACACCGGCAACCGATTTGGGCGCAACCGTCATCCGCGCGTTGCTAGATCGCACCGGGGTGGTGGCCGACGCCGTGGGTGAGGTGATCATGGGGCAGGTGCTGGCAGCCGGGTGCGGACAAAATCCTGCCCGCCAAGCCGCCATGAAGGCTGGTGTGCCCAAGGAGACGCCGGCGCTGACCATCAACGCCGTCTGCGGCTCCGGCCTGAAGGCCGTGATGCTGGCGGCCCAGGCGGTCGCCTGGGGTGACAGCGAGATCGTCATCGCCGGTGGCCAAGAAAACATGAGCCTGGCGCCGCACGTCCTCATGGGCAGCCGTGAAGGCCAGCGCATGGGCGACTGGAAGTTGATCGACTCGATGATCGTCGACGGCCTGTGGGACGTCTATCATCAGGTCCACATGGGCATCACGGCCGAAAACGTCGCTCGGGCGCACGGCATCACGCGCGAGATGCAGGACGCCTTCGCGCTGGCTAGCCAGCTCAAGGCCGCCGCCGCCCAGGATGCCGGCAAGTTCCGCGACGAGATCGTGCCGGTGACGATTCCGCAGCGCAAGGGCGATCCACTGGTCTTCGATACGGACGAGTACATCAACCGCAAAACCAGCGCTGAGGCGCTGGCCGGTCTGAAACCAGCATTCGACAAGGCTGGCACCGTCACGGCCGGCAACGCCAGCGGCATCAACGATGGTGCCGCGGCGGTGATGGTGATGAGCGCGCGCAAGGCGGCCGAGCTGGGGCTCAAGCCGCTGGCGCGCATCGCCAGCTTCGGCACCAGCGGGCTGGACCCGGCCACCATGGGCATGGGCCCCGTGCCGGCCTCGCAAAAAGCGCTGGCGCGCGCGGGCTGGTCGGTCGCTGACGTCGATCTTTTTGAGCTTAACGAGGCCTTCGCCGCCCAGGCGTGCGCGGTCAACCAGGCACTGGGCGTTGATCCGCAGAAGGTCAATGTCAACGGTGGCGCCATCGCCCTGGGACACCCGATCGGGGCTTCCGGCTGCCGGATCCTGGTCACCCTGCTGCACGAGATGCAGCGCCGCGACGCTCGCAAGGGGCTGGCTGCGCTGTGCATCGGCGGTGGCATGGGCGTGTCCCTGTGTGTGGAGCGCTGACGATCTGAGCATCCGCACCGATTGGCCCGGTTTCGGGCTGCGGTCCCGGGCGCAGGACCGGGGTCCGAAACCGCCTTCCGTCGTCCCGTGTTGTGTTTTCCATCCAGACAGAGGAGTCTTCCATGAGCCAGCAACGCGTCGCATACGTCACCGGGGGCATGGGCGGTATCGGTACCGCCATCTGCCAAGCCCTCTACAAGGACGGCTTCAAGGTCATCGCCGGCTGCGGTCCCACCCGCGACTACCAAAAATGGCTGGATGAGCAAAAGGCGCTAGGCTACACCTTCTATGCCAGCGTCGGCAATGTCGCCGACTGGGACAGCGTAGTGCAGGCGTTTGCCAAGGCCAAGGCCGAGCACGGGCCGATTGACGTGCTGGTCAACAACGCCGGCATCACGCGCGACCGCCTGTTCGTGAAGATGACCAAGGAGGACTGGGACGCGGTCATCAACACCAACCTGACGTCGATGTTCAACGTCACCAAGCAGGTGGTGCCGGACATGATCGAGCGCGGCTGGGGCCGCATCATCCAAATTTCTTCCGTCAACGGCGAAAAGGGACAGGCGGGACAGACCAACTACTCGGCCGCCAAGGCCGGCATGCACGGCTTCACGATGGCATTGGCGCAAGAGCTGGCCTCCAAAGGCATCACGGTCAACACCGTCAGCCCGGGCTACATCGCCACCGACATGGTCAAAGCCATCCGCCCCGACGTGCTGGAGAAGATCGTAGCCCAGATCCCGGTCAAGCGTCTGGGCGAGCCGCGCGAAATCGCCTCCATCGTCGCCTGGCTGGCCAGCGATGACGCCGGCTTTGCCACCGGTGCCGACTTTTCGGTCAACGGCGGTTTGCACATGAGGTGATATCCACCGGATGTGGACGCTGCCGCAGCCCGTCCG
>NZ_DAISZC010000124.1:0-2245 GCF_036824975.1 Tepidimonas sp.
TGCCGACAAATACCGCGCAGAAGGCAAGCCGATTCACCTCATCGGCATCGAGTTCAGCCGCCAAACGCGCAACGTCACGGGGTTCGAGGTCGAAACGATCCATGCGCAGGCGCGGCGCACGACGGGTCTCGGTTGAACGCCGCCTTGCCGACGTAACCGATCGCTGCAGGGCTCCTTGACCTTTCCTATGCCCCGCGCCGCGCCGTCAGCGCCCTTGCATTTTTCTTGACACTGCGCGGCCCCGGTGGCAGCCTGCGGCAACGGCCCATCTCGCCGGTGTGGGCGGGGCGCGTCACGGCGCTTTAGTCGTCGGCGCGCAACCCACCCTGCGCGCGGCCCTTGCCCGCGCGCGCTGGCGGTTTGCACAGGCCGCAAACGTAGTGGCGCGTGTTGATGTACGGGTCGGCCACGAAGTGGGCGCCGCAGCAGGTGCAGCGCGCACGAATCAGCATATTGGCGTCGCAGAACTTGGCCAGGCGCCAGGCGCGCGTGAACGACAGCAGCGGCTCGATACCGCACAGCCGCATCTGTTCCTCATACAGACGCCAGGCGCGCATCACGGCCTCGATGTCCTCCAGCGCTGCGTTTTTCAACAGCGACTGGCGGATGTTTTCGAACAGCGACGCGTGGATGTTGGGCTGCCACTGCAGGAAGTAGTCGGTGGAAAACGGCAGCTGGCCCTTAGACGGGGAACGGCCCGTGACCTCTTTGTACAACTTGAGCAGCCGCTCGTAGGGCAGGCTCGTTTCGCTTTGCAGCACCTGCAGCCGCGCACCCAGCCGGATCAGTTGCACGGCCAATTCGACCTCGCGCGCCTCTTGCAGGATGCGGGTGGCGGCGGTGGCGCGGGCTTCGGGAGCAATGGCGGTGGCGGTCATGGTCAACTCCTGACGGGAGGAAAAGCGACTGGGCTGGGGCGGTTGTCGTGCTGCGGGCAGCGTGGGCGGTCGATGGGTAACGCGCTGTGCCCGCGTCACCCGTTCTCGACTGGACAACGCGTGGTCAACACCTGCGGCGGCCCGACGTCAGACCGCTGCCAAGCGGCCGGCCATCAGGATGCTGGCGTGCAGGCGCTGCGCGGCCTCGCCCACCGAGCGCTGCGGAGCGTGGCTGCTGGTCAGCAGCTTGAACACCAATTCGTCGTCGGCCTGGAAGCGGCACAGCAGCGTGTTCTGGTTGGCCAGCTTGATCAGCTGCGCCGGCGACAGCGCGGCGATCAGCTCAGCCGACTCCTCCGACAGCCCCAGGCGGAACGTGGCTTCGGCCTTGTCGGCGCGAATCAGCCGCTGCGCCAGCATCAGGTAGGTCAGATTGGCTTCGCGGATCTCGGCCAGCAGCTGCTCGCGCTCGGCGTCGGCGGCGGGGTTCAGGGTAGCAGTGGCAGTCATGGCAGCTCTCCTTTTCAGTGGGCCGGGCGGTGCGGCTAGCACAGCCCAAAAAGCGTCGATGCGTTGAAAAGGATTGTGAAAACCGCCCTCCTTGGCTTGAATCCAAAAGTGTCTGTTCACGGCGTCAGGCAGCCGGCGACGGCGTGTCAGACAAATTCCGACACGGACGCTCAGCCAGATCGGCGGTCGGGCATGACGCCGAGGCGCCCCACACCACGTCCTTTGAGGAATCAACCGACACATCCCAGCCACCGAGACACCTGTCTGGTGGAGAAGGAGAACCGGCACCACGTGCCGCGTACCCGGCGTGCTCACCAGCGTCGCGCTCATCCTCCCCAGGCGACGCACCCTGTGCGCCTTCCCGGGTCGCGAAACGCATCGGGTCGCGCCGCTTTAGGCCCCGCTGGCCTGTCCCCGGCGCAAGCGCTCGCTTTGCCAGTACACGTCGTGGCCACCCTCCACCCGGTTGAGCACGCGCGCCAGCACGAACAGCACATCCGACAGGCGGTTGAGGTACTGCCGCGGCGCGTCGTGAAGGGGCTCTTCGTTGCCCAACGCCACCACGCTGCGCTCGGCGCGGCGCGCCACCGTGCGGCAGACGTGCGCCTGGGCCGCGGCGCGGGTGCCGCCGGGCAGAATGAACTCCTGCAGGCGCGGCAGCTGCGCGTTGTAGTGTGCCAGCGCTTGGTCCAGCGCGGCCACCGCCTCGGGCGGCAGCAGCTGATAGCCCGGAATGCTCAGCTCCCCGCCCAGGTTGAACAGCTGGTGCTGGATGTCCATCAACAGCGTGCGCACGTCGGCGGGCAGCGGTTCGCACAGCAACACGCCGATGTGGGAGTTGAGCTCGTCCACGTCGC
>NZ_DAISZC010000125.1:0-2221 GCF_036824975.1 Tepidimonas sp.
CCGACTGGAGTGCGTTCGACGCCGTGTACCTGTTCCAGCGCCCGGAAACCATGCCCCGCGCCGCCACCAAAGCCGAACGCGAACTGCATCCGGGCGCTTGGCTGCTGAGTCTGGAGTTCGCGGTGCCGGACTGGAGCCCCAGCCTGGTCTGGCGCTGTCCCGACGGCCGCTCGTTGTGGATATACCGGTTTCCCCGTACCGACCCGCCCGAGGCTGCGGCACTGGCGCCGGGCAAATGGGGCCCGGGTGAGACCACGCTAAAGGGTCCGGTCGAGGGGGCTTAGCGCAAAGGGTGCGTGGTCGGCGGCTAGCGTGCTGCCTATGGTGATGTTTTGCGCCCGTGCGTGGACGGGCGCTGGCGGTGGTGCACCAGCGTGCCGGGCGCCGAGCTCGCCCGCGCGCCGGTGGGCACGCGCCATCTGGGTGCACTGCGGCCGCGCATGTTTGGGCCGCTCGCCCCATCAGGCGGGAAGGAGTACCTTACCAGGGTTGAGAATGTCCAGCGGGTCCAGCGCGGCCTTGATGGCGCGCATCACGGCCAGTGCGCCGTCGCCCGCTTCGGCGCGCAGAAACTCGCGCTTGTGCAGACCGACGCCGTGTTCGCCGGTGCAGGTGCCGCCACTGGCCAGCGCCCGCTGCACCAGCGCGCGGTTGAGCTGCTCGGCGGTATCCCGTTCGGCCGGGTTGTCCGGATCGATCAAGTAGCCCATGTGAAAGTTGCCGTCACCCACATGGCCAACCAGAAAGTAGGGCAGACCGGCCGCCTCGGCGTCGGCCACTGCCGCCACCACGTTGGTGGCCAGCTGGCTGATGGGCACACAGGCGTCGGTGGTGATGGCGCGGCAGCCGGGGCGCGTTTGCAGTGCGGCAAAGAAGGCGTGGTGGCGCGCGGTCCACAGCCGGCTGCGTTCTTCGGGCGTGGTGGCCCATTCAAACGCCTGTGCACCATGTTCGTCGGCAATGGCCTGCACCAGCTCGGCTTGCTCGCGCACACCGCTGGGCGAGCCGTGGAACTCCATCAGCAGCAGTGGGGCTTCGCGCAACGTCAGCTTGCTGTGCGCGTTGACGGCGCGCACGGTGCGCGCATCCAGCAGCTCGCAGCGGGCAATCGGAACACCCATCTGGATGATAGCGATGGTGGTGCGCACGGCGGCCTCGATGCTCGGAAACGAGCAGATGGCGGCCGAGACCGCCTCCGGCAGCGGGTACAGTCGCAGCGTCAGTTCGGTGATGACGCCCAGTGTGCCTACGCTGCCGACGAACAGGCGCGTCAGGTCGTACCCCGCGCTGCTCTTGCGTGCGCGCGTGCCGGTGCGGATGATGTCGCCGCTGGCCGTGACCACTTCCAATGCCAGCACATTGTCGCGCATGGTGCCGTAGCGCACGGCATTGGTGCCGCTGGCGCGGGTGGCGGCCATGCCGCCCAGCGTGGCGTTGGCGCCGGGGTCGATGGGGAAGAACAACCCCTGGTGACGCACCGCGTCGTTGAGCTGCTGCCGCGTCACCCCTGGCTGCACGGTCACCGTCAGATCGTCCGGCCGCACGGCGACGATGCGGTCCATTCGGCTCAGGTCAAGGCTGATGCCGCCCTGCACCGCCAGCAGGTGGCCCTCCAGCGACGAGCCAATGCCAAAGGGGATCACCGGCACGCGCCACTGCGCGGCCACGCGCACGGCGTCGGCCACATCGGTGGTGGATTGCGCGTACACCACGGCTGCTGGCGGCGGCACGTGGGTGAAGGCGGACTCGTCGCGCCCATGCTGCTCGCGCACCGCCAGCGCCGTGACGCAGTGCGGGCCAAAACGTTCGCGCAACGCGGCCAGCGCCTCGGGCGGCAGCTGGCGCGGCTTGACTTCGGGCAGCAGGGGGACGGTAGGCGGCGCGTTCATCAGGGGGCCTATGCAGAAGCGGTGGACACGGAGGGAGCGCTCGGCAGCGGCCCGATGGCCGCCCCGATGGTGCGGGAGCCGCTGGGGCCGCAGCCCCGACAGCGGCCCTGCCCGCATAATGAGCGGCATTATCGACCCCACTCGCTTTGCCTGCAACCGAGCACCGCCATGGGCAACCGACTCACGCAAATCGCCACCCGAACCGGCGACAACGGCACCACCGGCCTGGGCAACAACCAGCGCGTCAGCAAAAACAGCCTGCGCGTACACGCCATGGGCGACGTGGACGAGCTCAACTCCCACATCGGCGTGTTGCTGTGCGAACCGCTGCC
>NZ_DAISZC010000126.1:0-2192 GCF_036824975.1 Tepidimonas sp.
GGTGGCGGAGTTGCTGATCCTGCGCGCCGACATGCCGCGCAGTCTGGCTGCCTGCATGGAGGAGGTGGTGCGCAACCTGGAGTCGCTGCACAATGACCATTCGGCCGAAGCACAGCGGCTGGCGGGCCGCTTGCGCGCCGAGCTGCGCTTCGCGCGCATCGACGAGATTCTGGCCAACGGCCTGCACGCCTTCCTGACGCAATTTCTGGAGCGCGTCAACGCCCTGGGCACGCGCATCAGCCAGAGCTTCCTGCTGCCGGTGGCGTAGCGGGCACGGACGGGCAGGGGCGCAGGCGAACCGCTGCGGCGTCGGGGGCGCCATCGCCCTGTTTATCATTCGGTGCGGGGCCGACCACCGCGCCGGGTATGGGTTGCGTGCCATCGGGGTCGGCAGAGGGGGCCGGCGTTGTGCCCACGCGGCCACGTGCCCGGGCGGTGACAGGGGGGGCGGATCGCCACCACGATCGCAGGGGCTGGCAGCGCTCGTCGAGGCAGAGGCGGTAGTCGGCGGCGTACGCCGACGCCATCAGGCGCAGGGCCTCGGTGACCGGTGCCATGGGGGTCCTTTTGTCACCGCCGGCGCGCCAGACGGCGTCCGGCGCCGGCTCCATGCCCGCGCCAGAGCCGTGCACGCGCACCCGCAGCAGACGCCACCCCACGGGATCGGGGGGCAGCGACGGCGTGTACCACTCCTGCCAGCGCACGCGTTCGATCGAGTGGGTCCACTCCAGACGCAGACTGTGCGGCAAAGGCAAAACGGCCTCGGCGGGCCGTGGCGGCGCGGTGGCGTCGATGCCGTCCCAGGCGGCCGGGCCGCTGCTGGCCCAGGCCAGGCACAGCAGCCAAGCGGGCAGACTGGCTCCGTCCATGCCGTCGGCTCACGTGGCGTGGCGTGCGGGTGGCCGCTGCCGGCTGCGCCACGCATGCCACAGCCCCCAGGCCGCGGTCAGCCCAAGTCCCAGCTCATCGGTGATCGGCAAAGCCGCTACCAGCAGGGTGGCTGTGGCGATCACCAGGATTCGCTCCCACCAGGCCAGTGGCCCCCACAGGTAGCCGATCGCGCCCGCACCCCACAGGCCGATCGCCACCAGTGCCTTGAACACGATCCACAGCACGGCCCAGACCGTGGGGTCACCCTGCAGCATCAGCGCCGGGCTGTATACGGCCATGTAGGGCACCACGAAGCCGGCAATGGCCACTCGTACGGCGTTTAGGCTGATGAGCAGCCCCCGCTCACGTGCGATCGGCGCGGCGGCGAAGGCCGCCAGCGCCACCGGAGGCGTCAGGTCTGCCATGATCCCGAAATAGAACACGAACATGTGGCTGACGATCAGCGGCACCCCGAGCTCGAGCAGCACCGGCGCGGCCAGCGAACTGGTGATGATGTAGTTCGGAATCGTCGGGATGCCCATGCCCAGGATCAAGCAGGTCAGCATGGTCAGGATCAACGCCAGCAGCAGGTTGTCGCGGCCGATGGCAATGACATGGCCGCCGATTTCGGCGGCGACGCCGGTGAGGTTGATGATGCCGATGATGACCCCCACCAGCGCGCAGGCCGCGGCCACCGGCAGCGCATGCCGGGCCCCGTCGGCCAGTGCGTTGAGGGCGCTGCGGCGTGTTTCGGCACCGTAGCGCAGCGCGTACGTCAGCCCGACCAGCATCACCGTCACCACGAAAAAGGTCCCGACACCGAAGCGGAAAAAACCGGCGCAGGCCAGCGCCAACAGCACCCAAAACAGCACGCGCAAGCCGGTGCCGCGCAGCCCCTGCATCACGGCGGCGCCAAAGATCAGCACCACCGTCAGCGCCAGCCCGATGGTGCCCGAGAACATGGGCGTGAAGCCGGACAACAGCAGCGCCACCAGCGCCGCCAGCGGCAGCAGCAGATACCAACGCTGGCGCACCGCGATCCAGGGGTTGGGGCACTGCTGGCGCGGCAGCCCCATCAGGCCCTTGCGTCCGGCTTCCAGGTGGACCATCCAGAACACGGTGACGAAATACAGGATGGCCGGCAGCAACGCCGCCTTGACGATGGCCAGGTACGGCACGTTGATCGTCTCGGCCATGATGAAGGCCACCGCCCCCATCACCGGCGGCATGATCTGCCCGCCCATGCTGGAGGTGGCCTCGACCCCACCGGCGAAGGCCGGGCTGTAGCCGAAGCGTTTCATCAGCGGGATGGTGAACTGGCC
>NZ_DAISZC010000035.1:0-14158 GCF_036824975.1 Tepidimonas sp.
CGCGCCTGCGTGCACGTGGCCTGACACCGCTGCAGGTGCTTGACGGAGCTGACCGGGCCGCGCCGGGCGGTACCGTCTTGACCTCCGGGCGTCCCCTGTCACGTGCGCGCCTGGCCAGTTGGACCCGGCAGCTGGCCTCGCTGGTGGCCGCCGGCCTTCCGCTGGAGCGGGCCCTCGGCAGCCTGGTCGACAACGCCGACAGCGAACGGGAACGGGTGCTCCTTCAGCAGTTGCGCGCCGAGGTCAACGCCGGCAGCCCGCTGGCCACCGCGCTGGCCATCGAACCGGCGGTCTTCGACGACAGCTACCGCGCCGTCGTGGCGGCTGGTGAAACCAGCGGTCGACTGGGAGCCGTGCTGCAGCAGCTGGCCGACGAGCGGGAAGCTGCAGAGGCGCTGCGCCAGCGTATCTTCTCAGCCGCGCTCTACCCGGCCATCGTCACTGTGTTGTCGCTGGCCATCGTGCTGTTTTTGATGACGTACGTCGTACCCCAGGTGGCGCAGGCCTTTGGCGCCGGGCGGCGTGCCCTGCCGCTGCTGACGGTGGTGATGATGCGTGCCAGCGCCCTGCTACGCGACTGGGGATGGTTGCTGGCGCTGGGTGTGGTCGGCTCAGGGGTGGCTGTGGCCTTGCTGCGGCGCATCCCCGCATGGCGCCTGCGCCTGGACCGGCTGTGGCTGCGCGTACCACTGCTGGGCACGCTCAGCCGCCAGTACGACGTTGCGCGCCTGACTGCCACGCTCGCGCTGCTGGTGGGCGCAGGCGTGCCGCTGCTGCGTGCCCTGCACACCGCGGCACTGACGCTGCGCAACCACGCGCTGCGCGAGGATGCGCTCCTTGCGCTGGCGCTGGTGCGTGAGGGAGCGCCCCTGGCAGCCGCCCTGGCCACCCGGCCCGCCTTCGCCGGACCGCTCATCACCTTCGCGCGCCTTGGTGAACAGACCGGACAGCTGGGCGACCTGCTGCAACGCGCCGCGCAGCACATGGCTGCCGATGTGCAGCGCCGCACCCTGCGGCTGGCCACCCTGCTGGAGCCAGCCCTTATCCTGGCGATGGGGGCGCTGGTATTGCTGATCGTGCTGTCGGTGATGCTGCCGATCATCCAACTCAACCAGCTGATACGCTAGGGGTTGCGAACCGACCGCCCCCGCCGGTGTCAGCCGCGTCGCGGTGCCTGACCGCCCGGGCGCAAACGGACGGCAACGCCCTGTGTGAACCCTTAATTGGGACGACCGGAATGCGACGACTTGACGCCCCCGAGACGACACGGCGCCGTCACTGCCGTGTGCGCCATCGTCCTCCCCTTTGACCGCCTGCGACCGCAATCGGCCAGCGAATCTCGAACAGATGCACACGACAGACGCCCCCGACGCCAAGCCGACGCCGAGTTGTGACGTAGACCCCGACGGCTGGCACCTGCTGGCGCGCCGCGTGCCGTCTCCCAACCACGGACCGCGGCCAGCGGGGGCCGTCCCCGAGCTGATCGTCGTGCACGCCATCAGCCTGCCCCCCGGTGTCTATGGGGGGCCGCAGATCGAACAGCTCTTCACCAACACGCTGGACTGGGAGGCCCACCCCTACTTCCAGCAGATCCGGGGGCTGGAGGTCTCCAGCCACTTTCTGATCCGGCGCGACGGCGAGCTGGTGCAGTTCGTGCCGTGCGAGCGGCGCGCTTGGCACGCCGGGCGCTCGTGCTGGCGTGGCCGGCCCAACTGCAACGATTTTTCCATCGGCATCGAGCTGGAGGGGCTGGAGGGCGACCCCTTCGAGCCCGACCAATACACCGTGCTGGCGGCGCTGTGTCAGGCGCTGCGCGCGCGTTACCCGACGCTGGTGGCGGTGGCCGGACATGAACACATCGCACCCGGGCGCAAGCGCGACCCCGGCCCGGGCTTCGACTGGGCACGCTTGCGCGCGCTCACCGGCTGGGCACGGGACTGCTTCGCTGACGTTGACATATCCCCCCGTAACCTCGCCCCCTGACGGAGGCGGTAGCGGGACCGCCGTGAACTGGCCAGCACCCACTGGCCGACGACGCGGGCCGGTTCGCGGGGGCCGGGGGCCCGGTCACCCCCGGACTAACCCGCGGATATCGCCGCGGCGTCACGATGAAAAATTTTTCGATCGCCTCGACTTGTCAAGCCACTCGGGGCCGCTACACTACCGCTAGTGTTTTTCAGGTGCCGCAGACACTATATCTAGTGTCTGCGGTGTGATCAGCGGCCTTCGCTTGATAGCCACAGCCATGCAGACGATTTCCCTGTCCTCCACACCGTCGGCCACTGCCGCCACCGCCCCCGAGACGGTCCGCGTTGCCAGCGGCAGCACGCTGCCCAACTACCAGATCATCCGCCGCAACGGCGCGGTGGTGCCGTTCGAGCCCAACAAGATCGCGGTGGCGATGATGAAGGCCTTTTTGGCCGTACACGGCCCGCAGGGCGCAGCCTCGGCCAGTGTGCGCGAAACGGTCGAGCAGCTGACGCAGACCGTGGTGCGCGCGCTGATGCGCTCGCGACCCGGCGGTGGCACCTTCCACATCGAGGACGTGCAAGACCAAGTCGAACTCGGCTTGATGCGCGGCGGCCACCACGAAGTCGCCCGCGCCTACGTGCTCTACCGCGAGCGCCGTGCGCAGGAGCGGGCAGCCAAGGCGGCGCAGCAGACGCCGGCCGCGCAGCCGGTGCTGCACGTGGTCGATGGTGGTGAGCGCCACCCGCTCGACCTCGAGCGCCTGCGCGCCCTCATCGCCTCGGCGGTCGAAGGGCTAGGACCCGATGTGCAGGCCGAGCCGATCGTGGCCGAGACGCTGCGCAACCTCTACGACGGCGTGCCGATGGAGGAGGTGCACAAGGCGGCGATCCTGGCCGCGCGCACCAAGATCGAGACCGACCCCGACTACACCTACGCCACCGCGCGGCTGCTGCTGCACACCATCTACAAGGAGGTGCTGGGTGAGGAAGTCACGCACGCGCAGATGCGCGAGCGCTACGCCGACTACTTCCCCGCCTTCATCAAGAAGGGCGTGCAAGCCGAGCTGCTCAATCCCGAGCTGCTGACCTTCGACCTGGAGCGCCTGGGCGCGGCACTGAAGCCCGAGCGCGACCTGCAGTTCGACTACCTAGGCCTACAAACCCTCTACGACCGCTACTTCCTACACATCAATAAGCGACGCATCGAACTGCCGCAGGCGTTCTTCATGCGCGTGGCCATGGGGCTGGCGCTCAACGAAATCGACCGCGAAGCGCGCGCCATCGAGTTCTACAACGTGCTGTCCTCGTTCGACTTCATGAGCAGCACGCCCACGCTATTTAACAGCGGCACGCTACGCTCGCAACTGTCCAGCTGCTACCTCACCACTGTACCCGACGACCTGGACGGCATCTACGAAGCCATCAAAGAAAACGCCCTGCTGTCCAAATTCGCCGGTGGGCTGGGTAACGACTGGACGCGCGTGCGCGCACTGGGCAGCCACATCAAAGGCACCAACGGTGAAAGCCAAGGCGTGGTGCCATTCCTCAAGGTCGTCAACGACACGGCAGTGGCCGTCAACCAGGGTGGCAAGCGCAAGGGCGCGGTGTGTTGCTACCTAGAAACCTGGCACCTGGACATCGAGGAATTCCTGGAACTGCGCAAGAACACCGGCGACGACCGCCGCCGCACGCACGACATGAACACCGCCAACTGGATTCCGGACCTGTTCATGAAGCGCGTGATGGAAGACGGCGAGTGGAGTCTGTTTTCACCGTCCAGCGTACCCGACCTGCACGACCGCTACGGGCGCGATTTTGAAACCGCTTACCTGGCCTACGAGGAAAAGGCCGCGCGCGGCGAAATCAAGCCCTACAAGAAGGTGCGGGCGGTGGACCTGTGGCGCAAGATGCTAACCATGCTGTTCGAAACCGGGCACCCGTGGATCACGTTCAAGGACCCCTGCAATATCCGCAGCCCGCAGCAGCACGTCGGCGTGGTGCACTCCTCCAACCTGTGCACCGAAATCACGCTCAACACCAGCGACACCGAAATCGCCGTCTGTAACCTGGGCTCGATCAATCTGGCGCAGCACCTCAAGGACGGCCCCAACGGCAAAGAGCTCGACCACGACAAACTGCAACGCACCATTCGGGTAGCGATGCGCATGCTCGACAACGTGATCGACATCAACTACTACGCGGTCAAGAAAGCGCGCGACTCTAACCTACGCCACCGCCCAGTGGGGCTGGGGATCATGGGCTTTCAAGACGCGCTGTACCAAATGCGCATCCCCTACGCATCGCAGGCGGCGGTGGAGTTTGCCGATCGCTCAATGGAAGCCGTGTGTTACTACGCCTACTGGGCCAGCAGCGACTTAGCCGTGGAACGGGGACGCTACTCGACCTACCGCGGCTCGTTGTGGGAGCGCGGCATTCTGCCCATTGACTCCATCGACCTGCTGGCGCAGGAACGCGGCGGCTACCTTGAAGTCGATCGCTCACGCACCCTCGACTGGGAAGCACTACGCGCCAAAATCGCACGTGACGGCATGCGCAACTCCAACTGCATCGCCATCGCCCCCACCGCCACCATCTCCAACATCGTGGGTGTGGAAGCCTCAATCGAACCGTGTTTTGGCAACCTGTCGGTCAAGTCCAACCTGTCGGGCGAGTTCACCGTCATCAACAGCTATCTCGTCAAAGACCTCAAGCGCCTGGGCCTGTGGGACGAGGTGATGATCATGGACCTGAAGCACTTCGACGGCTCGCTGCTACCAATCGACCGCGTGCCGCAGGAGATCAAAGAGCTATACCGCACCGCGTTCGAAATCGACCCACGCTGGTTAATCGAAGCCGCCGCGCGGCGTCAAAAGTGGATCGACCAAGCGCAAAGTCTCAACATCTACATGGCCGGCGCTTCGGGCAAGAAGCTCGACGAGACCTACAAGCTGGCGTGGACCCGCGGCCTCAAGACCACCTACTACCTGCGCACCATGGGCGCCACCCACGCCGAAAAAGCCACCATACGCAGCAACGCACTCAACGCCGTTGTCCAGACAGTTATCGACACCACCGCACCAGCCACCGACATCAAGTTCTGCGCGCTCGACGACCCGGGCTGCGAGGCTTGTCAGTGACGACGGGCACAGCGGGCGCCGCCGATCTGTGATGCCTGCACGCAACAGATCGCGGGGCACCGGCGTGGCGAACGCCCGCAATCGCCATTTCGTCTTGTCAATGTTTCGACATTTTTCAATAATTTGTTAGATTGGATTGCACCATGCTTACCTGGGAAGACGACAAGCCCACGGTCACTCCGGAATCGGGACCACGTCCTGCCGCCGTGCCGCTGGCGGCTGCCATGCCCGTCGACACGGTGGCCGTCCCAATGTCTGCCGCAGCTGCAGCGGGCGGCTCGCCCACCGTTAGGGTCGGTGTGGCCGTGTCTGCGGCCATCACACCGCTGCCCGGCGGCCCCAGTCAGGCCGTGCGCGCGCAGGCGGCGAGTTTTCGGCGCATCAACGTCGCTGACAAACGCATCATCAACGGCCAAACCGACGTCAACCAACTCGTACCCTTCAAGTACAAATGGGCCTGGGAGAAGTACCTAGCCTCCTGCGCCAACCACTGGATGCCGCAGGAAATCAACATGGCGCGCGACATCGCGCTGTGGAAAGACCCCAAAGGTCTAACCGAGGACGAGCGGCGCATCGTCAAGCGCAACCTGGGCTTTTTCACCACTGCCGACTCGCTGGCCGCCAACAACATCGTACTGGGCACCTACCGCCACATCACGGCACCCGAGTGCCGCCAATTCCTACTGCGTCAGGCGTTCGAAGAGGCCATCCACACCCACGCCTATCAATACATCGTCGAATCGCTGGGGCTGGACGAGGGTGAAATCTTCAATGCCTACCACGAAATCCCGTCGATCCGCGACAAGGACGAGTTCCTAATCCCGTTCATCGACGCAATCATGGACCCGAACTTCCGCACCGGCACGCCCGAGGCGGACCAGACACTGCTCAAAAGCCTAATCGTCTTTGCCTGCCTGATGGAAGGGCTGTTCTTCTACGTAGGCTTCACGCAAATCTTGGCCTTGGGTCGCCAGAACAAGATGACCGGCGCGGCTGAGCAATACCAATACATCCTGCGCGATGAGTCGATGCACTGCAACTTCGGCATCGATATGATCAACCAGATCAAGCTGGAAAACCCGCACCTGTGGACGCGCGAATTCAAGGAAGAAATCACCGCGCTGTTCCTGAAGGCGGTGGACCTCGAATACCGCTACGCCGAAGACACCATGCCGCGCGGCGTGCTCGGGCTCAACGCCCCAATGTTTAAGAGCTACCTACGCTACATTGCCAACCGGCGCGCCACGCAAATCGGACTCGACGCACTCTTCCCAAACGAAAACAACCCCTTCCCGTGGATGAGCGAGATGATCGACTTGAAGAAGGAGCGCAATTTCTTCGAGACGCGCGTCATCGAGTACCAGTCCGGTGGCGCCCTGTCCTGGGATTGATCCCCGCCCACGCCGGGTCTCGTCCACCGCCGCGCGGCACTTGTTTTCCACCACCCACCCGTAGTAGGAGAACCCTGATGGCAACCGGAAAGAAGGCCGCCGCCGCGGCCAGCGAACCCGCCCAGACCCAAGCGAAGACGAAGATGAAGGCAAAGGCCAAGGAAAAGACCGAGGTCAAGACCAAGGACAAAGCCAAGACCAAGACCGGCGCCAAGGCGGCCGCGGCCAGCCCGGCATCGAAGACTGCGGCGTCCCAGCCGAAGGCCGGTAAGGCGGCGGCAAAGAAGACGGCGGCGAAGGCCGCGCCAACGGCGGCCACTGCAGCGGCCGCTGCCCCGAAAGCCGGCAAAAAGGCGCCCAAGGCCAGCACCGCTGCGGCGGCTGCGCTGAAGGGGGCCAAGCGCGCCATCGCCGCCCCCGAGGTAGCCTCTGCCGAGGGCACAGCTGCAAAGCCCACCAAGGCCGCCGCCAGCGCCGACGCGCCGAAGAAGAAGAGCCGTAGCGCGGCGCCAAGCACACGCGCACCCGCCCCTGCACCGGCTCCTGCGCCCGCGGCGGCCAAGGCCACGAAGAGCGGCAGCACCCCGAAGGCCAACGCCGTGCCGACACCGGCCCCTGCAGCAGCCAAGGCGGCGACGAAAAAGACCACCGCTAAGGCCGCCGCCAGCTCGGCGCCAGCGACGGACACGGTCCAGGCGACGAGCAAGGTAGCCACGAAGGCCAGCACCCGCAAGGCGGCCTCCGCGGCGGCACCCTCAGCCGCAAAGAGCGCCAAGACGCCAACCGGTGCCAGCGACACGGACAGCACGAAGAAGGGCACCACCAAGACCACCACCCAAGCGGCCAGCAGCACCGCCAAGCGCGCGAAAGCTGACAAAGCGGCGGCCGCTCCCGCGGCACAGACGAGGCTGACGCCGAAGGCCGCCTGGCCGTTCCCGACCGGCCCGCGTCCCTGACGGCGGCCAGTCCGGGGTCAACCGGCGCGGGCCGACTCCCGCGCCGGCACCGTGGCTAGCGCGCGAAGCGGTAGTTTTGGCCACCCTGGGTGGCGATCTTGGCCGCCCCCATGCGGTTGCCCAGCCGTGCCGCCTCCACCGGCGACCATCCGGCGGCCAACCCGTACAAGAAGGCGGCGCGAAAAGCGTCGCCACAGCCGGTGGGATCGATCACCGCCGTCGCCGCCACCCCGGGCACGCGGGTGGCGAGGCCGTTCTGCCAGACGTCGCAGCCGTGCTCGCCCAGGGTCACCACCAGCGCACGCAGCTGGCGCGACAACTCGGCCAGCGTCCAGCCGGTCCGGTCACACAACAGCCGGGCCTCATAGTCGTTCAGGGCCGCCCAGTCGGCCAGGGTCACCAGCTGCCGCAGCTCCTCGGCCGAGAATAGCGGCAGTCCCTGCCCGGGGTCGAAGACGAACGGCACACCTGCCGCCTGAAGCTGGTGCGCGTGCTCCCACGTCGCTTGCTTGCCATCCGGCGCCAGAATGGCGAGGGACACCCCGGTGGTGTCGCCCACCGGGTTGGTGTGTGCCTGCGCCATCGCGCCCGGGTGGAAGGCCGTGATCTGGTTGTTGTCGCGGTCGGTCATGATCATGGCCTGGGCGGTGTAACTGTCGGCGTCGAGTCGCACCGCCGAGACGTCCACGCCCAGCCCGCGCAGGCGTTCCAGATAGCCGGCCCCGTCGGCACCGAGCGTGGCCACCGGCCGCACCGCCGCCCCCAACAACCGCAGCCCGTAGGCGATGTTGCCGGCGCAGCCCCCGAACTCGCGCCGCAACCCCGGCACCAGAAACGAGACGTTCAGGATGTGCAGCTGATCCGGCAGGATGTGGTCGGCAAAGCGGCCTTCGAAGTCCATGATGGTGTCGAAGGCCAGAGATCCGCAAACGAGTATGGTCATGGGTATCCGCAAGGTGGGCCGCAATGCCAGGGCGGCACTGACAGAAGGCAATTCATTATCGTAGCGTGCGTCCCGGATACCAGCGGCCGTTCCGATTAGGACCGGGTCAGGGGTAGAACAGCACCGCGCGGTAACCGGTCATGCGCGCCGCCTGAGGATGGTCGAAGAGCAGCTCGAACTGCAGCGGCCACTCGCTGCGCGGTGCCAGCGTATCGGTGGGCTGCGGCCATTCGTGTGGTTGCCAGACGCGGCGCACCAGCACGCGCTCCTGGGCATCGATCAATGTCAGCTCCAGCGCCGGGGCCTGCAGGGCCACCTCGGCCTGGTTGCGCAGCACCAGATGGAAGCTGTAGCGGTCCGGGGCGCGGCGCAGCAACACCGATGCCTCGATCAGCACATCCTGCGCGCGCCGCGGCGGGTTGATCTGGCAACCCAGCGTCGAGCACCAAGCCTGCAGGGCGGGCCGTGCCGCCGGATAGCGCACCACCCACTCGTCGCGCCAGATCCACGCCACCTGCGCCAGCAGGCCCGCCGCCAGTGCCAGCACCCCCAGTGCCAGCAGCGCACGCACCAGCGGCCGACGCCAGAATGCCCGCCGCCGTGCCTGCCGCACGAACGACGGTTCGCTCGCCTCGCCGGCACCGCTGGCCACGCCGACGGCTGCCTGCGGTGCCGCTAGCCCATCCCGCGCAGCGTCAGCGTCGATCGAAGGCGCCGACGCAGCCACAGTGGCGGCTTCGCCAACAGACTGCGTTTCGGCGGCCTGTAGCCTCGTCACGTCCCCCATGGAGACGCTGGAGGGCGCTCCTTCCATCGCCGGCACCTGCGCAGCGGTGGTGGCCACGTCGGCGGCGGGCGGCGCAGGGGCTGCAGAGGCGCCGGTCGGCATCGGCCGACCGCCTGCGGGCGGCTGCGCCGGTTGCAGATCGAGCGTGGCGTCGAAAATGTGCTGGCAGCGGCCACAGCGCACCCAGCCGCTGGCGATTTTGAGCTGATCCGCCACGACCCTGAAGGCCGTGCCACAGGAAGGGCAGCGGGTGATGAAGCTCATGCCCCGATTATGGAGGCACCCGGCGACATCCCTGCCGGAGTGGACTTGTCTGGTCACACCAGGCTGGCACGGCAGAGTCTGGACGCCGTTGAAGCGGCCAGACCGGTGCGCGCAGCTCAGCCGCGCCGGGCGGTCATTAGGATCCAGCCGTCTTCGGCATCGTGCACCCGCAGCACCAGCCAGGGGGCATAGGCCTGACGCAATTCATCGGCCTGGCGCTGCAGGATGCCGGCCAGGACCAGATCGCCACCCCGGGCCACGTGCGCACACAACAGCGGCGCCAGCACCTTCAGCGGCGTGGCCAGAATGTTGGCCAGCACGACGTCGTAGCTGCCGTGGGCGGCCTGGGGCAGTCCGGCCTGCAGCGCGACGCCATTGGCCGCTGCATTGACCTGCGTGGACTCGACCGCCGCAGGGTCGATGTCGACCGCGTCCACGCTGGCTGCGCCATGCTTGGCCGCCGCGATGGCCAGAATGCCCGAACCGCAGCCGTAGTCGAGCACGCGTCGGCCCGCCATGTCGTGGGTGGCGATCCAGCGCAGGCACATGCGCGTGGTGGGATGGGTGCCGGTGCCAAACGCCAGGCCCGGGTCGAGCCGGATGACGGTGCGGGCCTGCGCGGGCGGCTCGTGCCAGCTGGGTACGATCCAGAAGTCGGGCGTGATCGGCACCGGCTCGAACTGCGACTGCGTCAGACGCACCCAGTCGGTGTCGGCCACCGGACGCACCTCCATCACCGCACTGCCGACAAAAAAGTCCTGCAGGGTCAGCAGCGCGGCGGCCTCCCGCGCCTGCGCCTCGGTGTCGAACAGCGCCACTATGCGCGAACGCTGCCAGCCGGGTGCCGGCGGGGGCAGTCCCGGCTCCCCGAACAGCGCCTGCTCGGCGTCGGTGTCGGCATCGGCGTCTTCCACCGTGACGCTGAGCGCCTCCAGCGCCTGCAGGGCGTCTGTCACCTCGTCCACGTGCGCTTCGGGCACGCGCAGCACCAGCTCGAACCAACGCGCCGACGCCGGCGCCGCTTCACCCCCGCTCACGTTGCGCCAGCCAGCTCTCGAGGTAGTGGATGTTGGTGCCGCCCGCCTCGAAATTGGCATCCACCATCAGCTCGCGATGCAGCGGCACATTGGTCTGGATACCCTCGATCACCACCTCGGCCAACGCTCCGCGCATGCGCGCCAGCGCCTGCTCACGGGTGTCGCCGTGCACGATGATCTTGCCAATCATCGAATCGTAGTTGGGCGGCACCGCATAGCCGGCGTAGATGTGCGAGTCCACCCGCACGCCGGGCCCGCCGGGCGCGTGCCAGGCGGTGATACGACCAGGCGACGGCGTGAACTTGTACGGGTCCTCGGCGTTGAGGCGGCATTCGATGGCGTGGCCACGCAGTTGGATCTGGCGCTGGGTGAACGGCAGCTTCTCGCCAGCGGCAATGAGGATCTGCTGGCGCACGATGTCGATGCCGGTGATCATCTCGGTCACCGGGTGCTCGACCTGCACGCGCGTGTTCATCTCGATGAAGTAGAACTCGCCGTTTTCGTACAGGAACTCGAACGTGCCGGCTCCGCGGTAGCCGATCTTTTTGCACGCGGCCGCACAGCGCTCGCCGATGCGCTCGATCAAGCGGCGCGGGATGCCGGGTGCCGGTGCCTCCTCGATGACTTTTTGGTGGCGGCGCTGCATCGAGCAGTCACGTTCGAACAGATAGACCGCGTTGCGATGCTGGTCGGCCAGCACCTGGATTTCGATGTGCCGAGGGTTCTGGAGAAATTTCTCCATATACACCTCGGGGTTGTTGAAGGCGGCCGCCGCTTCGCTCTTGGTAGTCTGCACCGCGTGCAGCAGGGCCGCTTCGGTGTGCACCACGCGCATGCCGCGCCCGCCGCCACCACCGGCGGCCTTGATGATCACGGGGTAGCCGATGGCGCGCGCGATGCGCTTGATCTCGGCGGGATCCTCGGGCAGTGCACCGTCCGACCCGGGCACGGTGGGCACGCCTGCCGCTTTCATGGCCTGCTTGGCCGAGACCTTGTCACCCATGAGGCGGATCGACTCGGGCGTGGGGCCGATGAAGACGAAGCCGCTTTTCTCGACGCGCTCGGCAAAGTCGGCGTTCTCGGACAGGAAGCCGTAGCCGGGGTGGATCGCCTCGGCATCGGTGACCTCGGCAGCCGAGATGATGGCCGGCATGTTCAGGTAGCTCTGTGCCGACGGCGCCGGGCCGATGCACACCGCCTCGTCGGCCAGCTTGACGTACTTGGCCTCGCGGTCAGCCTCGGAGTAGACGACCACAGCCTTGATGCCGAGCTCGCGGCAGGCGCGCTGCACGCGCAGCGCAATTTCGCCTCGATTAGCGATCAGGATCTTCTTGAACATGGAGCCGCCCTCACGCGAGGACGAAGAGGGGCTGCCCGTACTCGACGGCCTGGCCGTTCTCGACCAAAATTTCCTTGATGACACCTGCGCGATCTGCCTCGATTTCGTTGAGAATCTTCATCGCTTCGATGATGCACACCGGGTCGCCTTCCTTGACCGCCTGGCCCACCTCGACGAAGGGTTGGGCGCCGGGGCTGGGAGCTCGGTAGAAGGTACCAACCATGGGCGATTTGATCACGTGTCCCTGCAACTCCACCGGCACCGCTGCGGCGCTGGCCGGGGCGGGCGCCGGCGCCGGTACGGTCACCGCGATCGGCGCGGTCGCCACCGCCGGGGCCACGTTGCTCAGGGCCACTGGCGCAGCCACCGGGGCGGCCTTGACGATGCGGACTTTGCCCTCCGCCTCGGTGATTTCGAGCTCGGAGACGTTCGACTCCGACACCAGGTCGATGAGGGTCTTGAGCTTGCGCAGATCCATGCTGACTCCGTACGATGCGCCACAACGGCGGCTATCGTGCCGCGAACGGCACGGAAAGAGCGCGAACTATACACGAGGGGGCCGCCTGCCGGCTACCGCCACCGCAGCCGCACGATGACCGACGACGACGCTCTGGCCACCATGGCGCTGCCGGGGCTGGCACGCGCCCTCATCGGCGCGGGCGCGCTAACGCTGGAGCAGGCCGAGGTCCTGTATGCACGCGCTCAGAGCCGCAAGACCGGCTTCATCACCGAGCTGATCGACAGCGCCGCCGTGTCGCCGCGCGATCTCGCGCACACCATGTCGACCGCCTTCGCGGCGCCGCTGATCGATCTGTCGGCGGTCGATCCGCAGCGCTTGCCGCAAGGGCTGCTCGACCCCAAAACGTGCCAGCAGTACCGCATCGTGCCGCTGGGCCGGCGTGGCAACCGGCTGTCGGTGGCCACCGCCGACCCCTCCGACCTGCAGGCCGCCGAGAAGGTGAAGTTCGAGACCCAGCTGGCGGTGGACTGGATCATCGCCGAAGTCGACAAACTGAGCAAACTGGTCGAGTCCTACACCGCCAGCGCCGCGCAGGCGATCGACCGCATTGTGGGCCAGAGCTTCGATTTCGAGGCCGAGGGGATCGAGATGACCACGGCCGAGCCCACCGACAAGGTGGCGGCCGAGGTCGAGGACGCCCCGATCGTGCGCTTCCTGCACAAGATGCTGCTCGATGCCTACTCGATGCGTGCCTCAGACCTGCACTTCGAACCCTACGAGCACTTCTACCGCGTGCGCTTCCGCATCGACGGCGAGCTGCGCGAAATCGCCACGCCACCGATCGCGGTCAAGGACAAACTGGCTTCGCGCATCAAGGTCATCTCCAAGCTCGACATCTCGGAGAAGCGGGTGCCGCAGGACGGACGCATGAAGCTCAAGGTCGGCCCCGACAAGGTGATCGACTTTCGCGTCAGCACCCTGCCGACGCTGTTTGGCGAGAAGGTGGTGATCCGCATTCTCGATCCGAGCAGCGCGCAGATGGGCATCGATGCACTCGGCTACGAGCCGGACGAGAAGGCCCAGTTACTGGAGGCGATCAGTCGCCCGTACGGTATGGTGCTCGTCACCGGCCCCACGGGGTCGGGCAAGACGGTGTCGCTGTACACCTGCCTCAACATCCTCAATCAGCCCGGCGTCAACATCTCCACCGCCGAGGATCCGGCCGAAATCAACCTGCCCGGCGTCAACCAGGTCAACGTCAACGAGAAAGCCGGCCTGACCTTTGCAGCCGCGCTGCGCGCGTTCCTGCGCCAGGACCCCGACATCATCATGGTCGGCGAGATCCGCGATCTGGAGACGGCCGACATCGCGATCAAGGCAGCGCAGACCGGGCACCTGGTGCTGTCGACGCTGCACACCAACGACGCCCCCTCGACCCTGACCCGCCTGGTCAACATGGGGGTGGCGCCGTTCAACATCGCCTCCAGCATCAACCTCATCACCGCCCAGCGGCTGGTACGGCGGCTATGCCCGAAGTGCAAGGAACCGCACCACGACCTGCCGCGCCAGGTGCTGCTCGACGCTGGTTTTGCCCCCGACGATCTGGAGGGCGACTGGCAACCCTACCGACCGGTAGGCTGCTCGGCTTGCCACGATGGCTACAAGGGGCGCGTCGGCATCTACCAGGTGATGCCGATCTCGGAAGCGATGCGGCAGCTCATCCTGCGCGGCGCCAGCGCCCTGGAACTGGCCGCGCAGGCCCGCGCCGAAGGCGTGCGTACGCTGCGCGAAAGCGGTCTGCGCAAGGTTAAGATGGGCATCACGTCACTGGAGGAGGTGCTGGCGGTGACCAACGACTGAACGGATCATCCCCA
>NZ_DAISZC010000035.1:14258-20873 GCF_036824975.1 Tepidimonas sp.
GCTGGCGGTGACCAACGACTGAACGGATCATCCCCAGCATCGGGCGCGTCCCCACGCGTCCACCCGAGCGGAGCAGCACAGCCATGGCTACGGCAACGCAAGCGATCAAGGAATATGTCTTCGAATGGGAAGGCAAAGACCGCAACGGCAAGGCGGTCAAGGGCGAGCTGCGCGCTGCTGGCGAGGCCCAGGTACAGGCGCAGCTGCGCCGTCAGGGCATCGTGGTGCAAAAGGTCAAGAAGCGGCGGCTGGCGTCGGCGCGGCGCATCAAGCCGAAGGACATCGCCATTTTCACCCGGCAACTGGCCACGATGATGAAGGCGGGGGTGCCGCTGCTGCAGGCGTTCGACATCGTCGGCCGCGGCACCCCCAACCCGAGCGTGGCGCGTTTGCTGTACGAGATCCGCTCCGACGTCGAGACCGGCACCTCGCTCAGCGCGGCGTTTCGCAAGCACCCGCAGTACTTCAATTCGCTCTACTGCAACTTGGTCGAGGCCGGCGAGGCGGCGGGCATCCTGGACGACATCCTCGACCGCCTGTCCACGTACCTCGAAAAGACCGAGGCCATCAAAAGCAAGGTCAAGTCGGCCCTGATGTACCCGACGGCGGTGCTGGTGGTGGCGTTCGTGGTGGTGTCGGTGATCATGATCTTCGTGGTGCCGGCGTTCAAGGAAGTGTTCACCTCGTTCGGGGCCGACCTGCCGGCACCGACGCTGGCGGTGATCGCGATCAGCGAGTTTTTCGTCGCCTACTGGTGGCTGATCTTCGGCGGACTGGGCGCGGGTCTGTATTTCTTCTTCCAGGCCTGGAAGCGCAACGAGAAGGTGCAGCGCTTCATGGACCGGCAGCTGCTGCGCTTGCCGATCTTCGGTGTGCTGGTGGAAAAGTCGGCCATCGCGCGCTGGACCCGCACGCTGTCGACGATGTTCGCGGCGGGCGTACCCTTGGTGGATGCACTCGATTCGGTGGGCGGTGCAGCCGGCAATTCGGTGTTTGCCGACGCGACGGAGAAAATCCAGCAGGAGGTGGCCACTGGCACCGCGCTCACCCAGGCCATGACCAACACCGGGGTTTTCCCCTCGATGGTGCTGCAGATGTGCGCCATCGGCGAAGAGTCGGGCGCGCTGGACCACATGCTGGGCAAAGCGGCCGACTTCTACGAGCAGGAAGTCGATGACATGGTCGCGGGTCTGTCGAGTCTGATGGAGCCCATCATCATCGTCATCTTAGGCACCATCATCGGCGGTATCGTGGTGGCGATGTACCTGCCGATCTTCAAGCTGGGCGCGGTGGTGTGAGTACGGCCGGCGGTACGTCGGTCGCCATGCTGCCGGCCGACATGGCACGCTCGTCGGCGCTGGTGGTCGACGCCAACCCGACCACCCGCCTGACGCTGGTGGGCCAGTTGCGCGCCTTCGGTTACCTCTCGGTCAGCCAGGTCAGCCGCATCGCCGATGCGCGACGCGAAATCGAGCGCCACCCCTTCGATCTGGTGGTGTGCAGCGACAGTTTTCCGCGCGGCGGCTCGGGTCAGGAGCTGCTCGACGATCTGCGCCGGTCGGGCCTGCTGCCCTACGGAACGGTCTTCATCCTGATTACCGATGAGGCGACCTACCTGAAAGTAGCCGAGGCAGCCGAGTCGTCGGTGGACAGTTATCTGGTACGCCCCTACTCCGCCGGCAGCCTGTACGACCGCATCGAGCAGGCGCGCCGGCGCAAGGTGGCGCTGTGGGACATCCACCGCACGCTGCAAGAGCGCCGCTACGACGATGCCATCGACCTGTGCCTGCAGCGCTTCGCGGCCCGCGGCCCGCAGTGGCTGTCGGCGGCGCGCTGGGGCGCCGAGATCCTGCTGCGGCTGGGGCGCTTCGGTCAGGCGCAGGCGCTGTTTCAGTCCATCTGGGACACCGATCCGCAGCCCTGGGCCCTGCTTGGGGTGGCGCGCTGCCAGCTCGACAGCGGCGCCCCGGCAGCGGCGCTGCAGACGCTGCGCCAGCTCATCGAGCTCGCGCCCGACTACCCGGATGCCTACGACGTGCTGGGCCGCGCGCAGATGGAAATGGGCCAGTTCGAAGACGCGCTGGACAGCCTGGGCAAGGCGCTGGAGGCCACCCCGATGGCGATCGGGCGCCAGCAGCGGCTGGGTATGCTGGCCTTTTTTCTGGGCAACCGGGACAAGGCGATCGAGCTGCTGCAGCGTGCCGCGGCGCTGGGGCTGGACTCCAAAATGTTCGATGCGGAAAGCCTGGTGCTGCTGTCCATCGCCGCATTCGAACGGCGTGACGAAGCCGAGAGGGAGCGCCACCGGCAAGAACTGCACAAGCGCGCGCGCGCCAACCCGGATGATGCCCGGCTGCAGCGTTTCGTGCGCTGGATCGACCTGCTGGCACATCCGCCGCAGCCGCACGAGGCTGCCGCCCTCTTTGCCGACATCGCCAGCGACGCCGCCAGCCCGGGGTTCGACATGGAAGCCGCGTGCAACCTGCTGGCCATCCTGGCGGCGCTGGCGCGCCACACCGCCCTGCCGGCGCAGGACGAGCTCGTCAACCGGATCGGGCTGCGTTTTGCCACCTCGAAGGCGATGGGCGAGCTACTGGCCAGCGCGGCGGCGCTCCACACCCCCTACGCGCAACGGCTGCGGGAATGCGAGGTCACCATGGTGCAGCGCATCGAGCAGGCGCTGCGCCGCGCCAGCGACGGTGAACCGGTGCTGGCCCTGGCCGAGCTGGTGGCCATCGCCCAGGACACCCTCAACGCCCGTGCCGTGGAAAGCGCCTGGCTGTTGTTGCAGCGCTACCGCGACGCCCTGCCCAACGCCGATAGCTGGCGGGAGCGCATCGCCAGCCTGCGCGAAGCCTATGGCACCGCGCGCAACCGGCCCGCCCTGGGCGACCCGCGCCTGCGCCCGGCCGGCGGCGTCAACCTCGGGCCGATGGAGCGGCTGTCCACACCGTCGCGCGCGGAGGAGGCGTTGCGGCCATGATGGACCTGTACGGTGCATCGGCTTTGGTGGTCGATGGCAACCCCACGTCGCGCTCGATCCTGGTGGCCCAGCTGCGGGACATGGGCGCGCGTACCGTGGTGCAAAGCCCGCGCATCGCCGACGCACGCCGCCAGCTCGAATTCCGCACCTTCGACGTCGTGGTGTGCGAACAGAACTTTCCGAACGATCGTGGCACCGGTCAGGAACTGCTGGACGACCTGCGCCGCGCCGGGCTGCTGCCGTTTGCCACCGTCTTCATCATGGTGACCGCCGAGGCCTCGTATGCGCGCGTGGCCGAAGCGGCGGAATCAGCGCTGGACTCGTACCTGCTCAAGCCGTTTACCGCCAACCAGCTGGCCCAGCGCATCGGCCAAGCCCGGCACCGCAAAACGGTGCTGAAAGACATTTTCGATGCGGTGGAGGCGCGCGACTTCGAGCGCGCTGCGCACCTGTGCCTGCGCCGCTTCGAGCAGCGCGGCGACTACTGGCTCTACAGCGCCCGGGTCGGCGCCGAACTGCTGCTGCGACTGCAGCGCTTCGACGAAGCGCAGCGCCTGTATGAGGCCGTGGTGGCCGCCAAGGCGCTGCCCTGGGCCAAGCTTGGCGTGGCGCGTGCGCAGCTCGACGCTGGGCAGCCGCAGAAAGCCAGCCAGACCCTGCACGGCCTGATTGGCGAACAGGCTGACTATGCGGACGCCTACGACGTCATGGGGCGGGCGCAGATCGAGCTGGGCAATTTCGACGCCGCGCTGGCCGCGTACCGCATGGCCACGGAGCTGACCCCCCATTCGATCAGCCGGCTGCAACGCCACGGCATGCTGGCCCACTACTGCGGACAGACCGACGTGGCGCAGGAACTGCTGGCGCGCTCGGTGCGCCTAGGGCTCGACTCCAAGATGTTCGATGCCCAATCGCTGGTGCTGCTGGGCTTCATGGCGTTGCAGGCTGGCGATCGCAAGGGGTTGCAGCGCCACTGGGAAGACGCGCAGCGTATCCTGGAACGTCACCCCGAATCGCGGCGCCTGCGCCGCTTGGCCGAGGTGCTGGAGATCGCCCTGCTGCTGCACGACATGCAGGTAGCGCGGGTGCTGGAAGGCTTGCGGGCGATGATGGCGGAAATCCTCGATGAGGCCTTCGATTTCGAGGCCGCCTGCAACCTAGCCACCCTGCTGGCCTATGTGGCCCAGCGCGCCATCCAGATCGACGAGGTCGAGAGCCGGCTCGTCGCTGTGGGCCTGCGCTTTTGCACCTCCAAGGCACTGGCAGCGCTGCTGGCCCAGGCCGCAGCGCCCCACCCGCCCTACGCCGAGCGCCTGATGGCGTTGCACCACGATGTGCTCGGCATCATCGAGCGAGCGATGCGCCAAAGCCTGGCTGGTGACCCGCGCGCCGCCGTGCTGGAACTGCTGCAGCAGGGTCAGGCCACACGCAACGCCAAAATCGTCGAGTCGGCCTGGGGAGTGCTCAAGCGGTACGAGACCGCCATTGCCGATGCGGCCGATTTGGCACAGCAGATCCAGCCCTGGCGTGAGCGCCTGCAGTCGTTCGCCAACCGGCCCGTCATCGGCGACAAGGCGGCCCGCCAGGCCGGCGGTGTCAGCCTGCGCGTCATGGACATCAAGACCGAGCACGACGCCTGACGGCTAGGCGCCCCACCCCCGACGACCGATCCGCCGCTTCAACACGCAACAGACGGCAGGCCCCCTCGAGGCGGGTTTGACCACCCACCGCCGGCACGGCGGAACCACCACCGGCACGCCGGCTAACTGCCGCGAGAAACGGTTTTGCCGCTATAATTTGAAACTCTTGGGCCGATAGCTCAGCTGGGAGAGCGCTGCGTTCGCAATGCAGAGGTCGGGAGTTCGATCCTCCTTCGGTCCACCATTGGCCGGGTTCTTAGCTCAGTTGGTAGAGCAGCGGACTCTTAATCCGTAGGTCGTAGGTTCGAATCCTACAGGACCCACCAGATAAATCAACAACTTAGCCCGACGCTGCGCGGGCTTTTTTGAGCCCGGCGACGACCCTGTCGCCACCGCCGTAGACGGCGGCACCCAGCCCGGCAGCGGGCCGTGGCGTGAAACCGAACCGGGCCGCGCGACGCAACGGCGCCGGTTCCGCCGCCGATCTCAGATATCCCGTTGGTCTGCAGCCCATTGCTGGCCGTCGGTAAATGGCGCACAATCCGGTCGCCAGCCGACCCCCAGGCGCCGTCGCTCACGGGTTGGCCGCCCCGGGTTGCACCATGCACACGATTGTCTTTCACCTCCTGACCGCTCCGGCCCGATGGGTTGCAGGCAGCGTCCGGTCACCCGCTCGGCTCGGCGTGTGGCTGGTGACGGCGGCATTGGCCGGATGCGCCAGCGCGCCAACGCCTCGGCCGGCGCAGGCTCCCCAGGCACCCGAAGAGCCGCCACCGTCGGCGCTGCCCGCGCCGACGACACCGGCACCCGTCGTTGCCGAGCCCGAACCTGCATTCACCGGGCCGGTCTCGCTGGCCGCCAGTGAACGCGAGTACCGGCGCGACGGTGCGCGCCACCTCTATGGCCGCTACGCCGAGCGCATCTACCCGGGTAAGCTGCCGCCGCTGCTGCAAGCGGTGGGGGTGATGCGGCTGCACATCGGCGCGCGCGGCGAGCTGCAACGGCTGGAGTGGATGCGCGCGCCCGACCACGTGCCGCATGTGCGGGCCGAGATCGAGCGGCTGGTGCAGGCGGCGGTGCCGTTTCCGGCCCCGCGCCGGCTCGGTTCGGTGGTGTATACCGAGACATGGCTGTGGGACCGCAGCGGCCGTTTCCAGCTCGACACGCTCAGCGAGGGCCAGCTCGATCGCTCCGCGCCGGTGCGCCCCGCCACCGCACAGCCGGTCACAGCGCCCAAACGCAGCCGCACCACGGCCGCCACGCCATCCAAGCCAGCCCCCGTTCGCGTCGCCCAGGACAGCGCCTCACCCTGACGCCTGCCAGCGTGCAGGCCATGCGTCACCCCACCGCGTGCCGCCCGGCGGCGCGGCCATAGCCCGCCGTGGCACACGGGCGGCGGCGAGCTCACACCTCAGGACACGGCGCCGCGCCGGCTGCCCACCGAAGACCACACGGATGCGGCAATAAAGACCATACCGATGAGCCCGATGACGACTTCCGGCACGTGTACGATAGTGCCCAGCAGCATGATCGCTGCCAGTGCCCCGATGGCGTAGTGCGCGCCGCGCTTTAGGTACACGTAGGCCTTCAGCGTGCCGCGGTCGACCAGGTACACCGTCATCGAGCGCACGAAGATCGCACCGATGGCCAGCCCCAGCATGATGATGACCACGTCCTTGGTGATGGCAAACGCCCCCATGACGCCGTCAAACGAGAAGAGAACGAGGCGTCGAGCACCTCCAGGTACAAAAAGCGCGCAAAGCCCAAGCGGTGCACTGCCGCCTCGGCGGCCTCGCCAGCCTCCTCCGGCTCGAAGAGCGCGCCGACCGCATCCACCGCCAGGTACAGCAGGATGCCGACCACGCCGGCCACGAACACGCGCGTCTGCACCGCCTGCGGCACCCACCAGTGCGTCGAAAACATCACCGCCAATGCGATAAAGACGCTGATCTCGTCGAACTTGGCTGCACGCACCAGGCGCCGCTCCAGCGG
>NZ_DAISZC010000036.1:0-7909 GCF_036824975.1 Tepidimonas sp.
ACCCGCAGCTGAGGCCTGACCGCAGGAGCGCACCATGACCGCCGATGCACGCATGCTGGGCTGGCTGACGCGCGCCCTGCAACACGAATTCAGCGCGTTGCAGCAGTACCTGGCGCAGGCGACACTGGCGCGGCTAAGTGGCGACGAGGCGCTGGCCGAGCAGCTGCGCGCCGAGGCGCTGGAAGAGCTGGCGCACGCCGAGCGGCTGATGCAGCGCCTCATCGAGCTGGGCGTGGCCCCATCGGCCGGGGCGCTGGCGCCCGCACGGCTGGGCCGGGGCGTGCCGGACTTTGCCACGCTCAACCGCCAACTCGAACAAACGGCGGTGGTGCTGTATCAGGACGCCGCCGACCACGCGCGGCGCGTGCGTGACGGCGCTAGCGAGGCCCTGCTGCGCGAGCTGGCCGCCGATGAGGCGCGACACCTGGGCCAGTGGAGCGCGGGTGGTGCCCCTCATTGATATCCCAAGACCCGACGCTGAACCGGAGATGACGGCCATGAACGACCACGATACTGCCCTGGCGGGCTGGACCGAGCAAAGCCGTCCTGCCGCGCTGTTTCGCCGCTTTGCGTTCGGCTCGTATGCGCAGACCCGCGCCTTTTTGGACCGCGTAGCCGCGGTGCAGGAGGAGCTGGGACTGGCGCCGCAAAACATCAGCTTTGGCACCACCTACGTCAACATCACCATTGCGGCGGCGAACGGTACGCTGGGGCAGGCCGAGCGCACGCTGGCGCGCCGCATCAGTGACGTCGCCCAAACGGGTTCACCCGCATGACGCAGGCACTGCCCGGCCGTCTGGCGGTGCTCAATACCAAGGGCGGCACCGGCAAAACCACGCTGGCGATACAGCTGGCCGCGGGCCTGCGGCGACGTGCGCCCAGCGCGCTGGGTGACCTGGATCCGCAAGGTTCGGCGACCCAGTGGGGCACGCAGGCCGGCTTGGCGGTGCTGACCGCCGATGACGCCTGGCGTCAGGCGGTGGGTATACGCCACTTGGTGTGGGACTGTCCGCCCAGCGTGGACCACCCGGCGGCACAGCGTGCGCTGCGCGAGGCCGATGCCGTGCTGGTGCCTGTGCTGCCGTCGCCGCTGGACCTGTGGGCGAGCTGGGCGCTGGTGGAGGCCATTCATGCTGAGCAGGCGCGCCGCCCGAGCCTGCGCGCCTGGTTGGTGATCAACCAGCTGGAGCCGGGCAGCGCGCTGTCTGGCGCGATGCGCGAGGCGCTGGGTGAGTTTGGCCTGCCCGCGTTGCGCGCCGTGGTGCGCCGCCGTGCCATCTATCGCAGCGCCGCACTGCAAGGCGCCACCGTCTATCAGCTGGGGGCGCGCGCCGCCGCTGCCGTAGCCGACATCGAAGCCGTGATCGAGGAGATACAGGCATGACACGCAACACCGCCCAACGCCTGGCCGCTAGCGTGCGCGGCGCGCGTCGCGCGCCCGCTGTGGCCGCCGACCCGGCCGCGTCGGCAACCGTGGCGTCAGCCCCAGCCGCTGACCCGGCTGCTGCGCCAGCAACGCCCTCCGTTACCGCACCTGTGCCGCGGCGCCGCGCCCCCGCCCAGCGGACGACCCCGTCCGGTGCTCGGGCCGCCGCTGCACAGGCGACGGTTGCCTCCGTGCGCACCGACGGGGGCTGTCCGCCCAGCAGCGCTGGCGAACGATTTCCGCGCCGCGTCTGGCCCGACTAACAGGGGGTTGTAGGTGCCGACGGTGTCGTCGCTCCTCATCCGCCCCATCGGGCTTGCTCCCGTCAACCACTTCTGCACACCGAGTTCGCCATGAATACCCTGACGCGCCGTCTCTATGCCGCCCGTGCCCAAGGCGCGGCCCCGGCCACGGCTTTGGCCCACCCCGTGGAGGCCCCGGCGGCACCGGCCGCCGCCCGCGTGGCCGCGCGTCCGCTGGCCGATGTGCGGCCTGCCGCGACCGTCGATTCCCACGGCCCCGACCCGCTGGCGGCCTACCGCATCGCGCGCGAACCCTACTGGCGCGCGGTGGGCGACGAAGTGGCGTTGTACGAGGCCGCCTACGCCGTGCGCATGCCAATGATGCTCAAAGGCCCGACAGGCTGCGGCAAGACGCGCTTCGTCGAGTACATGGCGTGGAAGCTGGGCAAGCCGCTGATCACCGTGGCCTGCCACGAGGACATGACCGCCTCCGACCTGGTGGGGCGCTTCTTACTCGACGCCCAGGGCACGCGCTGGCAGGACGGTCCGTTGGCGCTGGCGGCGCGTTATGGCGCCATCTGCTACCTGGACGAGGTGGTGGAGGCGCGCCAGGACACCACCGTCGTCATCCATCCGCTGACCGACAAGCGGCGCATGCTGCCGCTGGAGAAAAAAGGCGAGGTGATTGAGGCGCACCCGGACTTTCAGTTGGTGATCTCCTTCAACCCTGGCTACCAAAGCCTGATGAAGGATTTGAAGCAATCGACCAAGCAGCGTTTTGGCGCGCTCGATTTTGACTATCCCGAGCACGAGGTGGAGGTCGAGATCGTCGCGCACGAGTCGGGGGTGGACGCTGCCACCGCCGCCAAGCTGGTGCACATCGCCGAGCGCGCGCGCAACCTCAAGGGCCATGGGCTGGATGAGGGCATTTCCACCCGGATGCTGATCCACGCGGGAAGTCTGATCGCGCAGGGGGTGCCGCCGCTGTCGGCTTGCCGCATGGCGCTGGTGCGCCCGATCACCGACGACGCCGACATGCGCGATGCGCTCGACGCCGCCGTGACGACCTACTTCTGACGCCGTACCCTTTGCCGCGTCGCCATGACCATTCACCTGGACGAGCACGCCGAACTGCTGCAGGAGCTGCCGCACGGCGCGCAGGAGGTGCTGCGCGGCGCGTGGCAGGAGGCGGCGCGCGCGCTGTCCAGCCGTGGCCTGGACAACTATCTGAAGGGGGCGCTGGCGCTGCACCAGCTGGGCCGCGGCGAAGAGCTGGTGGTGAGTTTTTTGCAGCAAATGCCCGCGCTGGCGCGCGCCATTGGCGAGGATGTGCTGCCGGAGCTGGTCAACTTTTTGCTGTCGATGGCGTCCAAGACTTCCGGTCAGGTGCTGACGCTGATCGTGCAGACCGCACCTGCTGCCGCGCAACGGCTGGGGGATGCCGAGCTGTTCGGGCAGTACTTGCGCGTGCTGGGCATTGCGCTGGCGCAGGCGCCGCACGGTCTGCGGCCGATGCTGGAACAGCTGGAGCGGCTGCTGGGGCAGCTGACGCTGGGCGGTCTGCGGCGCTGGGTGCAGTGGGGCGCGCAGGCCTATCGCGGCGACGCCGAAGGTCAACGCCGCTACTTCGGGCTCCAGAGTGCGGACAGCGTGGCCGTGCTGCAGCAGGAGCGCCGCGGCACCCTGTTCGTCGATATCCAGCGCCGGCTCAACCTGTATCTGCGTGCGCTGTGGGGACGTGACTTTTTCCTGCGCCCCACCGCGGGCGACTTCGAATCGCGCGAGGGGCTGCGGCCCTATATCGAACACCACGTCATCCACATTGCCGACGCCTACGACGATGTGCAACCGGCCGGGCCGTCGGGGCCGACGGTGCCGGCGCTGGAGGTGTACCGTGCGGCCGCCAACCACGCCGCGGCTCATCTCATCTTTGCGCGCTCGCCCCTGTCCGACGAAGGACTGGATGCGTTGACCAAAGCCATCGTCGAGCTGGTCGAAGACGCGCGCGTGGAGACACTCGCGTTGCGCCGCTTTCCACGCCTGCGTCAGCAGTGGCGTGTGTTGCACCCGCCGCCGGTTGATCCGCCGCAGCGCGCCGGGGATCTGATCAACCGGCTGGCGCTGGCGTGGCTGGACGAAGACGCCGCGGCGGCCGACACCCACCCCTGGGTGCAGCAGGGGGTGGCGGCGCTGCGCGCCTGGACCAACTGGGATGACGCACAGCAAAGCCTGGCTACCGGACGGGTGCTGGCTGCGGCGCTGCGTACCCACGTCGAGCAGGCGCACTGGCCCGCGTTTTCCGCGCGATTGGACGGCCAGCGTGCCCTGTACCGCGACGACAACCGTGCCATCTGGGCCAGCGGTGCCTACGACGAGGCGCTGGCCTTGGCCGCGACCTGGGCGCGCCAGCAGCAGGTGCGGCGCAAAGTCAATGTGATGGAGATGGTCAACGAGGTGGACGTCGAGTTCGCGGGCGACGACGCGCAGGAGGTCTGGATCCTGCCCACTGAGTTCTGGCTCGACCAGGAGGGTGTGACCATCAACTCGCTGCTGGGTCGCCCGCCGCTGGCTGACCCGGTGCACTACCCGGAGTGGGACTACCAGATCCAGCTGGAGCGCCCGGACTGGGTGACGGTGCTGGAGCGCCACGCCACGGCGGGCGATGCCGCGCGCATCGATGCCTTGCTGGCCGAGCACAAGCCGCTGGTGCAACGGCTGCGCCATCTCATCGAGGCCATGGCCCCGCAAGGGCTGCAGCGTATCCGCAAGGTGGAAGACGGCGACGAGCTGGACCTGGAGGCGGCGGTGCGCGCCTGGGTCGATTTGCGTCTAGGCCAGCAGCCCGACCCGCGCATCATGATGCAGCACCGGCTGCACACGCGCGACGTGGCGGTGCTGCTGCTGCTCGATTTGTCGGCTTCTGCCAACGACCCCGTGCGCGGCAGCGAGCACACGGTGCTGGACTTGACCCGCACTGCGGCGGCGCTACTGGCCGAGGCGCTGCAGCGCATCGGCGACCGCTTCGCCATCCACGGCTTTCGCTCCGACGGTCGGCACGACGTGCACTACTTGCGCATCAAAGACTTTCGTGAACGCTGGGGCGAGGCGGCCAAGGCGCGGCTGGCGGCCCTAGAGGGCGCGTTTTCGACGCGGCTGGGCGCCGCCCTGCGCCATGCGGGGCAGCAGCTGCGCCAGCAGCCGCAGCGCAAAAAAATCGTGTTCGTGCTCACCGACGGCGAGCCCGCGGACGTGGACGTGCGCGACCCGCAGTACCTGCGGCAGGACGCGCAGCGTGCGGTGCAGGACCTGCGCCGCGACGGCATCGTCAGCTACTGCCTGACGCTGGACCCGCGCGCCGACGCCTACGCGCAGCGCATCTTTGGCGCACGCCACTACACGGTGCTGGAGCGCGTGCAGCGCCTGCCCGAGGTGCTGCCCACGCTCTACCTGGGCCTGACGCGCTAACGGAGTGCACGCCGATGGCCGCCATCACCCTGCGCACCTTCGTTTTCATCGACGCGCTGCAGCCGCAGCTGGCGTCGCACTTGGCCACGTCGTCGCAGGGTTTTTTGCCGGTGCCGGGAGATGCCTGCATGTGGATCGAGGTCTCCCCGGGCATGGCGGTGCACCGGTTGTCGGACATTGCGCTGAAGGCCACCAACGTGCGCATGGGCGAGCAGGTGGTCGAGCGCGCCTTCGGGTCGATGGAGATCCACTACCGCAACCAAAGCGAGGTGCTGGCTGCGGGCGATCTGATCCTGCGCCAGCTGCAGACCACGGTGCAGGCGCGCTTGCCCTGCCGCATCACCTGGAGCGAGGTCATCCGCGCCGTCACCCCCGACCACGCCACGCTGATCAACCGCCAGCTGCGCCGCGGCTCCATGCTGCTGCCGGGCAAGAGTATGTTCATCCTGGAAGTGGAGCCCGCGGGCTACGTGGTCTATGCCGCCAACGAGGCCGAAAAAGCGGCGAATGTGACACTGGTGGATGTCAAACCTTTTGGCAGCTTTGGCCGCCTGACCATGATGGGCAGCGAGGCCGAAGCCGCCGAGGCCGAGCGCGCCGCGCACCGCGCGGTGCAGGCCATCAACGCGCGCGCCGCCGCGCACTCCGGAGACAGCCTATGAGCTGGAGCGTCGATACCCCGCATAAGCGGCTGCTTTATCACACGCTGCGCGTGGACACCGTGCTGCAGGACGGAACGTCTGGCACCGGCACCGCGTTCACCCTGGCGCACACGCACGCCCGTGGTCGCTCGCTGTTTGTCGTCACCAACCGGCACCTGGTCGAAGGGGTGGCCAGCGGCGCGCTGGTATTTGCCATCGCGCGCGACGGGCAGCCCGTGCTGGGTAGCCGCTTCGAGCTGCGCATCGAGGACTTTCCCGAGGCGTGGATGCTGCACCCCGACGAGACGGTGGACTTGGCCATCATGCCCCTTCAGCCGTTGCTGGATGCCGCGCGCGCGCAGGGCGTGGAGCTGTACTGGCAAGCCATCGACACCCAACAGGCGCTGACCGAGGAGCACGCGCCCGCTCTTGACGCGCTGGAAGATGTGCTGTTCGTGGGCTACCCCAGCGGCGTGTGGGACCAGGTCAACGGCATGCCGATTCTGCGCCGTGGCATCACCGCCACGCCGCCGGCGCTGGACTTCGAGGGACGGCGTGAGTTTCTGATCGACGCCGCGGTCTATCCGGGCTCTAGCGGAAGCCCGGTGTTTATCGCGCGGCCCGGCCCGCAGGGTGGCGCCTCGTTCTGGTTTGCCGGCGTGGTGGCGGCGGTGTTCTTCCGCGAGGAGGCGCAGCGCCTGGTGCCGCAGCCGGTGCCGGCGTCCCATACCCAAGTGGCCTCCAGCGCCGAGATGATCGACCTGGGATTGGTTATCAAGGCCAGCGCGGTGCAGGAGCTGGTGCACGTCTACCTGAGCCGCTGGCACGCCTGAGGAGACCGCATCAATGGCCGATCTGCACGCGACCCATGCCGAAGTGCCGCAGGGCGGGCTGGCGGGACTGCGCCACTGGCGCCATGACGCGATCGCCGGCTTGCAGGTGGCGCTGCTGTGGACTCCGTTTTCGCTGGGGGTGGCGCTGGCCTCGGGGGCGCCAGCGGTGGCCGGGTTGATCTCGGCTATCGTCGCCGGGCTGCTGTACCCGTTTCTAGGCGGGTCGCACGTCACCGTCAGTGGGCCCGCGGCCGCGCTGGCGCCGGTGCTGCTGTGGGGCATGCTGACGTTGGGGCACGGCGACCTGGCGGCAGGCTACCCGCTGGTGCTGGTGGCGGTGGTGCTGACTGGCGCGCTGCAGCTGGTGCTGGCGGCGCTCAAAGCCGGGCGCTACGCCAGCCTGCTGCCGGTGACGGTGGTGGAGGCGATGCTGGCGTCCATCGGCATCATGATCATCGTGCGCCAGCTGCCGGCGCTGGTGGGTGCGCCCTCGGTGCCTTCCAAGTCGGTGCTCGATGCGCTGGCGCATTTGCCGGGGCAACTGGCACAGGCGCAGGCACTGCCCGCGCTGATCGGGCTCATCGGGCTGGCGCTGATGTTTGTGTGGCGGCGGCTGCCGGGTGGCGTGTGGCGTTGGCTGCCGCCAGCGATTGGGGTGTCGGCGCTGGGGGCGCTGGCCGCGTGGGCCGCGGGCTTGCCCGCCGCGCTGCGCATTGCCATGCCCGCCCATTTTCTGGATGGCATCGTGGCACCGGACTTTGCGCGTTTGCTGGCCGAGCCCGACCTGTGGCTGCCGATGTTGCTGGTGGTGCTGACCTTCACGATGATCGACGGCGTGGAGTCGGTGGCCAGTGTGAAGGCGGTGGATAAGATCGATCCCTGGCGGCGCCAGTCCGACGCCAACAAAACGCTGCGCGCCATGGGGGTGTGCAACCTGACCTCGGGCATGCTGGGCGGCCTGACGGTGATTCCGAACGCCGTGCCTAGCCGCGCCAACATCGACGCCGGCGCGCGCACCCTGTGGTCCAACTTCTACAGCGGCCTGTTCCTGCTGGTCTTCGCGGTGGTGCTGCCGCAGCTGCTGACCCTCATTCCACTGGCCGCCATCGCAGCTATCTTGATCTACATTGGCTGGCGGCTGTGCGAACCGGCCATCTTCCGCCGCATGGCGGCCATCGGGCGCGACCGACTGCTGGTGTTCGTTGGCACCGTAGCGGCCATTCTGCTGACCGACCTGCTCAAGGGCATGTTCATCGGCATGGCCATCGAGCTGGCGCTGTTGCTGTACCTACAGCTGCCGTC
>NZ_DAISZC010000036.1:8009-20264 GCF_036824975.1 Tepidimonas sp.
GTTGCTGCAGGCGATTGCCGCCGCCACCCGGCAGCTGCCCGCCGCAGCAGCCTGAGTCGCTGTACGTGGCCCGGCGCAGCGCGGCAGTCACAGCGTATCCAGCCGCGTGCGCAGCGCCGCGGCGTGGTCCAGCAGCGCGCGCTGTTGCGCGGCATCCAGGCGATCGAGCTGGCGCACCATCAGCGCCATGCGCGGATGCGCGGCCAGCCGCTCGCGGTGGCGCGCCACAAAGTCCCAGTACAGCGCGTTGAACGGGCAGGCGCGCGCGCCGGTGCGCTGCTTGGGGTCGTAGGTGCAGTCGGCGCAGTAGTCGCCCATGCGCTGCAGGTAGGCAGCGCTGCTGACGTAGGGCTTGGTGGCCATCAGGCCACCGTCGGCCCACTGGCTCATGCCCAGCGTGTTGGGGGCTTCCACCCATTCGAACGCGTCGATATAGACACCCAGGTACCAGCGATGCACCTCGGCCGGATCGCAGCCCGCCAGCAGCGCGAAGTTGCCAGTGACCATCAGACGCTGGATGTGGTGTGCATACGCCGTGCGCAGCGTCTGGCCAATGGCGGCGCGCAGGCAGGCCATGTGGGTCTGCCCCGTCCAGTACCAGCGCGGCAAGGGCGTGGAGTGTCCCAATGCGTTGTGTTCGGTGTAGCCGGGCATGTGCGCCCAATACACGCCGCGCACATATTCCCGCCAGCCCAGAATCTGGCGGATGAAGCCCTCCACCGCCGCCAGCGGGGCGTGCCCAGCGCGCCAGGCGGTCTCGGCGCGCGCCACCACCTCGTGCGGGTACAGCATCTTGACGTTGAGCGCAAACGACAGCTGCGAGTGAAACAGGCGTTCGTGCTGCGCCGACAGGGCATCCTGAAAACGGCCAAAGTGCGGCAACGCGTGGGTGATGAAGGCGTCGAGTTGCGCCAGGGCTTCACGCCGGTCGATTGGCCAGCGAAAGTCATCGGCCTGGGAATCCCCGATGGTGCGCACACCCGCGGCCACGATGGTTTGCCACAGCGCACGATGATCGTGGCGCGGGCGGGGGTCGGGCGGGGCGGGGGGCTCGCCGTGCCAGGGTTGGCGGTTGTCGGCATCGTAGTTCCACTGCCCACCCACCGGTGCCGTGCCATCCATCAGCACCCCGTGGCGGCGCCGCTGGTGGCGGTAGAAATGCTCCATCACCCAGCGCCGGTGGCCAGCCAGCACGCGCGCCACGCCATCGCGTGGGGTGTAAAAATGGGCGCTGTCGCAGGCACGCACGGGCACCGGCGCGCTCGCTGCCCAGGCGCGCAGTTCCGCGTCCAGCCGCCACTCGTCCGGCAGCTGGTACTCCACCGCAGCGGCGCGGTAGTGTTGCACCAGCGCCTGCAGGTTGGCGATGAGGCGCTGGCGGTTGCTGGGGTCGTCGATGGCCACATAACGTACCCGGTGCCCACCGGCCTTGAGCTCGCGCGCAAACGCACGCATCGCCGCAAAAATCGCCAGCACCTTCTGCGCGTGATGCACCACGTAGTCGGTCTCCTGCCGCAGCTCCATCAGCACGTACACCACGTCAGGCCGCACCTGGGTTAGCCAGGGGTGCAGCGGATCAAGCTGGTCGCCCAGAATCAGGCGCAGCGTGGGGGCGGTCGTGCCGCTGGGTGGCTCATCGGTGCTGGCCAATGCAGGGGTGGTGTTCATGGTGCTGGCAAGACATTTGCCGGCGGCAGCGGCTGGCCGTGCTGCCGCTGCGCACTGCGCAACCCAGGCAGGGGTGCGGCGGTGCTCATGGCGGCGGGGTACTGTGGGGCTGGGTAGCCGCAGCGGCGTTGCTGCGCTGGCGGCGGCAGCGATCGGAGCAGTAGCGCACGTGCTCCCAGTCGCGTGCCCACTTGCGTCGCCACGTAAACGGCAATCCGCAGACGGCGCAGACTTTGATGGGCAGATCGGCTTTGCGGCGCATCCGGGCCATGGGCTTGGATTCAAAGACTCACCACAAGGACAGCTGTTGTGGCGGTGGCAGGCTGCGCCGCGGGCGAGGCATGGGTTCACGGCCCAGCGCATCGCGCCCGGCAGGCATGCCGCGGCGCGAGCCGTGGCGGCGCACCAACTCGGCGGCGTGCGCCTGCACGGGGCGCTGGCGCCGCAGGGCATGCACCCGTTCCTTGGCCGCGCGCAGCGCCTCTTCCAGGGCCACCGGCGGCAGTGGCCAATCCGTCCCCACGCGCACGCCGCAGCGCTGCTGCAGCGCCGGCGGCAGCCGCCAAGGCTCGAACAGCCAGGCATCGGGCACGCGCTGCAACACCGGCAACCAGCGGCGCACAAAGCGCCCATGGGGATCGTGGTCGAGCGCCTGCTTGATGGGGTTGTACACGCGCATGGCGTTGATGCCGGTGGTGCCGGACTGCATCTGCATTTGCGGCCAGTGAATGCCCGGCTCGTAGTCCAGAAACAGGCGCGCCAGCCACAGCCCTACCTCGCGCCAGTGCAGCCACAACGGGTAAGCGGCCACTGATACCAACATGGCACGCATGCGAAAGTTCAGCCAGCCGCCGTCGCGCAGCATGGCCACGCAGGCATCCACCAGTGGCCAGCCGGTGCGCCCTGCCTGCAGCGCGGCAAAGTGCTCCGCGTTCCAGGCGTGTTCGCGCAGGCCATCGTAGCCCCGGTGCAGATTGCGCCACTCCAGCTCGGGCTCGCTTTCCAGCTTCTGGATGAAATGATCGTGCCAGACCAGGCGACCGGCAAAGGCCCGCAGCCCAGCGCGCAGACGGCGTGCCTCGGCGCTGGGGTCGGTGGCCAGTGCGGTCAGTTGCCGATGGGTGGCGTGCTCCACCTCACGCACGCTCAGAACCCCCCAGGCCAGATACGGCGACAGGCGCGAGCAGGCCTCGGGTGCCGACAGTGGCGAAGAGATGCCGCCCCGATAACGCGCCGCGCGGTGGTGCAGAAAGTCGTGCAGCGTGGACTCGGCCAGCGGTCGGCCGCCCCGCTGGCGCCGCGGTGGTTCCCAAGGGTCCAGTCCGAGCGTGGCGGCGTCGGGCCAGGGGCCGCGCTGCCAGTGGCCGTCGCCGTCCAGCCACCAAGCGACCTCCCAGTCCGGCAGATCCGCGCCAGTTCCCTGCTCATGAACCGGAACAAACGGCGTGGCGGCCCACCCCGCCAGCGCCCCGTGGGGCGGCCAGGGCAGCGGTGCGGCGGCCATGAAGCGTCGGCGCTGTGGCAGCCAGTCGTTGCGGTCGCGCAGCCCGCGCACCACGCCGCATGACGGGTATTCGTGCACCGCCACGCCGTGCTCGCGGGCCCAGCGACGCACCGCGCGGTCGCGCGCGAAGGTGTGGGCGTTGCCGCTTTCCTGGTGGGCGTACAGCGCCGCCACCCCAGTGCGCTGGTGCAACGCGTCGAGCACCGCCACTGCTTCCCCCACTGCCACATGCAACCGTGCACCGGGCATGCCGCTGGCTTGCAGCGCCGCGTCTAGCGCCTGCAGGCTCTCGCACACAAAGCCCCAATGCTGCGCGGCGCTGTCGGGCTGGCGCCACAGGCTGGGCTCGACGATGTACAGCGCCAGCGTGGGGCCGCTGCGCAGGGCGTGGGTCAGCGGCGTGTGATCGTGCAGCCGCAGGTCGCGCTTGAACCACACGATGTGCAGCGGCTTCTGTGCGGTTGAGCTTTCGTTCATGGGATACACACACCAGGGTGCCCCGTCGCTACGGGCCCGCTGTCGGTTCGGCCTGCACACGGCGGCGCAGCCAGCGCATCAGTGCGCCCAGCAGCGGCAGGTGCGCGTACAGCTCCTCTGCGGCGTCCCAGTAGTCGCGGTGCCAGGTCACGCGCCCATCGGGCGCGAAGCGCAGATGGGTGCAGCCACGGATGCAGTGGGCACGCTGCGCGCCGTGCCAGCGGAAGTGAAAGGTCCAGGTGAGAAATGCTTGGGCATCGCCTTGCACGCAGTCGTGCACTGCAAAGCGCGGGTCGAGCACCTGCGCGTACATGTGGCGGAAGATCCGCGCGATGGCTTCGGTGCCCCGCACCTCGTTGAACGGGTCTTTGAAGTAGGCGTCAGGCGTGTACAGGGTGTCGAGCTGGGCCAGCGTCGCTGGGGTGAGCGTGGCGTAGAACTGCGCCACGCGTTGCACCGGACTGTCGGGGCAGGGGGGTAACACGGGGGCGGGTGAAGACATGGCAGGCAGGCGGTTCACAGGCCGGTGGCACGGTGAATGAGTGCGAAATACCACCGATCGGGCAGCCAGCGCAGCGCGCGCAGCACGCGCGTGAAGCGGCGCGGAAAATCGATCTCGAAGTCGCCGCGCGCCCAGCCGCGCAACATGGCCCCGGCGGCCTGCTCGGGAGTGAGCAGCGCCGGCATGCGAAAGGTGTTCTGCGCCGTCAGCGGCGTCGCCACGAAGCCCGGGCTGATGAGGCTGACCCCCAACCCCCGCGGGCGAAGATCCAGATATAAGATGTCGGCCAAATTGGCCAGCGCGGCTTTCGTGGGACCGTAGGCCAGCGCCTGCGGCAGCCCGCGGTAGCCCGCCACACTGCCCACCAGGCTCAGGTGCCCGTGCCCTTGTGCCAGCAGACGAGGCACCGCTGCACTGATGACATGAATGGCACCATCGACGTTGATGCGCTGATGGCGCAGCCACTCGGCCGGGTCGATGGCCGTGGCGCGCATCGGGCGGTAGTGGCCAGCGCAGTACAGTACCAAATCCAGGGGGCCATCGGCAAACGCTTGCGTACCCGCCAGCCCGACAGCGTCGCCGTCGGTGACGTCCAGCGGCAGCGCCACCCGGCGCGGTGCGGCTCTGGCCCAGGCGTGCAGCGCTTCGGCGTTGCGTGCCGAGACGATAACGGTGGCCCCGCGCGCATGCAGCGCATCGGCCACTGCGCGGCCAATCCCGCTGGAGCCGCCGATGATCCAGACACGGCGCGACGTCCACTGGCGCAGAGGTGGGTTCAGACTCATGGCTGCAGGCGCGTAAACGACAGGGTCACCTCGCCGAGCCGGATGCCGAACTTACGCATTTCGGCGCGGTTGAGCATCACACGCTCGTCCACCAGAAACATCCAGTCGTCGAAATCGACGTCGATGGTGCGCCCCTCGTAAGGAAGCCGCAGCGTGTAGGTCCAGTGCAGCGCGTTGCCTACGGCGCGGCCGCTGGCGCGGCCCACCACGTCGTCGGCGCTGCCACTGTAGCGGCCTTCGCCCTCGTAGCGCAGGCGCCACACGCGCCGCTCGGTGCGCCCGTCGCTGTATACAAAGTGCTCGTCCAGTACCCCTTCGTCGCCATTCCAGGTGCCCGTCATCTGCACCACGAAGCGGCGCACCACGCGGCCGCTGCGGTCCTGAAATACCCCATGTGCCACCAACGGCCCGTTGAAATATTGCCGCAGGTCCAGCGTCGGGCGCTCGCCCGCGAAGTCCTCGACGCGCACCCCGGCACAGCCGCCCAGCGCCAGCAACGCCCCAGCGGCAGGTCCCAGCAGCACCCTGCGCCGACCGAGCGAAGGTGAGCCGTGCTGTCCACGGGTGTTGTACCGAATGGGGGTTGGGTCCATCGGGTTCGGCAGGGCAGGTGGGGTTACCAAAGGCAGCCAGGGGTTCATAAAGACCTCCGTGGAACGGGGGGATGGTCATCGGCGACGGCAGGCGCGCTGCCACCGCCGTACACCGGTGGCGGGCAGGTGCCGTGGGCGTCTGCGGCGCCGGAGCCCCGTGCGATGCTGGCCGACGTGAGCATCCCGGGGTGGCTAACTATCCAGCGCCACAGCAGCGTCGCCGCCACGAGCTTGAGCACACAGGGCAGCACCGCGTAGGCCAGGGTCAGAGCCAGTAAGCCCTCGGGATTACGCGTGCCAGGGCTGTATCCCAAAGCCTGTAATGCGGGTAGTGCAACGCCAGCGGCCAGCGCCAGATTGGCCTTGGCGGCCACATTCCACCAACCGAAGTACGCTCCTTCGTGTTGGCTACGGTCGCCAGCGTCGGCGATCACACCCGCCAGCAGCGCTGCCGGCAGTGCCAAATCGGCCCCCAGCGCTAGTCCAGACAGAAGGCAGATGAGAACAAACGCGTGAGTCTGTCCCGCTTGCAGGGTGGCTGCCCAGACGAAGACCACCACCGCCAACACCATGCCTGTCAGCCACGCCTGCGCCAGCCCGATGCGCCGCGCCAGCGCCAGCCAAGCCGGCAGACCGGCGGCGGCAGCCAGGAAGTAACTGCCCAGATATGCGGCCTGCCAGTGCGGGGTTTGCAGCCGGTCGTCGATGAAAAACAGCACCAGCGTGGCGGGCATGGCACTGGCCAGCCCGCTGGCCACGAAGATGGCTAGCAGGCGGCGGAAAGATGCCTGACGCCACGGACGCCAGAGCGTGGTTGTGGCAACCGTGGGCGTGGCCGCGGGGTTTGGATGCGGCCCCCGCGCCCAAGCCCAGCCTGCCAGCGCCATCGCGGTGGCCCAGGCCGCCAGCGTGACCGGCCAGCCCAGCACCCCGGGCAGCACCGCGGCCAGCAGTACACCGGCCAGCGCCCAGCCCTCGCGCCAAGCCACAATACGTGATTGCTGAGCGCCATCTCCTCCCAGGCGGGCCCCCCAACTTTGGTGGGCGATGACCAGCGCGCTGTAGGCGAGCGTCACCGGCACCAGGCAAAGCAAAGCCCAGGGTCCGAACGCGACGCCGCGCGGTGGAAACCACAGTGCGGCCACGCTGACCATCAGCGCCAGGCCCAGCCACCGCGCGTGCCACAGCACGGTTGGCGAGCCACGCGAAAACAGCCGATCGATCCAGCGGCCCAGCAGAGGGTCGGTGGCCGCGTCGAACACGCGGGCCAGCAGCAAGATGGCCCCTAGCGAAGCCAGCGAGGCTCCCAGCCCCGCGTAGTGGTGGGGTAGATGCACATACAGCGGCAGTGCCACCAACGCCAGTGGCAGACCCGGCAAGCCGTAGCACCACGCCTGCCGCGGCACCTCCAGGGCGCGCGCACTGCCGCTCACGGCGCGCCGCCCGATGGGATGCCCAACAGGGCCGCCCGCAGCCCCGGAGCAGACGTAGTGGGTGCCAGCCAGATACCGAAGAAGCGCTCGGCGAGCGCCGCATCGTCAAAGCCACCCAGTGGTCGCGTGCTGCCGTCGGCGCGGGTCAGCTGAAAGCGTGCCCCCTGTCCGGGCAGCCACACTCCGGCGATGCGGTCACCGGCGCGCACATCCGGAAACAGTCCGTCCAGCCGCGCCGTCCACTGTGCTTGTGTCGGCTCGTCCACTGGCTCAGCACGGCGCATCTCCTGCAGCGAGCGGCGGACGATATCGGCGCCGCGGAAATCCCGCAGGTACTCCAGCTCCAGCACTACCGGTTGATGGCCTAGTGCGGCCGGGTTCCAGGGCGGCACCGCATACAGCCGTGCGTAATACACTGACCAGCCCCAATAACGCAGCAGACCCTGGCCGATCAGCTGTGCTCGGGGTAACAGCGCGGCGACGGCCGTCGGCACATCGGCGCGGGGCTGGGCGACCTGAGCGGGCGGCACAGGCTCGCGGGCGATGGCGTCGGTACCTGCGGCCACCCAAAGGAGCACGGTTAGCGCCAGCGCGGGTCGGCCCCGCCGCGTGCTGTCGCGCCGGGCAGGGGCGTCTGTGCGACCGCTACCCTGCCGCTCAGGATTTGCGCAGCGTGACTTGCACCACATCGATATCTCCGGCGTCGAAGCCCGCCTCGCAATAGGCCAGATAAAACGACCACAGTCGTACGAAGCGTTCGTCAAAACCCAAAGCCCGAACCGCGTCACGTTGCGCTAAAAAGGCTTGGCGCCAGCGGCGGCACGTTTCCGCATAGTCTGGTCCGAAGGCATAGCTGTCCACGATATGCAGTCCCGCGCGGGCAGCCTGTTCGCGGATGGCCCGGGGGCTGAGTAGGCAGCCGCCTGGGAAGATGTATTGCTGGATGAAGTCGGTGGAGCGCAGGTAGTCGTCGAACAATTCATCACGGATCACGATCGCCTGGATGCAGGCCCGCCCACCGGGACGCAGCAGCCGCTGCACGGTCCCGAAATAGGTAGGCCAATAGGCGCGTCCCACGGCCTCGATCATCTCGATGGAGACGATCGCATCGTAGGGCCCGTCGTTGACGTCCCGGTAGTCCTGCAGGCGCAGTTGGGCGCGATGGCTCAACCCGGCAGCAGCCAAGCGTGCCATACCGTGGCTGAGTTGCTCGCTCGACAGCGTGATGCCGGTGACCTGCGCGCCCAACTCGCCTGCGGCCATCTCGGCCAGTGCACCCCAGCCGCAGCCGATCTCCAGCACGCGCGTTCCCTGCTGTACCCCAGTCATGCGCAGCGCACGCGCCATCTTGGCGCGCTGCGCGCCGGCGAGATCGCGCCCGGCGTCGCCCTCAAAGCAGGCGCTGGAGTAGGTCATCGTCTCATCGAGCCACAGGCGGTAAAAGGCGTTGCCCAGGTCGTAGTGGGCGTGGATGTTGCGGCGGCTGCCGCTGCGCGTGTTGCGGTGCAGCAGGTGGCGCCAGCGGTACATCAGCCGACCGGCCCAGGAGCCGTGAATGACTGTCGCTAGCGCCTGACGGTTGACCAGCATCAGGCGCAGCAGCAGTGGCAGATCGGGGGAGCTCCAGTCGCCGCGCAGGTACGCCTCGGCAAATCCAATGTCGCCGCTGCGCAGCGCGGCGCTGGCCGCGTCCCAGCGGCGCAGCACCAAGCGGGCGGCGGGCAACCCGGGTTCTGGGCCGGGGCCGAAGCACAGTTCCTGCCCTGTCGGCGTGACCAGCTCCAGCCGTCCGCGCTGCAATCGTTGCAGCAGCCGCAGCGCGGTGCGCCCGGCCAGCGGTGCCAGGCGCAGAGCCTGTACCCAGTCGGAGGAGGAATCAAGCGGCGGGGTGGAGGGCACGAGCGTCGACGTCATGGGCGGGCTCCGAAAGAACAGCGCGGGGGACGGGAGACGGTGACCGGCTGCGCGGGTGGCGCCGGCACGGTGTGAACAGGGACACCCTTGAGCCATAACCGCAGCGCGTGCCAGTGAATCAGGCCAATGACAGCGGCGCTGTGCCAGCGGTAGCGCCACAGCAGGCGCGACCAGTCACCCGCCTGAGCCGGGCGCAAGGCACCGCTGACGCTGGTCAGCAGCAACGGGCCGTGCGCATCATGGTGTTCGATGCGCACCACGGTGCGGCCATCATGCACACGCGCAGCGCCGGCTGGGGTGTCGTCGGCAACCACCGGCTGGGCGCCCTGTGCGCGCAGAAAGCGGAACCGGTAGTGTCCCTGCACGGCGCAAAACGGCGACACGTGGAACGCCTTATGCGCGGTGATGGTGTGGCCCCAGCGCGGCTCATCCAGCACATAGCAGTGGCGCTGGCCAAACGTGTTGTTGACCTCGGCCACGATGGCGCGCAGCGTCCCATCTGCCCGAAACGCATACCAAAAACTCACCGGCTTAAAGGCATATCCCAGCACACGCGGATAGGTGTGCAGCCACACGGGGCCGTCGGCGTCGTCGATACCCTGCTGCACCAGCAGCTCGCGCAGCCACGCCAGCGCACCGCCGACCGCCGCGTCACGACCGTCGCCGTGATCGGCGTCGTAAAACGCCACCAGGCCGCGGCGATTCAGCGGCAGCCCCGCGGCAGCGGCCGCCTCGGGCAGGCGATGCATGGGCAGCCAGAGGAACCAGGTGCGGTGCTCGAACGCATGCAAGCGCGGCCGCAGACGTTCGTGGCGCACGCGCCCCTCGCCAATCAGAACGACCGCGTCGCTGCAGCCATCAGGCATGGTGGCGGGTGTGGGCGAGGCCATGGTGTTGTCAGGCCGCCAACCGCAACGCCGAGCGGGCCCGCAGGGCCTGTGCGACTGCCTTGCCGGCTTTGAGTCCATCCTCATGAAACCCGTAGCCGCACCATGCACCACAGTACCACGTGCGCTGCCGGCCCTGCAAGGCGGGCAGCGCGCGCTGGGCGGCGACGGCGGAGCGGTCGAACACTGGGTGTTCGTAGTCGAATTCGGCCAGCACGCGCCCCGGGTCGATGGAGCGTACCGGGTTGAGCGATTCGATGAGCGGCTGCGCAAACGGCAACGGCTGCAGCACATTGAGCCAGTAGTGCAAACACACACGCGCGCTCTCTTGCTCTTGCAGGGCTGCGCGTTCGTAGTTCCACGCGGCCCAGGCCGCGCGACGCCGCGGTAGCACCGATGTGTCGGTGTGCAGCACCGCACGGTTGCGCTGGTAGCGGATCGCCCCCAGCACTGCGCGCTCCTGCGCCGTGGGCTGGGCCAGCAGGGCCAGCGCCTGATCCGTGTGCGTGGCCAGTACCACCTCGTCGAACCGCTCGGCGCCCCGGTCGGTGAACACGGTCACGCCGGCGATGTCGCGCTCGATGCGGCGCACTGGCGTGGCCAGCCGCGCATCATCCACCCCTGCTACGATGCGCTGCACATACTGGCGCGCACCGCCGGCCACCGTGTACCACTGCGGGCGGCCGTTGACCTGCAACAGGCCATGGTTGTGGCAGAACCGGATCATGGTGCCGACGGGAAACTGCAGCATCTGATCGGTCGGGCAGCTCCAAATGCATCCAATCATTGGGAGGAAATACCAGTCCCGAAACGCGGCGCCAAAGCGGTGCCGCTGCAAAAACGCCCCCAACGGCTCGTCGAGCTCGGCGTCGGCGCCGCGCTCGGCCAGCCGCGTGCACAGGCGGTTGAAGCGCAGCAGATCGGCCAGCATGCGCCAGAACGCCGGGCGCATGGCGTTGCGGCGCTGCGCGAACACCGTGCCCAATGTGGCACCGCTCCACTCCAGAGCGCGACCATCGCGCGCCGGCACCTGCACCGAAAACGACATGTCCGACGGCGCCGTGGGTACATTGAGCTCGCGCAACAGCGCGATCAGGTGCGGGTAGGTGCGCTCGTTGAACACCAGAAAACCGGTGTCCACACCGGCGGTGATGGGGCGTCCATCGAGGCCGGGCAGGGTCACGTCCACCGTGTGCGTGTGCCCCCCGAAGTAGCCGTTTGCTTCAAACAGGGTCAGCCGGGCTTGGCCGCGCAGATAATATGCGACGGCCAGTCCGGCGATGCCGGAGCCAATGATGGCGACGTGCATGGCGTGAGCTCCTCGATGCCATCGCTGCGATGGGTGATGCGGCTTGCCAGGGATACGGACGCTATAGTTGTCTAATTTATCTCAGACAAACCCATTGTATTTTTGTTCCCGTTATCGGACATACCCCTGCGCCGACTTCCACAATGCTGCCACGCCGCCGACCGATCGCTCTCACACTCAGGGCCCCGCGCCTCTGTGGACGATCGCCGACGTCGAGCGCGAGACCGGCATCGGCAAGGACACGTTGCGGGTGTGGGAGCGCCGCTACGGGTTTCCGGTGCCCCGGCGCGACGAACGGGGTGACCGGCTGTACGACGCCAAACAGCTTGCGCGCCTACGGTTGATTCGCCGACTGCTCGACGCCGGACACCGTCCGGGGCGAGTCGTGCGGCTGTCCGGGGCGGCGCTGGAGGCACTCGCTACCACCGACGGCGCGGCGCGCCCCGCGGTCACGGCGGATGGCGGACCCGATGCGCTTGCCCCATGGATGGACTGGCTGCGCGCCGACGAAATCGCGCGGGTGCGCGCGGGCCTGCGCGAGGCGGTGCGTGTACGGGGACTGGCGGACACCGTGGAAAGCCTGGTGGCTCCGCTGTGTGTGGCGGTGGGTGACGCCTGGCTGCGGGGGGAGCTGAGCGTGTATCAGGAACACCTCTTCACCGAGGTGGTTCAGGCGGTGCTGCGCGAAGCGATGGCCGAGGTCGAGCAGACCCTGCCGCAGGCGCTGCGGCGGCCCCGTGTGGTGCTGACCACGACGCCCGGTGAACCGCATCAGCTCGGCCTGCTGATGGCCGAATGCTTCTTTGTGCTGCAAGGGTGCGAACGGCTGACGCTAGGGGTGTGTACGCCCGTGGCCGACATTGCCGACGCCGCGCGCCGGACGCAGGCCGACATCGTGGGCGTGAGCTTCAGCGTCCACGCCAGCCGGCGCGACGTGCTGGATGCGGTGACGGCCTTGCGGGTCCGGTTGCCCCCGACGGTGCCGTTGTGGGTGGGCGGAGGCGGTGCCCAGCGACCGTTGCGGCGGCCACCGGCCGGGGTGCTGGTGCTGCGCCGCGCGGCAGACGTGGCTACGCACGTGCTCCGGTGGCGTGAGCAGCATGGCCACGCCCCGTCGTCCGTTGGTGCCGGTCAACCCACGCGGGCCAGCGGCAGCAGGGGGCCGTACCGCTCGGCCAGAAAC
>NZ_DAISZC010000037.1:0-1754 GCF_036824975.1 Tepidimonas sp.
TTGACGTTTACGTCAACGTCAATTATGCCGATTTTTCGCGGCCACCACGCCCTTCGCAGCTAGGCACAGGCGCGATGCCAACGCCAGCACCAGCGGCCGTCGGCACCGCATCCCCATCCTCCGCTGAGTTGTCGGCAGTCCCCAGGCGCGCCAGCAGCGCGCGGGCCTCCTTCTCGTGCACCTTGATCTCGTCGAGCGTGGCCTGCAACTCGGCCATCTGGTCCTCGATCTGGCGCCGGTGGACGGCGAGCACCTGCAGGAACTTGCGCAGTTGCGGCCCGGTATCGCGCGGGCTGTCGTACATGTCGATCAGGTCCTTGGCCTCGGACAGGCTCAAGCCCAGGCGCTTGGCGCGCAGCACGAGCTTGAGCCGCGTGCGGTCACGCGCCGAATACACGCGGCTGCGCCCACCCGGGCCTTTGCGCTGCGGCTGCAGCAGGCCCATGTCTTCGTAGAAGCGGATCGCGCGCGTGGTCAGGTCGAACTCTCGCGCTAGATCGCTGATGGTGTAAGTCACAGTACTGGCCATGCCAACCTCGACACGATGTCCGTCGCAATAGGGCCCTGGCGAGAGCAGCGCTGCGGGCATGGCCCCGGAGCGCAGACCTTGACGTTGACGTGAACGTCAATCGAAACAGAATGTTACGCCATGAAACCGGTGTGCCAGCGGCGCGTGCTATCGTTGCCTGCGTGAACACAGCCACTCCCGCTTTGTCCCTATCCGCCGCTTGGCGCCTGACCCGCCCGGGCTTTCTAGCCCTGACGGCGGCGGCCGTCGCGTTGGGACTGGCGATGGCCGCCGCCTGCGGCTGCGGGTTCGATGCGCTGCGCGCCGGCGTCACGCTGGGGCTGGCGCTGGCCGCCCACGCCGCGGCCAACGCCTGGAACGACTACCATGACGCGCTCAACGGCGCCGACGCGGCCAACCCGGCGCCGCTGTCGCCGTTTACCGGGGGATCACGCGTGATCCAGCAGGGCACAGCGCAACCCGAGCACGCCCGCCAGTTAGCCCTCGGCCTGACCGCACTCGTGGTGCTGGGCGGGTTGTGGCTGGCGCTGCAGACGGGTACTGCCCTGCTGGCCGCGGGCCTGGCCGGTCTGGTGCTGGGATGGGCGTATTCCGCCCCGCCCCTGCGCCTGATGGCACGTGGCCTGGGCGAGGTGGCGGTGGCGGCCGCCTGGTGGCTGATCGTGCAGGGCGCGCAGGTGGCCCAACGCGGGCAGTGGTCGCTGATCGCAGCCGTCTCGGCGCTACCCTTTGCATTGCTGGTGGCCAACATTCTGCTCATCAACGCGCTGCCTGACGCGCCGTGGGATGCGCGGGTGGGTAAGCGCACGCTGGCAGTGCGCCTGGGGCCGGTCGGCAGTGCCGCCCTCTACACCGCCCTGGCGGCGGGCGCGCATGCGGGACTGGCGGCCGCCGTCTGGCTGCACATCCCGCCCGCCACCGCATGGTGGGGCCTGGCGTCGGCGCCGCTGTCTCTGGGGGCGGCGGCGCTGCTGTGGTGGCATCTGAGCCAGCGCCGCCCGGTTGCCGCGCTGCGGCCCGCCATCGGCCTGACGATTGGCGCCGCCATCGTGCACGCGCTGGCGCTGGCCGGCGCGTTTGCTGCCATCGCGGCGCAGCGCTGATGCGGCAGCGGGTCGGCTGACGTGGCAAGCACCCACGACCAGCACCCGATGGCCCGGTTGAGCATGCCCGGCGACGCCGTCATCCTGCCTGCCACCACGGCGCCCGGCTGGCAGCCGCCCTC
>NZ_DAISZC010000037.1:1854-17905 GCF_036824975.1 Tepidimonas sp.
TCCTGCCTGCCACCACGGCGCCCGGCTGGCAGCCGCCCTCTACCCGCAGCCGCGGCGTTTACGCCAACGCATACTGGCGCAGTGCGGCGCGGCGCTCGGCGTAGTCGGGCAGCACGTGCGCCACCAGTGCCCAGAAGGCGGGGCCGTGGTGCATTTCGCGCAGGTGGGCCAGCTCGTGCACCACCACATAGTCCAGCAGGGGGGTCGGCACGAAGGCCAGCCGCCAGTTCAGGGCGATGGTGCCGCGCGTGCTGGCACTGCCCCAGCGGGTGCGGGCTGACGACAGCCGCAGCGCGCGTGGTTGCACTTCCAGCAATGGGGCGAAGTGAGCCACGCGCGCGGCCAGTACCGTGCGTGCGTGGGCCAACACGGCAGGCGTAGGCGCGGGCCATGCAGGTGCGGTCCGGGCACTGTAGCGGTGCAGGTGGCGCAACACCCAGTCGGCCTTGCGGCGCAAGAAGTCCTCTACCGCAGGCCAGGGCATGCCGTGCGGAGCCCGCACGCTCAACCCGTGCGGGCCCACATGCAGCGCCAGACTGCGACGGGCGCTGCGGCGCAACTCAAACGCCACACGGTGTCCGTTCAGGTCGATGGTCTGGCTGGCGCGTGGGTGCGCGGGCAGCTTCAGCGGATCAGGTGCCATCGTGGCGGACACGGGAGTCTGCAGTCGCCACGGGGTTGGCCGCAGCGGCGGGTGCCGCGGCGGCCATGCCCACGGCCGCGGGGTACGCCTCGGGGTCCAGGCGTTGCATTTCGGCCTCGATCCACCTCTCCACCTCGCGCATCAAATCGTCAGGGTCGCGGCCGACACTGGGAATAGGCCGACCGATAGAAAACACCACCGTTCCCGGTCGTTTGACGATGGCACGGCGCGGCCAGCAGCGCCCCGAGGTGACGGCGATCGGAATCACGGGGGCGCCGGTCTGCACGGCCAGCCGGGCGCCGCCCGTCTTGTACTGGCCACGCGCCCCCCGCGGCACGCGCGTGCCTTCGGGAAACATGATCACCCAGGTACCTTTGGCCAGCAAGCGCCGGCCCTGCTCGACGACACGCGCAAAGGCCTGAGTGCGCTTGCTGCGGTCGATGTGGATCATGTCCAGCCGCCCAAGCGCCCAGCCAAAGAACGGAATCCACAGCAACTCACGCTTGAATACGAACGCCAACGGATGGGGCATGAGCACCGGCAGGCAGAACGTCTCCCACGTGGACTGGTGCTTGGCCAGCAGGATCGCCGGGGCGGTGTCGCCAACTGGAAGGTTGTCCCAGCCGATGACCTCGTTGCGGATGCCCAGCATCCAACGCGCCGCCCACACCTGCAGCCGCACCCACGCGATACAGAACCAGTACAAGCGGGTGCTGGAAACTACGGGTGACATCAACACCGCCGCCGTCGCCCACGGCACCACCGTCACCGCCATGAACAGCAGGTGCAACCAGGAACGCAGCGCATTCATGGGGTCCCCCGGGCTGCGGCGCTGTCCGCCTTCGCGGTCAGCGCTTCGGCAAAGGCCAGCAGGTCATCGTGCACGGTCACTGCAGCGGGCAAATCGGGCGGGCGCGGCGCGCCCCGCAGCGCGGCCGACTGGCCCGTCAGCACCAGATGGGTATCACAGCCAGCCGCCAGCGCCGCGGCCACGTCGCGCATCGAGTCGCCCACCGCCACCAGCTGCGCCGGGGCGACGCCATAGCGGGCGGCCACCTGCAGCAACAGGCCGGGTGCGGGCTTGCGGCAGTCGCAGCCCTCCTCGGGTGCGTGGGGACAGAAAAAGATGGCGTCGATGCGCCCGCCCGCCCGCGCGACCTCGCGCAGCATGTGCGCATGCACGGCGTTAAGGGTGCCGGCGTCGAACAGGCCCCGGCCCAGCCCGGACTGGTTGGAGGCAATGACCACCCGCCAGCCACCGGCGTGCAGGCGCGCCAACGCCTCCAGTGCCCCGGGCAGCGGCTGCCAGTCCTGCGGTCCGCGCAGAAAATCCTCCGGGTCGCGGTTGAGCGTGCCGTCGCGGTCGATGACCACCAGCCGCAGGTCGCGTGCGGACATCGCGGCGCTCCTCACACCGCCAGGCGCGACAAATCCGCCACCCGGTTCATGGCCTGCTGCAACAGCGCCAGCAGCCCCAGTCGATTGGCGCGCAGCGCGGGGTCGTCGGCGTTGACCATAACCCCCTCGAAGAACGCATCGACCGGGGCTTTCAGCGCCGCCAACCGCTGCAGGCTGCCGGTGTAGTCACCGGCATCGTAGGCCGCATCCGCCTCGGGCTGCACCGCCAGCAGCGCTTGGTACAGCGCACGCTCGGCCGGCTCCACCAGCCGGGACGGATCCACCTGCGGCTGCACCGCGCCCTCGGCTTTACGCAGGATGTTGTTGACCCGCTTGTTGGCCGCTGCCAGCGCGGCCGCCTCGGGCAGCACGGCAAACGCCCGCACCGCCGCTAGCCGACGCGGTACTTCGCGCAGCAGCGCTGGACGCAGCGCCAGCACCGCATCCACCTCCTGCGCGCGGTAGCCCTGCTCGCGCAGGCTCACCGCCAGCCGGTCCTGAATAAAGTCCAGCAGTGCTACGCGCGGGTCGCGAATGCGATCACCAAACACCGGCAGCGCGGCGTCGATGAGTGCAGGCAGCGCCAGCGGCAGCTCGCGCTCGATGAGCATGCGCACCACGCCCAGCGCATGGCGGCGCAGCGCGTAGGGGTCCTTGTCGCCGGTGGGCAGCTGGCCGATGCCAAACAGCCCCACCAGTGTCTCCACCTTGTCGGCCAGCGCCACGCACAAACCGACTGTGTCGCGCGGCAGCGCGTCACCCGCAAAGCGCGGCCGGTAGTGATCCTCGATGGCGTCGGCCACGCGCGCGTCTTCCCCATCATGGCGCGCGTAGTAAGCGCCCATGATGCCCTGCAGCTGCGGAAATTCGCCCACCATGTCGGTGAGCAGATCGGCCTTGGCCAGCAGCGCCGCGCGATCGACCAGCCGCACCAAGGCTTCATCCCCAAGCTGGGCAGCCACCCAGCGGGCGATGGCGGCCACGCGCTCGACGCGCTCGCCCTGAGTGCCCAGCTGGTTGTGATAGACCACCTTGGCCAGCCCCAGCACGCGCGACTCCAACGGGCGCTTGCGGTCCTGGTCGTAGAAAAATTTGGCGTCGGCCAGGCGCGGACGCACCACGCGCTCGTTGCCGCTGATGACGGCGCTGCGGTCCTCGGGGGTGACGTTGCTCACCACCAAAAAGCGGTTGGTCAACCGGCCCTGTGCATCCAACAGCGGGAAGTACTTCTGGTTGGCCTTCATGGTCAGGATCAGGCACTCCTGCGGCACCTCCAAAAAGGCGGCATCGAATTGGCACACCAGCACGTTGGGACGCTCCACCAGCGCGGTTACCTCGTCTAACAGCGCGTCGTCTTCGATCGGCCGGCAGCCGCCGCCCACGCACGCCGCGGCCTCGGCCAGCTGGCGTTCAATCAGCGCACGCCGCTGCCCGAAGTGAGCGATCACCGCCCCGTCACGCGCCAGCGTCTCGGCATAGGCATCGGCATGCCCGATCTCGATCGGGTCGCGCGCGGCCTCGAAGCGGTGGCCGTGTGTGTAGCGGCCAGCGCTCAACCCCAGCGCCTGCACCGGCACCACGCGCTGCCCGTGCAGCGCGACCAGCGCGTGCGCCGGGCGCACGAAGTGCACGCTGCTCCAGCCATCGGCCAGCTGGTAGGTCATCACCTTGGGGATGGGCAGACGGCGCAGCGCCTCGTCCAGGGCCTTCTGCAGGCCAGCCTCCAGCGTCGCGCCGGGGACCACGCTATCCCACAGCAGCATCTCGTTCTTGCCGTCCGGCACGCGACGCAGACGCGGCACCACGTCGCTCACCTCGGCGTCGGGCACGCCCAGCGCGGCCAGCTTCTTGCGCAGCGCCGCCGTCGGCTGACCGGCAGCGTCCAACCCCACCGCCACCGGCATCAGCTTCAGCTCCACGGCGCGGTCGTCGGCGCGGGCGCGCACGGCACTCAGGTGCGCCGCCAGTCGGCGCGGACTGGCGTAGGGGGTCAACACCGCGTCGGCGCTGGCTAGCCCCTGCGCAACCAGCTGCTCGCGCAACACGTGTGCAAACGCGTCTCCCAGGCCTTTGAGCGCCTTCGGTGGCAACTCCTCGACGCACAACTCCACCAGCAAGGGGGCCACCGTCGCGCTCATGCCGCCACCCCCTTTGCGGTCCGTTGCGCCAACACCTCCTCGGCCCAGGCGCGCGGCGCCATTGGAAAGCCCAGCCGCGCGCGGCTGTCCACGTAGCTTTGCGCCACGCTGCGCGCCAGGTTACGGATGCGGCCAATGTAGGCGGCGCGCTCGGTCACGCTGATCGCCCCGCGTGCATCCAGCAAATTGAAGGTGTGCGCCGCCTTGAGCACTTGCTCGTAGGCCGGCAGCGCCAGCTGCTGCGCCATCAGGTGCTGCGCCTGGCGTTCGTAGGCGGCAAAGGCCGCAAACAAAAAGTCCACGTCCGAATGCTCGAAGTTGTAGGCCGACTGCTCGACCTCGTTTTGGTGAAACACGTCGCCATACGTCAGGCCGGGGGCATAGACCACGTCATAGACGTTTTCCACGCCCTGTAAGTACATCGCCAGCCGCTCCAGCCCATAGGTGATTTCGCCGGTGATGGGCTTGCAGTCGATGCCGCCCACCTGCTGGAAATAGGTAAACTGCGTCACCTCCATGCCGTTGAGCCAGACCTCCCAGCCCAGGCCCCACGCGCCCAGCGTGGGGTTTTCCCAGTCGTCCTCGACGAAGCGGATATCGTTGCGCTTGAGGTCGAAGCCCAGCGCCTGCAACGACCCCAGATACAGGTCCAGGATGTTGGCCGGCGCGGGTTTGAGCACCACCTGATACTGGTAGTAGTGCTGCAGGCGGTTGGGGTTTTCGCCGTAGCGCCCGTCTTTGGGACGGCGGCTGGGCTGCACGTAGGCCGCCTTCCACGGCTCCGGCCCCAGCGCGCGCAGGAAGGTGGCGGTGTGGCTGGTGCCCGCGCCCACCTCCATGTCGTAGGGCTGCAGCAGCGCGCAGCCCTGCGCGTCCCAGTACGCCTGCAGCTTGAGGATGATCTGTTGAAATGTCAGCATAAGCCGCCGATTCTACGGCTGGCGCCGCCGCACCCCCGCCACGCCGCCGCCCCCCACAGCAGCAGGCACGCCAGCGCCAGCGGCCACAGGCCCCAGCGCGCCACCCAAGCCGCGTAAGGTGTGACGCCGCTGCGCCCTTCAACCACCGTGTCCAGCACCCCGCGCGCCCCATACGGCCACTGCGCCAGCACACGGCCGCGGTGGTCGATGACTGCGGTGGCACCCGTGTTGGTGGCGCGCAGCATGGGGCGCCCCAGCTCCAGCGCGCGCAGCCGGGCGATCTGGCGGTGTTGGTCGATCGCCACGGTATCCCCAAACCAGGCGATGTTGCTGACGTTGACCAGCACCGTCGGCGCCTGCGCCGGGTCGCGGAACGCCGCCGCCAGCTCTTCGCCAAACAAATCCTCGTAGCAGACATGTGGCGCGATGCGCTGACCCGCCCAGTGCAGCGGCGGCTGCGGCAGCGCCCCGCGTTGGAAATCGCCCAGCGGCATGTGCATCAGGTCGACGAACCAGCGAAAACCGGGCGGAATGAACTCCCCAAACGGCACCAGATGGTGCTTGTCATAACGGTAGTCGGCCAAACCGAGCGGGGTCGGCGTGGTGTTGGACGCGTTGGCCGCAGCCACAGGTGCACTGTCTGCGCCGTCAGACGGGCGCGCCGCTGGCGCTGCCGCGCTGTCGCGGCTGGCCGCGGCCTGCCCGGTGGGCAGTGGTGCCTGTCCCGGCCGCCAGCCCGCCACCGAATTGGTGTAGCCACGCGCAAAGTCCCCCAGCGGCACCCCCATCAGCAGCGCCACCTGCCCCTGGCGCACCGCCGCCGCCAGGCCGTACCAGTAATCGGCCGGCAGATCCTGCGGCAGCAGCGGAATGGCGGTCTCGGGGGCCACGACCAGCCCCCCGGCCAGAGCGGGGTCGGCAGCGGCCTCGACGACGCGCGCCCCGTACCAGCGCAGCGCCAACGGGATACCGTCGTCGGCGTCGAATTTGCGGTCTTGCGCAATGGCACCCTGCAGCAGCCGCACCGGCAGCGCCCCCGCCGGGGCGGTGAAGTCCGGCAGGTGCTGCGCCAGCCACGCGCCACTGCCTGGCACCGCCCACAGCACCCCGCCCAGCCCCAGCGCCACCGCGCGCCCCAGCCCGCGCGTCAGCACCGCCGCCGCTGCCAGCGCCGCCGCCAGCGCCCCCAGGCCATACACCCCCACCCAGGGTGCGGCCCAGCCCAGCGCGTCGATCTGGGCGTAGCCGCCTGCCCCCCAAGGGAAGCCGGTCCACAACAGACCGCGCGCCAACTCGGCCAGCGTCCAGGCGGCGGCAAACGCGGCCGCCGCTGCCAAGCCGTGGCCGCGCCAGCGCCACCACAACACCGCCAGCAGCACGTAGTCCAGCGCCAAAAACGCGGCCAGCGCCAGCACCGCCACGACCGCCAGCGGGGCCCACAGGCCGCCATAGACGTGCATGGAGATGAACAGCCACCAAAACGTGCCGGCCAGCCAGGCGGAGGCATAGACGCCAGTGCGCCAGGCCGCGGCGCGCCATGAGGCCGCGCGCGCCAGCAGCGCCACCAGCGCCATCAGGCTGAGACCATGCAGCCACGGCACCGGCTCGCCGGGCTGCAGCCGCGCGCCCAGGGCCCACGGCAGCGGCCAGGCCAGCGCCGCCGCGTGGGCCAGCCCGGCGACAGCCGCCGCCAACCCCGCACCTCCCCCCCCGCCCGGCAGGCGCTGCCGCAGGCGGCCGCTCATGCGCCCTCAACGCGGGCGACCTTAAACCAGCGCACCGCCCCGCCGCGCGCGTGCTGGACCGCAAAGCGCAGACCAGCCACCTCGTACGCTTCGCCGCGCCGTGGCACGCGTCCCATGGCGTGTGCGATGTAGCCGCCGATGGTGTCGAAGTCGGCCTCGGGCAGCGCCACCTGGAACGCCTCGTTGACGCGCTCGATCGGCGTGTCGCCGCTGACGCGCCAGGAACCATCGGCCAGGGCGAAGATGTCGCCCTCTTCCTCGTCGTCGTCGAACTCGTCCTCGATCTCGCCGACGATTTGCTCCAGCACGTCCTCGATGGTGATGAGACCCGCCACGCGCCCGAACTCGTCGATGACGATGGCCAGGTGGTTGCGGTTGCCGCGAAACTCGCGCAGCAGGTCGTTCAGCCCCTTGCTCTCGGGCACGAACACCGCCGGGCGCAGCAACGTGCGCAGTTTCAGCTCCGGCGCGCGCTGCAGTTTCAGCAGATCCTTGGCCAGCAGGATACCGATGATGTGGTCGCGCTCGCCCTCGTAGACCGGAAAGCGCGAGTGCCCGGTCTCGATGACGGTGTTGAGCAGCTCCGCATATGGCGCTTCGATGTCGAGGACGTCCATACGCGGCGCTGGCACCATCACATCACCGGCGGTCATGTCGGCGATGCGGATCACCCCCTCGAGCATGATGCGCGCCTCGGCGTCGATGACGTCGTTGTCCTCGGCGTCGGCCAGCGCCTCGATCAGCTCGGCCTTGGAATCCGGGCCAGGGTGCAGAAATTCAACCAGGCGCTGCAAAAAACTGCGCTTGTCGTCGGGCCGCGCGCCAGCGCGCAGCCCCGAAGAGTGGGCAGGATCGGCCACTGATGGGAAACGGGAGTTGCAACGCCATCAAGAATACCATCAGCGTGGGCGACCGAACACCCGCCGCACCAGCGCCCGCAACGCCTTGAGCCAGTAGTCCGTGCGCGCCACTTCCTGCTCCAGCAACTCGCCGACGTGCGAGCCGAAATCCGCCGGCGGCAACTCCAGATGGCATTCGCTCTCGCCCGCGTGCTGCACCACGGTGGCGCCGGCACTGCGCGCGATGCGCAGCATCGGCACATTTTCGCTCAGGGCATGGATGTAGAGGTAGCGCACACCGTGATTGCGCGCGTGCACCATGGCGCGCTCGAACAGCTGGTGGCCGTAGCCGCGGCCGCGCGCGTGCGCGCTGACGCTGACGCCGAACTCGGCGCTGTCGCTGCCGCGCTGGGGATCGACCATATACGCCAAATGCGCCATCGCAATCAGCTGCAGACGCCAGTTGAAAATACCAAAAATATCGTCCAACCCGAACCGCAGCCCGTCGACGTAGCGGCGGATGTGCTCGTCCTGGGCGGCGTAGCCAAAGCGCAGGTAGCGGTCACGCTCGTCCAGCGCCAGCAAATGGGCCCGAATCGCGTCGCGGTGAGTGGCGTTCAAGGTCCGGATCGGCGCGCGCCGTCGGCGCCGCCTGGGCCCCGGCATCGAAGCCAGCGGCAGATCGCGCACCGCCACACGCTCGCCGCGGGCGCTGGCGCTGGTCGGCAGGGGTGGGGTGGTGGGGTCGGACATGCGGGTACTGTAACCGCAAATCCGCATCAAGTCAGGGTTTTCCCGCATTCGGCTGTGGCACCCCGCCCCAGCGCCAGCTGTGCCGCAGGCGACAGCTTCTACGGGCATCCCCTGAGCGCCAACGGTACCCGCAGCAGTGACAATGAGGTGGTTTGTCGACCTGCACCGGTGTCCCATGGAACGAATCTGGCTGTCCAGCTACCCCCCTGGTGTCCCCGCCGACATCGACCACACGCAGTATCCGTCGCTCAACGCGCTGCTGGAGCAGGCGTTTCGGCGCCACCCGCACGACCCGGTGTCGGTCTGCATGGACCGCTGGATGAGCTACGGCCAGCTCGACCGCTACAGTGCCGCGCTGGGCGCGTACCTGCAGTCGCTCGGGCTGCCCGCGGGCGCACGCGTGGCCATCATGCTGCCCAACCTGCCGCAGTTCCTGGTGACGATGGCGGCGGTGCTGCGCGCCGGCTACACCTGCGTCAACGTCAACCCGCTGTACACCGCGCGCGAGCTGGAGCACCAGCTCAACGACTCCGGTGCCGAGGCCATCGTCATCCTGGAAAACTTCGCCCACACGTTGGAGGAGGTGATTGACCGCACCCCGGTGCGGCACGCGGTGCTGGCCAGCTTTGGCGACCTGCTGGGCTTCTGGTACGGGCGCTGGATGACCTTTCTGGTGCGGCACGTGGCCAAGCTGGTGCCGGCGTTCAAATTGCCCTATCAGGGGCCAGCAGGCACGCGCACCATCGTGCCGTTTCGGCAGGCGCTGCAAGCCGGGTCGACCCTATCCCTGCGCACGCCAGACGTCAGCCGCGACAGCATTGCCTTCCTGCAGTACACCGGCGGCACCACCGGGCTGTCCAAAGGAGCGGTACTCACGCATGGCAACGTGATCGCGGCCATCCTGCAGGCCGAAGCGTGGTTTGCGCCGGCCATCGACCGCATCGGCGATCCGAGGCGCGCCAACCACATCATGGCGCTGCCGCTGTATCACATCTTTGCGCTGACACTGATGCTGCTGGTGATGCGCCAGGGCGGGCATGCGACGCTGATCCCCAACCCGCGCGACATCCCCAAGTTTGTCGAGGTCCTCAAGGCGCGGCCGTTTCACGTGCTGCCGGCGGTCAACACGCTGTTCAACGGCCTGCTGGCCAACGCGCGCTTCCGCCAGCTCGATTTTTCCTCGCTGGTGCTGTCGCAAGCTGGCGGCATGGCGGCCTCCGAAGGCACGGCCCGGCAGTGGCAGAAGGTCACCGGCTGCGTGATGATCGAAGGCTGGGGCATGAGCGAGACGTGTGCCATCGGCACCAACAACCCGGTCACCAACACCCACTTCACCGGCACCATCGGCCTGCCGCTGCCCAGTGTGGAAATCGCCATCAAGGACGACGACGGCCGCGACCTGCCACCGGGCAGCACCGGCGAAATCTGCATCCGCGGCCCCAACGTGATGACCGGCTACTACAGACGCCCGGACGAAACCGCCAAGGTCTTCACCGCCGACGGCTACCTGCGCACCGGCGACGTCGGCATCATGGACGAACGCGGCTACATCCGCATTGTCGACCGCAAGAAGGACATGATCATCGTCTCGGGCTTCAACGTCTACCCGACCGAGATCGACAACGTCGTCTCCACCTGCCCGGGCGTGCTGGAGTGCGCCGCCGTGGGCGTGCCTGACGAGCATTCAGGCGAGGCGGTCAAACTGTACGTTGTGCGCAGCGACCCCACGCTCACCGAGGAGCAAGTGATGCGCTTCTGCCACGACAACCTCACTGGCTACAAGCGCCCCAAGTACATCGAGTTCCGAGACGAGCTGCCCAAGAGCGCGGTGGGCAAGATTCTGCGCCGGGAACTGCGGCAGAAATAGGATACATAGGATGCGCCCGCTTCACGCCGCCGCCGATGGCACAGGGCTTTGCGTCAGCCAGCGATGAGTACGCCTGCGTTGCCTGCGGGCATGCGCTTTTTTGAGCGCGGCTGGCTGTCGGCCAACAATATCCTGTTCGACGGCCCCGACGGCACGGCGCTGGTCGATTCGGGCTACGTCACGCACGCGGAGCAGACGCTGGCGCTGGTGGCGCACGCGCTGGGCGGGCGACCCCTGCAGCGCCTGCTCAATACCCATCTGCACAGCGACCACTGCGGCGGCAACGCCGCGCTGCAGGCGCGCTACCCGCAGCTTGTCACGCTCATCCCACCCGGGCAAGCCGACGCGGTGCGCGCCTGGGACCAGGCGCGCCTGAGCTACCGCAGCACTGGCCAGTGTTGCGAGCGCTTTCGCTTTGACGGGCTGCTGACACCGGGCCAGACGGTGTCGCTGGGGGGGCGATCATGGGAGATTCACGCCGCCCCCGGTCACGACCCTGACGCGGTACTGTTGTTCGAACCCTGCTCGCGCGTGCTCATCAGCGGTGACGCACTGTGGCAGCACGGCTTGGGCGTGGTGTTTCCGGAGCTAGACGGCGAGCCGGGCTTTGCCGCCGCCGGGGCCACGCTGGACCTGATCGAGCGGCTGGCGCCGTGCGTGGTGATACCTGGGCATGGCAGTCCATTTGGCGACGCCGATCACGCCGAAGCGCACCGCCCCACGCTCGCCGTGGCTACCGCGCTGGCGGTGGCGCGCCAGCGGCTGGCGCAGTTTGCCGCCGATCCTGCGCGACACCGGCGCTACGGCTTGAAAGTCTTGCTCAAGTTCAAGCTGCTGGAGTGGCAGCGTCACCCCCTGCAGGCGGTACACGCCTGGGCACGTGACGTGCCGTACCTGGTGCGGCTGCATGCACGCCACGGCCAAGGGCAACCGTTTGGCACCTGGTTGGACGCCATCATCGACGAGCTGTGTGCCAGCGGCGCCGCGCAACGCGCCGATGGCTGGCTGGTCAACACCGCCTAGCCGCTGGCCCGATGGCTTCCCGGGCACTGCCAGTGGCACAGACGGCATCACGGGCGTCTGCGCGCTGGCCCGACGGCGCGCGCCATGGGGCGCGGCCCGGTGCACTGCCACAGCCTACGGTCACACGGTCAAATACCCAGCATCAGGCGCAGATTCTGCACGGCGGCACCGCTGGCGCCCTTGCCCAGATTGTCGAGCCGCGCCACCAGCACCGCGTGACGGTAGCTGTCGTTGCCAAACACGCGCAACTCCAGCCGGTCGCTGCCGGCCAGCGCCACCGCGTCCAGTTTGCCATCGGCCGTGGGCGGCTGCACCGACACCCAAGCGCTGCCGGCGTAATGGGCGGCCAGCGCCTCGAGCAGGTCGGCGGCGCGCACTGCACCCGGCAGCGTATCCAGGTGCAGCGGCAACTGCACCAACATGCCTTGCGCAAAGTTGCCCACCGACGGCACGAACAGCGGGCGTCGCCGCAGGCCGGTGTAGGCCATGATTTCTGGCACATGTTTGTGGTTCAGACCCAGCGCATACAGCTCGAACGCCGGGGCTTGTCCGCGCTCGTAGGCCTCGATCATCGCGCGCCCGCCACCGCTGTAGCCGCTGACGCTGGGCAGACACAGCGGGTGCTCAGGCGGGATCAACCCCGCATCCACCAACGGCCGGATCAGTGCGATCGCGCCCGTGGCATAGCAGCCCGGGTTGGCCACCCGCTCGGCGGCGCGGATCGCATCGGCCTGGCCCGGGGCCAGTTCGGCAAAGCCATAGACCCAGCCCGGTGCCACGCGGTGTGCGGTGGAGGCGTCGATGACCCGGGGTGCGCGCCCGGTCTCGGCGCGCAAGGCGTCGATCATCGCCACCGCCTGGCGCGCCGCGTCGTCGTGCAGACACAGAATGACCACGTCGGCCTGGGCCATCAGCGCACGCTTGGCGGCCGGATCCTTGCGGCGCTCCGGGTCGATCGACAGCAGGGATACACCATCCAGACGTTGCAACCGCTCGCGGATCTGCAAGCCGGTGGTGCCGGCCTCGCCGTCGATGAAGATCTGAAACACTCCAATACCCCCTAGGGTTTACACCGATAGACAACCCGCTCGCCCCGTGCTTCAGCCTGTCAGCTTGGCATCAGGTTGTGCCCTGGGCCGCATGATACAGTTCGCGCTGTCCCGAGCTGGCCCGCCAGCCGCGGCCGCGCCCGCTGGGCGGCCGCGCACTCGTGCGTGCGACGTCGGCGCCTGCGCTGTCCGACGCCGTCCGGCGGACCTCCCGTCAGACGCCACTTCATCACAGGTCATCCATGAAGATTCACGAGTATCAAGGCAAGGAAATCCTGCGCCAGTTCGGCGTGCCGGTGCCGCGCGGCATCCCCGCCTTCACGGTGCAGGAGGCGGTGGAAGCCGCCCAAAAACTCGGCGGCCCGGTGTGGGTCGTCAAGGCGCAAATCCACGCCGGTGGCCGCGGTAAAGGCGGCGGCGTCAAGGTGGCCAAGAGTATCGACGAGGTGCGCGAACTGGCCGGCAAGATGCTGGGTATGCAGCTGGTGACGCACCAAACCGGTCCGCAAGGTCAGAAGGTGCGGCGCCTCTACATCGAAGAAGGCGCCGACATCGGCAAGGAATACTACGTCTCGGTGCTCACCGACCGCGCCACACAGAAGGTGGCCATGATCGCCTCCAGCGAGGGTGGCATGGACATCGAAGAGGTCGCCGCACACACGCCGCAGAAGATCGTCAAGATCTTCATCGACCCGCTGACCGGCCTGACCGAGGCGCAGGCGCGTGGGCTGGCCGAAGGCATTGGCCTGAGCGGGCACACGGTCGAGCAGGCGGTCACGCTATTGCAGAACCTGTACCGCTGCTACATGGAAACCGACGCATCGCTGGTCGAGATCAACCCGCTCAACCGCGACAGCCAGGGTAACCTGATCGCGCTGGACGCCAAATTCAACTTCGACAGTAACGCGCTGTTTCGCCATCCCGAAATCGTGGCGCTGCGCGACCTCGACGAAGAAGACCCGGCCGAAGTCGAAGCCTCCAAGTACGACCTGGCCTACATCAGTCTGGACGGCAATATCGGCTGCCTGGTCAACGGCGCGGGTTTGGCCATGGCCACCATGGACACCATCAAGCTGTTCGGCGGCGAGCCGGCCAACTTCCTCGACGTCGGCGGCGGCGCCACCGCCGAGAAGGTGACCGAGGCGTTCAAGATCATGCTGCGCAACCCGAACGTCAAGGCCATTTTGGTCAACATTTTCGGCGGCATCATGCGCTGCGATGTGATTGCCACCGGCATCATCACTGCCTGCCGCGCGGTCAACCTCAACGTGCCGCTGGTGGTGCGCATGAAGGGTACCAACGAAGATCTGGGCAAGCAGATGCTGGCCGAGTCGGGCCTGCCCATCATCAGTGCCGACACCATGGCCGAAGCCGCGCAAAAGGTGGTGGCCGCCGCCGCGGGCCGCTGATGCAGCCCTGCCGAGAGGAAAGTACACCATGTCTATCCTGATCAACAAAGACACCAAGGTCATCACCCAGGGCATCACTGGCAAGACGGGCCAGTTCCACACCCACAGGTGCCTGGAGTACGCCAACGGCAAGCACTGCTTCGTCGCCGGCGTCAACCCCAAGAAGGCCGGCGAGCAGATCTTCGATATTCCGATCTACGCCTCGGTGCGCGAAGCCAAGGAAGCCACCGGTGCCACCGTCAGCGTCATCTACGTGCCGCCGGCTGGGGCTGCGGACGCGATTTGGGAAGCCGTGGAAGCGGACCTGGACCTGGTGGTGTGCATCACCGAGGGCATTCCGGTGCGCGACATGCTGATGGTGCGCAACAAAATGAAGGCCAAGGAAGCCGCCGGTGGCAAGAAAACCCTGCTGCTCGGGCCCAACTGCCCGGGGCTGATTACGCCGGACGAAATCAAGATCGGCATCATGCCCGGCCATATCCACCGCAAGGGCCGCATCGGCGTGGTCAGCCGCTCCGGTACCCTAACGTATGAAGCCGTGGCGCAACTGACCGAACTGGGCCTGGGGCAGTCAAGTGCGGTGGGCATCGGCGGTGACCCGATCAACGGCCTCAAGCACATCGACGTGATGAAGATGTTCAACGACGATCCGGACACCGACGCCGTGATCATGATCGGCGAAATCGGAGGCCCGGATGAAGCCGAAGCCGCCCGCTGGTGTAAGGAGAACATGAAGAAGCCGGTGGTGGGCTTCATCGCCGGTGTCACGGCACCCCCGGGCAAGCGCATGGGGCATGCCGGCGCGCTCATCAGCGGTGGCGCCGACACCGCCGAGGCCAAGCTGGCCATCATGGAGGAGTGCGGCTTTAAGGTCACACGCAACCCATCCGAGATGGGCAAGCTGCTCAAGAGCCTGCTCTGACGAGCCGCAGCGAGGGCCTCGATTTCGCCCTCGGTAGCCATGTCGGCAACGGGCCCCGCGCTGGCGGGGCCCGTATCTTTTTGGCGGTGCCGTCCGCACGCACGAGCAGCTGTATACAGCCACCACCATGGGCACTGGGGTGGAACTGGAGGAGACATGCGAGCGGGGGTGGTTGAACAAGGCGGTGGTGAAGGTGCTGGGCGTGGTAGCAGACAGGCCCATCGGCGAGTTTGTGGTATCACCCGGCCACAGCGGCTACACTGCAGTGGCCGTCAACCTCCGCCACCATGCCGCTGCTGTTTGCCTGCACCACCGACGTGGGACGCCTGCGCCCCAACAACGAAGATGCCGTCGTCGTTGACGCCGAGCTGGGGCTGGCGGTGCTGGCCGATGGCATGGGCGGCTACCAGGCGGGTGAGGTAGCCAGCCGGCTGTGCTGCCGCACCGTGCACGAACACGTGCGGGATACCCTGTCGGCCATCCCGCCAGGCGAGGAAGAGTCCCTGCTGCGCGCGGCTATCCAGGCGGCCAACGCCCGCATCTACACAGACGCCCTGCTGCACCCCGCCCACCACGGCATGGCCACCACGGTGGTGGCGGCGCTGGTCCGCGGCCAGCGGCTTGCCGTCGCGCACGTGGGCGACTCGCGCCTGTATCGCCTGCGTCAGGGTCAGCTGGTGCAGCTCACGCATGACCACACCCTGGTGCAGGAGCATGTCGATGCCGGACTGTTGCCCGCCGCCGAAGCGCGCATCACTGGCTACCGCAATCTCGTCACCCGGGCCGTTGGCATCAGCCCGGCGCTGGCCTGCGACACCACGCTCCAGACCATCGAGGCGGGTGACACCTACCTGCTGTGCTCTGACGGCCTGCACGACATGCTGACCGATGGCGAAATCGCCCACCTGTTGTGCCGGCAGGCCGCGCCAGCCCAGGTGGCCGAGGCGCTGGTGGCGGCCGCCAACGCCGCGGGGGGGCACGACAACATCGCGGTGGCCGTGATTCACTGTGCCCCCGACCCTGCGCCCAGGAGTCTATGATGCCCACGCTGGTCATCACCCTCGACGGCCGCGAGCTGCAACGCCTGCCGCTGACGCAGGGACGAACCACCATCGGCCGCCGACCGTACAACGACATCGTGATGGAACACCTGGCCGTCAGCGGCGAGCACGCGGTGTTCGTGCTGCACCCGGACGGCCGCGTGCAGGTGTTGGACCTCAACAGCACCAACGGCACCTACGTCAACGGCCGTGCAGTGGTGTCGGCTGACATCGGCCCGGACGACCGCATCCAGATTGCCCGCTACGAACTGCAGGTGTTGCCGGGCGAAGCCGGGCAGGTCGCT
>NZ_DAISZC010000037.1:18005-19369 GCF_036824975.1 Tepidimonas sp.
CCAGATTGCCCGCTACGAACTGCAGGTGTTGCCGGGCGAAGCCGGGCAGGTCGCTGTAGCCAGCCCTGCGGCCACCCCTCCTCCGACCCCGGCCCCGGCGCAAGCCGCGCCGCTGCGCGCTGCTGCCGACGAACCGGCACCGGTCGTGCGGGTCGGTCCGCCCGCCACGTCAGGCCGCGGGGGGTCCGAGTCGGCGCCGCCCCCCGACGCCGCACCGCTTCCCAGAGCGGCCGCTGTAAGCGTGGCCACTCTGGTCGTCGTCGATGGCCCATCGGCCGGGCGCGCCATGCCGCTGCACAAGCCGCTGACCACCGTGGGCCGCCCGGGCGTAACTGTGGCCGCCGTGCTGCGCACCGCAGAGGGTCACGCGGTACGGCAGAGCGACGGCACCGAACCGGTCCTGCTCAACGGCGTGCCGATCGGCGACCAGGCGCAGCCCCTGCACGCGGGTGACGTGCTCACGGTGGCCGGCACCCGCATCCGGTACGTCACCGACGCCTGAGACCGCGTTCCATCACCCCGACAGCGCCGCGCGCGTGCGCTCGGCTTCGGCCCGCGCCGCAGCGGCAAAATCGTCGCCACTGCTGGCATACAGGATCGCGCGCGACGAGTTGACCACCACCGCGCCGGTGGTGCGGCCCTGTGCATCCCCGCGCCAGCCCATACGCACTACGGTCGCGGCGTCGCCGCCCTGCGCGCCTACCCCCGGAATCAGCAGCGGCACCGTGGGCGCGATGGCGCGCACGCGCTCGATCTCCTGCGGGTAAGTGGCGCCCACCACCAGCCCCACTTGGCCGTTACGGTTCCACGGCCCCTGGGCCAGCGCCGCAATGTGCTCGTACAGCCGAGGCTGCCCAGGCAGGTCGGCCAACCGCTGCGCCTGCAGGTCGTCACCGCCCGGGTTGCTGGTGCGGCACAGCAGAAAGACCCCCTTGCCCGGATAGCGCAGATAGGGCTCGACCGAGTCGAAACCCATGAACGGCGACAGCGTCACCGCATCGGCGCCGTAGCGCTCAAAGGCTTCCTTGGCATACTGCTCGGCGGTGCTGCCGATGTCGCCGCGCTTGGCGTCCAGAATGATCGGCACCTCGGGCGCGGCCACCCGGATGTGTGCCATCAGGCGCTCCAGCTGGGCCTCGGCCCCGTGCGCGGCAAAGTAGGCGATCTGCGGCTTGTAGGCAATGACGAGGTCGGCCGTCGCATCCACGATGGCGGCGCAGAAGTCGTACAAGTGCGCCGGGTTGCCGCGCCAGCGCCCCGGCAGCCGCCCCGGCTCTGGATCCAGACCGACGCACAAACGGGAACGGTGGCGCTGCTCGGCGCGCCGCAGCATCTCGGTGAACTCCATGCCGGCATTGTAGAAG
>NZ_DAISZC010000127.1:0-1995 GCF_036824975.1 Tepidimonas sp.
ACGGGGTGAAGGCCGAGTCAAACACGTTACGGCTTTGACCGAGGCCACGCACCTCGTCGTACACCGTGGCGCTGCGGCCGAGCTTGACTTCACCAAACCCCCCCATCAGGGATAGGCTGGACTCGCCCCTGAAGTAGGGATCCTGCGACGCACCGGTGTCGGCATTGAAGCGGTTTTCCAGCCTAAACGCCGCCTTCAGGCCACCGCCCAGATCCTCGGTGCCACGCAGACCCCAGCGCGAGGTGGTCAGGCCTCCGTCGCCGCCTTGGAACATTTGGGTGGTCGAGGTGTTCTTGACTTTGTCCTTCAGGTTGCCGACGGAAAGGTCCACGCGCCCGTAGAGGGTGACATTGGACTGCGCCAAAGCGGCGCCGCTGGCCAGCAGGGCTGCTACTGCAATGAGTGATTTTTTCATCGTTTCGGTTTCCACGGATTGAGAGAACACGGGACCCGGAGGTCGGGCCCCCCCAGACATGGATGGCTGATGCGGCCACGCCACGACGGCATTCCAAACGCCGACGATGACTCGTCTGTGAAGTCCACCCGGATCGACCCGCATGTGTTGCGCAGAAACGACATCGAGGCAATCGTCACGGGTTGGGCCTGAACAACCGAATGGTCCAGGGCTGAGTAGCGTTGCAATCCACGGCGATTTCCACGGCACGCGCGTCGGCCGCACCTGGTACTTGCAAGCGCGTGAGGTTGAGTACAGGCTTTTGCTGGTGGGTAAACGGGTTGTCGAAGGCCAGCACGTGGCTGTCGCCGTGGATGAGCAGCACCGGTTTGCCCCACTGTGCCGCCAATGGCACCAGCGTTGCCCCGATGCTGTTCGCAAAACCGGAGTGGGCCGGGAATGTGCCGTCGCGGCGTGCGGTGTCGAACGGATCGGCTTGCATGGCCACCACCAATGCGCGCGCAGCGCGCTGTTGGGCCAGCTCGAAGGCGGCGCGCAGCCAAGCCACGTTGGCGCGGTCACGGTCGAAGAACTCGGCGGCCGCCTTCGGGTCACGGATTTCGAAATTGTTGTTGCTGCCCACAATGTGCACCGTGACGAACAGTACGTCGCCGGCCCACCAGCGCTGGTTTTCCACATAGGTGGCGTACTCGGGCATCACCACCGATTGGTTTTCGAGCGCCAGTGGCTTCTGTCCCAGCGAGCGACCTGCCGTGAAGAAGCGCTGGCGCAGCGTGGCCAGCCGCTCCAGTGGGTCGTAGGCGCCGTTGTTGGCGCGGTGGCAATCGGTCCATTCGTTGTCACCGGGGGTGTAGACCACCGCGCCCTGATAGCGCCCGAAGTGCTCCAGCTGGGCAGCGAACTCTTCGTTGCTGCAGTGGGTGGAGCCGGCCTTGATGTCGCCGACGTGGATCGTGAACGCCGGGGCGATGGTATTGACGCGCTCGATCAAGGCTCGGTAGGGAGGGTAGCTTTTGTCAGGCGGGCCGTAGGGCATGTCACCCAAGGCCACGAAGCGCAGCGTTTGGGTCTGTGCAGCCCTGCGCCCACAGGCGAGCAGCACGGCCAGACGCGCCGGTGGCCGATTTCGAAGCGACGCTGGGTGTTCAATTGCTGCACCGCACCACACGCCGCGTCAGTCTGACCGATAAAGGGGCCCGCTACCTGGAGCGGGTGCGGCGTATCCTGGCCGATCGGGACGAAGCCGACGCGGACATTGCGCAGCGCAGCCGCACGGTGGCCGGCCCGCTGCGGGTCTTGTCGACCGCGGTTGTGGCCAGCGTGCCGGTCGCACCTCTGGTGCCAGCGCTATTGCAGCACCATCCCCAGCTGCGTCTCGAAATGGTGGCACAGCTCAATGCAGATGCCAACGCGGCGTGAAGCGAAGCCGGCTACTCAAAAAAGAACCGGCCCGGGCGGGCCGGCTTGTCGTCGGCAGCGGGGTCACACGGCAAGCTGTGGCCGGCTGCCGCCGCGATTTCAGGTTCCAATCACCCCGCCGTCGTCCTTGGTGATGACGACCGTGGCCGAGCGCGGGCGAC
>NZ_DAISZC010000128.1:0-1987 GCF_036824975.1 Tepidimonas sp.
CCGCAGCGGCCCGCTCGGCGGCCCGGCGCGTGGTCTCCTTCAGCCGCGCCTCCACCGCCTCCAGGTACTTCTGCCGCAACTGCTGCGCCTCCGGGCTCGGCTCGATGCGCACCGCCTCCGCTTCCACGGCGGCCAGGGTCTCGTCCAATCCGAGCGCCTTCGCCCGCACCCCGGCCAGAGCCGCGCCGTCGAGCGCACCGCCAGCCTCCCTCTCGCGGTCGGCCACCAGCAGCCGGAACGCCTTGCGCCGCCGCGCCGCCTCCTTCGCCCCGGCTTGGTCGAGCAGACCCACCGGAACCTGCGGCTGCGCCACGCAAATCACCCGCTGCGTGCGCGGATCCAGCACGATCAAGCCCTCGTACTCCGGCGCGGCGATGCGCGGCCAGGCCACCTCCACCCGGCCATCGATCGTCATCAGCTCGTCGTGGAACCACGTGCGCCCCATCCAGTTGATGCAGCCGCGATCCACCTTGCGCATTTCGCGGTCGGCAAAGGCCAGCATCAGGATTTCCCGCTCGATCACCGCCTTCTTCCAGCCCGCCTCGCGCGCCTGTTCCAGCTTCTGCATGGGCGACAGCCCCTTCATGTGCTCGGCCTGCTGCGGCGTGGTGTGGTAGTCCTCCAGCGTCAACTGAAGCCACTCTTGCACCAGCGCAAAGTCGGAAACCTCCACCCCCTTGCCCATCGTCGTGATCTTCTTGGCCATGCGGTTGCCGCCCACATAGCCGAACCACCAGGCCAGGTGCTGATGCAGATTCCCGAACCGCCCCTCGATCCGCTTGCCGCGCGGGTGGAAGGGAATCGAGCGCGTCACCCGCGCCTGCTCCGGCAGCAGCTCATTCAAATCCACCCGCAGCGCATGCTTGGTCAGCATCGCCACCTGCACCCACGCCTGGATCAGCTCCTCCCACTTGTATTCGCTGCCGTTGTCCAGATACAGGTGGCGCGGCGCACCGAAAGGTGCGGTCTCGCACATGCGGCAGAACGACGCCGCCACGTGCTCGCGGCGGATGCCCTCGCCCTTGTCCAGCAGCACAACGTCCACATGCAGCCAGTTCGTGGCCACGTCGTGCCAGGCGATCATCCGCGCGTAGGCCACGCTGCCATCCTTGCGCGCCACCGGAATGTCCAGCGGGCTGATATCCCCGCACACCACATCCCCCGGCATCAGCCCCGCCGCCGTGCGCGGCACCGGCGCCAGATGCCGGTCGTACACCGCCTTGCCGTCGCGCTTCGCCAGCCCCGCCACGCGGAACTTCCTGCCTTCGGCCTCCACGAACCGGCGCGGGCATGGCAGGCCCAAAAGCGCCGCCGCCGCCTCCCTCGCGTGCCCCGCGTCCATCAGCTCCTTGGCCAGCGCGGCCGTGGCCTTCAGCCACGCCTGCGTGGCGCCTGAAGCCCCGCCCACCCACGCCGCGCGGGTGAGCTGCAGCATCTTCTCCGCCAGCGCGGCAGGCTCTCCCAGCTCCGGGTGCGACGCCGCCCACGACTCGAAGGCCACCGACACCAGCACCCGCGCCTGCCCGCGGTCCTTGCGCTGCCCCAGGCGCGCCAGCGCCATCAGCCCGCCTTTCTTATAGAGGTCCAGCAGCCGGTACACGTGCTGGAAGCTCTTGAACCCGAACTCCGCGGCGATTCTCTTGGCCACCTCCCGCCGCCCGCGCTGACCATCCGGCACGGCCAACAGGCCCGCCAGCCGGTGCGCCAGCATCCGCGCCTTGTTCACCCGCGCGAAATCGGCTTCTGTGGCCAGCCGAGCGCCGACGAGCTGCGCCACCAGCACATGGTCGGGCACGTCATCCGGCAGGGCGGGCACGCCACCCCCAGGGGAGAGCCCACCCGCGCCACCCGTGGCCGCGGGCGCGGCATCCGAGGATGCAGGGGCCGAGGGCGTGAGTGCCCCCCGGATGGACTCACCGCTGAGGGCGGAGATAAAAGAGGAAGGCGCTACATCCGGCGTAGCAATGGCCACATCTGGCGTAGCGGG
>NZ_DAISZC010000038.1:0-2510 GCF_036824975.1 Tepidimonas sp.
GGCATGCGGAAAGGCCCGCGCGCAAGCTGCGCTCTTGTCGGGGTGGATGGCGATGTATACCCAGCGGGTGGCACAGTCGAGTGAAGTATGGTAAGGTAATACCTTGAAATACTTTGATGGGGGCTGCTATGGCTGCTGCTGCCGCTCGCCCCGTGGCGATCAAGATCGACGAGGACACCAAGGCCCGCTTAAAGCGTCTGGTTGATGCGCGTCATCGCACGTCGCATTGGCTGATGCGCGAAGCGATCACCCAGTACGTTGATCGCGAGGAAAAGCGCGAGGCCTTCCGCCAAGACACCCTCAAGGCCTGGGAAGAGTACCGCACCACCGGACTGCATGTGACCGCTGATGAGGCCGATGCTTGGCTTGCCCAGCTCGAACAGGGCAACGGTTATACTTCCCTCTCAAAGTCATGGCGTCAGGCCATAAACCGGACCTGTCTTGCCGGGTAAGCTGCTTAGGCGCCTACGCGCCTAAGCACCTCGCCCGGCAATCCTGCCTTCTAGCGGGCACAACGGAGTTTACAGAAAGAGCGATACACAACCCAGGCTGCTGGATGCGGTAGTCGGTCTCGCCGCCGCCACGGGTGTAGGCCTCCTCGAGGACGCTTTGCAGCCGCTGACGGTCTTCTGGTACCAGCCGGCGCAGCGAACGCGCGCGCTCGGCCGGCTCGTCCGGGGCGATGCCGTGCATACGCCGGAACACGTTCGACCACCACAGCTCCTGCGTGTCGAGATTGCGCCGCCAGTGCGCGATGCCGAGTTGGTCGAATAGCTGTGACACCCAGCGCTGCTCTTCGCGCAGCAGGCGGCGGCTGCGGTGCAGCGCCCACGCCAGTGCCGCGCACGCGATGGCCAGAATCGCGGCGAGTGCATAGCTCAACGCGGTGAACCCGGTGGTCATCGGTGCGTGTTTCCTCGTCGTTGCTACCAGTATAGGGGGCGCTCCGGATGCGGGCGATGCGCGCAAACCCGCACACCGCGCGCCGATGCGGCGGGGTAGGGGCGATGGGGGAGAGTCACCGGCCCGCCGGCGCGGCGTCGGCCGGCGGGGGGTCAGCGACGCGTGCGTGTGCCGCTGCCGCCCAGCAGCCCGCCCAGCAGTCCGCGCACCAACTGCCGCCCGAGCTGGGTGCCGACCTCGCGTACCACCGTTTTGGCCACCGTCTGCAGCAGTCCATCGCTGCGGCCGCCGCGCGGGCCGCTGCGGCCCAGCAGCAGCTCGCCTAGGCGGTCGCTGGTCCCACCGGGGGCGCCGGTGGCAGACGGGGCGTCCCCCTGATGCTGGGCGCGCAGCCGCTCGTAGGCGCTTTCGCGGTCGATGGTCTGCTCGTACACGCCCGCCACCAGCGACTGCTGCCGCAGCGCGGCGCGCTCGGCGTCGGTGGCGGGGCCGATGCGGCTGGCCGGCGGCACGATCCAGACGCGCTCGGTCTCGCTCGGCCGGCCCTTGGCGTCGAGCAGGCTCACCAGCGCCTCGCCCACCGCCAGTTCGGTGATGGCGCGCTCCACGTCCAGCCCGGGCTGGGGGCGCATGGTTTGCGCGGCGGCACGCACGGCCTTTTGGTCGCGCGGCGTGAAGGCGCGCAGCGCGTGCTGCACCCGGTTGCCCAGTTGCCCCAACACGCTGTCGGGCACGTCCAGCGGGTTTTGCGTCACGAAATACACGCCCACCCCCTTGGAGCGAATCAATCGCACCACCTGCTCGATGCGCTCCAGCAGCACCTTGGGAGCGTCGGCAAACAGCAAGTGCGCCTCGTCGAAGAAAAAGACCAGGCGAGGCTTGTCGGGGTCACCGATTTCGGGCAGGCGCTCGAACAGCTCCGACAGCAGCCACAGCAGCACGGTGCCGTACAGGCGCGGGGCGTTGAGCAGACGCTCGGCCGCCAGGATATTGACCACGCCACGGCCATCGACGGTTTGCATCAGGTCGGCGATGTCGAGCATCGGCTCGCCGAAGAACTGCTCGGCACCTTGCTGCTGCAGCCCAAGCAGTGCGCGTTGGATGGCGCCGATGCTGGCGCTGCTGATGGTGCCGTACTCCGTGGTGAAGGCGCGCGCGTTGTCACCCAGATATTGCAGCAGGGCGCGCAGGTCTTTGAGGTCCAGCAGCAACAAGCCCTGGTCATCGGCGATTTGGAACGCCAGGGTCAACACGCCGCTTTGCACATCGTTGAGGTTGAGCAGCCGTGCCAGCAGTAGCGGTCCCATGTCCGACACGGTGGCGCGCAGCGGGTGGCCGCGCTCGCCGTACACGTCCCACAAGGTCACGGGGCAGGCTGCGGGTTCGGGCAGCGGCAGCCCGCGTTCGGCCAGCACCTGCGCCAGCTTGCCCTCGATACGCCCGGGCTGGCTGATGCCCGTCAGGTCGCCCTTGACGTCGGCCAGAAATACCGGCACACCCTGGCGCGAAAAGCCCTCCGCCAGTGTCTGCAGCGTCACGGTCTTGCCGGTGCCGGTGGCGCCGCTGATGAGGCCATGGCGGTTGGCCTTGTCCAGCAGCAGGTGACA
>NZ_DAISZC010000038.1:2610-18886 GCF_036824975.1 Tepidimonas sp.
GGGGCGAGCCGCGGCGTAAAATGCTCGGCTACCCATCGCGTTGGCTTGTGGGCGATGGTTTCCGAGCAAGCGAGGTTTGCATGGCAGGACACTCCAAATGGGCCAACATCCAGCATCGCAAGGCGCGGCAGGATGAAAAGCGCCAGCGCATCTGGACCCGGGTGGTGCGGGAGATCATGATTGCGGCGCGCCTAGGGGGCGGTGACCCGGCGGCCAACCCGCGCCTGCGGCTGGCCATCGAAAAGGCCAAGGCCGCCAACATGCCAGCGGACACCATCAAGCGCAACATCGACAAGGCCACCGGCAACCTGGAGGGCGTCAACTACGAGGAAGTGCGCTATGAGGGCTACGGCATCGGCGGCGCGGCGGTGATCGTGGACTGCATGACCGACAACCGCGTGCGCACCGTGGCCGAGGTGCGCCATGCGTTTGCCAAGCACGGCGGCAACCTGGGCACCGAGGGCTCGGTGGCGTTCCAGTTTCAGCATTGCGGGCAGCTCGTGTTCGAGCCCGGCACGTCGGAGGAGAGGGTGATGGAAGTGGCGCTGGAAGCGGGTGCCGACGATGTGCTGACGCAAGAGGACGGCTCGATCGAGGTGCTGACCGCGCCCGCTGACTTCGAGCGCGTGCGCGACGCGCTGCAGGCAGCCGGTCTGGTGGCCGCCATGGCCGAGGTGACCTGGCGCCCCACCAACACCGTGACGCTGCAGGGCGACGACGCCCAGCGTATGCAGAAGCTGCTGGACGCGCTGGAGGACCTGGACGACGTGCAGGACGTCTTCCACAACGCGGAGCTGCAGGCATGAGCGATCGTATCCGCGTGCTGGTGGTGGGCGGCGGCGGGCGTGAGCACGCGCTGGCCTGGAAGCTGAAGCAGTCGCCGCGTGCCGCTGCGGTGTTCGTGGCGCCAGGCAACGGTGGCACGGCGCTCGATCCGGCGCTGACCAACGTGCCGATGACCGACTTGTTCGCGCTGCGGGACTGGGCGCAGGCCAACGATATCGGGCTGACCGTGGTGGGCCCCGAAGCGCCGCTGGCCGCCGGCATCGTCGATGCTTTTCGCGCCGCTGGGCTGCGTATCTTGGGTCCCACACAGGCGGCTGCGCAGCTGGAAAGTTCCAAGGCGTTTGCCAAGGCCTTCATGCAGCGGCACGGCATTCCCACCGCCGCGCACGAGACCTTTTCTGACCCCGCGGCTGCGCACGCCTACGTCGAGCGCATGGGGGCGCCAATCGTCGTCAAGGCCGACGGGCTGGCTGCCGGCAAGGGGGTGGTGGTGGCCACGACCGTGGCCGAGGCACACGCCGCCATCGACGATATGCTGGGTGACAACCGTCTGGGCGTGCAGCACAACGCCGAAGGCGCCCGCGTTGTCATCGAGCAGTTTCTGGAGGGAGAGGAAGCCAGCTTCATCGTGCTGGTGGATGGCACGCACGTGCTGCCGCTGGCCACCAGTCAGGACCACAAGCGGCTGCTCGACGGCGACGCCGGCCCCAACACCGGTGGCATGGGGGCGTACTCCCCAGCGCCGGTGGTGACGCCCGCGGTGCATGAGCGCGTGATGCGCGAGATCATCGAACCCACGGTGCGCGCCATGGCCGCCGAGGGCCGACCATACACCGGCTTTCTGTATGCCGGGCTGATGATCGCACCCGACGGCACGCCGCGCACGCTGGAGTTCAACTGCCGCATGGGTGATCCGGAGACGCAGCCGATTGTGATGCGCCTGCGCTCGGACCTGTTGGAGGTGCTGTGGGCGGCCACCGAGGGTCGGCTGGACACTGTCACGCTGCAGTGGGATGAGCGCGTGGCGTTAGGCGTGGTGGTGGCGGCGCACGGGTACCCGCACGCACCACGCAAGGGCGATCCGATCACCGCATTGCCAGCAGACAGCGCCGATGCGGTGGTGTTTCACGCCGGCACCGCCTGGCAGAACGGGCAGCTGGTGACCGCCGGTGGGCGCGTGCTGTGCGCCACCGCGCTGGGCGCTGACGTGGCCCAGGCGCGCGCGCGCGCGTACGCGCTGGTGCGCGAGGTGGCATTCGACGGGCAGCAGTTTCGGCGTGACATTGGCCACCGGGCACTGGGGCGGGCGTGAGCGGCTGCGTGCTGACAGAGTACGCCCATCGCGGCACCACGCCGGTGCGTGGGCAGGCCACCTTGGCGCCTTGGGGGGCTGGGGCGTCGTTGCGTTGGCGTTTCCCTTCTCTTTATTCCTAGCGGAAGTTTGCGATGAGCACCGACCCGGTCAACCTGATGCGTGAATATCTGCTTGGGTTGCAGCAACGCATCACCAGCGCCATCGCCGAAATCGACGGGCACTCGTTTCAGTCCGACGCCTGGGAGAAGGCGCCTGGTGAGCCGCTGCAGGGCAGCGGCGTGACGCAGATCCTGGAAGGCGGCGAGGTGTTCGAGCGCGCCGGCTGTGGCTTTTCGCACGTCAGCGGCGCGCGGCTGCCGCCGTCGGCCACCCAGCATCGCCCGGAGCTGGCCGGCGCCCCGTTTGAGGCGCTGGGCGTGTCGCTGGTGTTTCACCCGCGCAACCCGTACGTGCCTACCGTGCACATGAACGTGCGCATGATCACCGCGCGCCCGCACGGCGCCGAGGCGGTGAGCTGGTTCGGTGGCGGCATGGACTTGACGCCGTACTATGGGTTCGAAGAGGATGCGGTGCACTTCCACCGCATCTGCGCGCAGGCGCTGGCACCGTTTGGAGCCGACAAGTACCCGCGCTTCAAGGCATGGTGCGACGACTACTTTTGCCTGCGCCACCGCGGCGAGCAGCGCGGCGTCGGCGGCATCTTCTACGACGACTTCTCGGAGCTGGGCTTCGACGGCGGGTTTGCGCTGACGCGCGCCGTCGGTGACGCCTTCTTGCACGCGTATCTGCCCATCGTGCGCCGCCGCATGGACATGCCGTGGGGCGAGCGCGAGCGGCAGCACCAGCTGCTGCGGCGCGGGCGCTACGTCGAGTTCAACCTGGTGTGGGACCGCGGCACGCACTTCGGCCTGCAGTCGGGCGGGCGCGCCGAATCCATCCTGATGTCAATGCCGCCGCTGGTGCGCTGGGCCTACGACGAACGCCCCGTGCCCGGCACGCCCGAGCACCGGCTGTTGACCGAATTTCTGGTGCGCCGGGATTGGCTGTGAGTGCTCTGTCGGCGCCCGTGCGCGTGGGCGTGTTTGGCGGCGCGTTCGACCCGCCCCACGTGGCGCACCGGGCGCTGGCCGAAACCGCGCTGCGCGCCTTGGCGCTGCAGCGGCTGCACATCGTGCCAACCGGCTGTGCGTGGCACAAGGCGCGTGTGCTCACCGCCGCCGAACACCGGCTGGCCATGTGCCGGCTCGCTTTCGGCGATCTGCCGGGGGTGGTCATCGACCGGCGCGAGATCGACCGTGCCGGGCCGTCGTACACGGTGGACACGCTCACCGAACTGCGCTCGGTCTATCCGGGAGCGCAGCTGTTCCTGCTGGTGGGCGCCGACCAGTGGCGCACCTTTTGCCACTGGCACCGCTGGGCCGACATTCTGGCGCTGGCCACCGTGGTGGTGGCCGAGCGCGCGCCCGACGCCCCGGCTGCGGTTGGCGCCAAGGAACGGGCGCTGCCCCACGAGCGCCTGCCGCTGGCACCACTCGACGTCAGCGCCACCGCGGTGCGGGCGGCCTGGCAGCGAGGCGACGCGGACGCCGCGCGGCAGGTGCCGCCGGCCGTGGCGCGGTATATTTCGACCCACGGCCTGTACCGGGTGGCGGATGCCCCTGGGTCGCCATCTTCTGCACATCCATGACCGAAACCGCCGCGCAACGCCATATCCGCAAGCTGCAACGGGCCATCGTCGATGGCCTGGAAGATGTCAAGGCACAGGACATCCAGGTCTTCAACACCGAGGCGCTGACACCGCTGTTCGAGCGCGTCATCATCGCCAGCGGCACCTCCAACCGCCAGACCAAGGCGCTGGCCGCCAGCGTGCGTGACAAGGTGGCCGAGGCTGGCTTTGCCAAGCCGCGGGTCGAGGGTGAAGACAACGGCGAGTGGATCATCGTTGACTGCGGTGCCGCGGTGGTGCATGTGATGCAGCCCGCGGTCCGGCAGTACTACCGGCTGGAAGAGATCTGGGGCGGCAAGCCGGTGCGGCTGCGCAAGGCCGCGACGGCGGACCGGGCATTGGCAGGCGCGGCGCGGGCTGCGCAACCAGGCACGGGCGACGCAGCGCAAGCGCGGCCCACGCGAGCGGGAGGTGCCGCTGCCCGGCGCGGGGTGGCCGCAGCAGACGAAGTGTCCCGGCGCGGGAGACGCCGTGCCGTGCCTGCCACCATCCCGCCCAAACCGGCGCGGCGCCGCCGGGCCGATGACGGCGACGGCGCATGAAGTGGCATCTGCTGGCCGTGGGCCAGCGCCTGCCCGACTGGGCCGAGGCCGCGTACGAGGAGTACGCCCGGCGTTTTCCTCCTGAGGCGCGCGTGCAGCTGCGCACCGTCAAGGCCGAGCCGCGCGCGGGCGGCAAGTCGGCCGCCGCCGCCATGGCGGCCGAACGGCAGCGGCTGGAGGCCGCCTGCCCGAAGGGCGCGCGCCGGGTGGTGCTGGATGAACGCGGGCAGCGCTGCACCACGGCGGAGCTGGCCGGGCGGCTGCGCCAGTGGCAGCACGACGGCGCCGACATTGTCTTCATCATCGGCGGGCCCGACGGGCTCGATCCGGCACTGCGGCAGTCGGCCCACACCACGCTGCGCCTGTCCGACCTGACGCTGCCGCATGCTCTGGCGCGCGTGCTGCTGATCGAACAGCTCTACCGCGCTTGGTCCATGCTCACCGGTCACCCTTACCACCGCGAATGACCTCGCCCGAGACCACTGTTGAGTTGCCAGCCGATGGCCGCCCCTGGGTCTATCTGGCGTCGCAGAGTCCGCGCCGCCGCGAATTGCTGCTGCAATGGGGGGTGACGCCGGTGCCGCTGCCGCCCGACCCAGATGAGGATACAGAAGCGCTGGAGGCGGTGCGGCCGGGTGAAGCCGCGGCGGCCTATGTGCGGCGCGTCACGCTGGCCAAGCTGCGGGCGGCGCGGGCGCGACTGCAGCGGCGCGGCTGGCCCTCTGGCGTGGTGCTGTGCGCGGACACCACGGTGGTGCTGGACGACCAGATTCTGGGCAAGCCCACCGACGCGGCCGATGCGGCGCGCATGCTGCGCCGTCTGGCGGGCCGCACCCACTGGGTGCTGACGGCGGTGGCCGTGGCCGGACCGCAGGGCCAGGGGCGGGCGCTGAGCCGCTCGCGCGTGGTGTTCAAGCCGCTGGATGAGGACGAGATCGCCGCGTATGTCGCCAGCGGCGAGCCCATGGGCAAGGCTGGCGCTTATGCCATCCAGGGGCGTGCTGCGTTGTGGGTGCGGCGCATCCACGGCAGCCACAGCGGTATCGTTGGTCTGCCGGCGTACGAGACGGGCGAGCTGCTGCGCCGCGCCGGTGTGGCGCTGCGGTAAGCTTGAAGGCGCCATGCTTGCGCACGACATCCTCATCAACTGGACACCGCAGGAAACGCGCGTGGCCATCATCGAGCAAGGCGCAGTGCAGGAGGTGCTGCTGGAGCGCGCATTGGAGCGTGGGCTAGTGGGCAACATCTACCTGGGGCGCGTGCAGCGGGTGCTGCCGGGCATGCAGTCGGCCTTCATCGACATCGGTCTGGAGCGCACCGCGTTTTTGCACGTGGCCGACCTGATGCCGCACAGCGCGGCGCGCCACAGCGGCGGGCGTGACGCCGAGTCCGCTGCGCCCATCGAGCGGCAGGTGTTCGAGGGGCAGTCGATTCTGGTGCAGGTGCTCAAGGATCCGATCGGCTCCAAGGGCGCGCGCCTGACCGCGCAGATCAGCATAGCCGGTCGGCTGCTGGTGTTTTTGCCGCAGCAGGACGACCACATCGGCGTGTCGCAGAAGATTGCCCACGCCCAGCGCGAGGCGTTGCGCCAGCGGCTGCAGGCGTTGGTGGGCGGGGGCGGTGGCGGCTTCATTCTGCGCACCAACGCCGAGGAGGCCAGCGATGACGAGCTGCGCGAGGACATCGCTTATCTGCGCAAGGCGTGGGCGCACATCCGCACGCGTGCACTGCAGGTGTCGCCGCCGGCGCTGCTGTACGAGGAGCTCAACTTGGCACAGCGCGTGTTGCGCGACCTGGCCGGCCCCCACACGCGTAGCGTGCAGGTCGACTCACGCGAGCAGTTTGCGGCACTGCAGGCGTTTGCCCAGGCGTATACGCCGCAGGTGCTGGAGCGCCTGACGTTGTATCGGGGCGAGCGGCCCATCTTCGAGCCGTACCATGTGGACGAGGAAATCGCGCGCGCGCTCGGGCGCCGCGTGGATTTGAAGTCGGGTGGCTACCTGGTCATCGACCAGACCGAGGCGCTGACCACCATCGACGTCAACACCGGGGCGTTTGTGGGCGCGCGCAATTTCGATGACACGGTCTTTCGCACCAATCTCGAGGCGGCGCAGGCGATTGCGCGCCAGCTGCGTCTGCGTAACCTGGGCGGCATCGTCGTCATCGACTTCATCGACATGACGCGTGACGATCACCGCGAGGCGGTGCTGGCCGAGCTGCGCAAGCAACTGGCGCGCGACCGCGTCAAGACCATGGTGGGCGGGTTTTCGCAGCTGGGGCTGGTGGAGATGACGCGCAAGCGCACACGCGAGTCGCTGGCGCAGATGCTCACCGAGACCTGCCCCGCCTGTGACGGGCGCGGGCGCGTGCGCACCACGCGCACCGTGTGCTACGACATCCTGCGCGAAATCCTGCGCGAGGCGCGAGCCTTCAATCCGCGTGAGTTCCGCATCGTCGCTGCGCCGCAGGTGGTGGAGTGCTTTTTGGACGAGGAAAGCCAGCATCTGGCGGGACTGTCGGACTTCATCGGCAAGCCCATTTCGCTGCAGAGCGACAGTGCGATGACGCAGGAGCAATACGACATCGTGCTGCTGTAGCGCGCCGCGGGGATATGTGCGCCGGTTGGTTGTGCCAGCAGGCGGCGGCTGTGCGGTGCGTGGAGGCGGTGCCGATTCAGGCGCCACCGAGACGCGGAGTCAGCCGCGGCGCGGGCACTGCGCCACGTTGGCCCGCTGCAGCCGCGCCCCGGGCTTGGCTCATCGTTCGTTTCCCTCGGGGGTCTCGGGGGGTCGTGCGGCCTGCTGAGCGTGGCCTGCTTCGCTGGCCGCGTCCTCGTCGTCGATCCACCCCCCCGCGCCGCGCGCGTGCAGCCGGGCATAGGCGCCACCGGCGGCCAGCAGGGTGGCGTGGTTGCCTTGCTCGACCACCCGTCCATCCTCCAGCACGACGATGCGGTCGGCATGCTCGATGGTCGAGAGCCGATGCGCGATGACGATCGTGGTGCGCCCGTGCATCAGGCGCGCCAGCGCCTCCTGCACCAGGCGTTCGGATTCATTGTCCAGCGCCGACGTGGCTTCGTCCAGGATCAGCACCGGCGCGTCCTTGTACAGCGCGCGCGCAATCGCCAGCCGCTGGCGCTGACCTCCGGAGAGTTCGGCGGCGTTGTGGCCCACCACCGTGTGCAGGCCCTGGGGCAGCTGCGGCCACCAGTCGCCCAGATTGGCCGCCTGCAGCGAGGCGCGCACGCGCGCCTCGTCGGGTTGCTCATCGCCCAGCGCTACATTGGCCAGCACGGTGTCGTTGAGCATCACCACGTCTTGGCTGACCATGGCAAACTGCGCACGCAGGCAGCGCAGATCCCAGTCTCGCACATCCACGCCGTCCAGCGTCACGCGCCCGCGGCTGACTTCGACAAAACGCGGCAGCAGGTTGACCAGCGTGGTCTTGCCCGAGCCTGAGGGTCCCACCAGCGCCACATGCTCGCCGGGGGCGATGTCGAGCGTGACGCCGCGCAGCGCGCTGCCGCGCCGAGCGCCGTAGCGCACCCAGACGTCGTGCAGCGCCACATGTCCGCGCACCCGCGTGCTGCGGTGCGTGCCGCTACTCTGCCGCGGCGTGCCCTCGATCAGCTCCAGCCCCCGCTCCAGCGCCGCCAGCCCGCGCGTGATCGGCGTGGCGATGTCAGCCAGCTGCCGGATCGGCGTCACCAGCATCAGCATGCCGGTGACGAAGCCGACGAAGCTGCCCACCGACACGCCAGCGGCGGCCTGCTGCAGTGCCACCATCACCACCGCCGACAGGGCGATGGCGGCCAGAATCTGCGTCAGCGGCGTCATGGCCGCGGCCGCCACCGTGCTGCGCAACGCCAGCCCGCGCAGCACGCGGTTCAGATCGGCAAAGCGGCGCTGCTGCTGGCCCTGTGCGCCGTGCAGCCGCACCAGCCGGTGCGCCAGCACGTTTTCCTCCACCACGTAGGCCAGCGCGTCGGTGGCGCTCTGGCTGCGCCGCGTGACCTGATACAGCCGTCGCGACAGCGCCTTCATGCCCCACGACAGCGGCGGAAAAATCGCGACCGCAATCAACGTCAGCTGCCAGTTCAGCCACAGCAGGTAGACCAGCAGCGCGGCGATCGTCAGCACCGTGCGCGCCAGCGTCAGCAGCGCGTCCACCAGCAGCACGGCGCCGTTTTGCACCTCATAAACTAAGGTGTTGGACAGGCGGCTGGCGTTTTGCTGCTGAAACAGCGCCAGATCCGCTTCGCCCAGGCGCTCGAACATGGCTTGGCGCAGCGCCAGCATGCCGCCATTGGCGGTGTAGGCCAGCCCGTAGCGGGCGACGAAGGTGGCAGCACCACGCACCAAAAACAAACCGATCAGGGCCACCGGAACCCCCCACAGCGGCAACGCCCCGGCCACAAAGCCGTCGTCAAGCAAGCGCTGCAGCAGCGCCGGGATGGCGGGCTCGGTCAGCGCTGCCAGCAGGGCGCCCAGCGCGGCCCAGCCCAGACCGGCCCGCGCGGGCCGGAAGTACGGCCACAGGCGGCGCAGCCGCGTCCAGATGCGCGCCGACGGTGCGGCACCGTGGGAGGGGGGGGCAGTGGGTGTGGCGTTCAAGGCGGCAGCAAGACGGTGTGGACGGCCGGGGCGTGGCGGACGCGCGGACGTGGGGCGCCAGCGCGCCTGTTTGCCCCACAGGCGCGGTGAAGAGCGGGCGTGAACTTGTGCCCCGCTTTGCGGCACTCAGGAAGCATCGGTGGGTTCCGGTATTATCGGGTGCCTGTTGGGGTTTGCCCTCCCCATGTTGAACGAGAAACCCGTGCTTGCGATGAACTCTGCAGTAGTGTCCGGCTTGAACCGCCGCCGCTGGCTTGCGGCGGCGCTCGCGGGGGTCTGCGGCGCGTCGGCCGCCCCGTCATGGGCACAGTTCCGTGTCGAGGTGGCTGGCATCGGTGTGGCGCAAATCCCGTTTGCCATTGCCCCGTTCCGCCTCGACGGCAGCGTGCCGCAGGACGTGCCGGCCATCATCGGCGCGGACCTGGTGCGCAGCGGCCAGCTGCGACAGCTGCCCGGCGGCAGCACCGTACTCGACGAAATGGCGCGTCCCGAGCTGGCGCCATGGCGCACCCAGGGGGCCGATGCGCTGCTGACCGGTAGCGTGCGCCGTTTGGCCGATGGGCGCTTCGATGTGCGCTTCCGCTTGTGGGACGTGGTGCGCGGCACCGACCTGGGGGGCCTGAGCTACCCGGTTGGCGCCAGTGAGCTGCGGCTGGCGGCGCACCGCGTGGCCGACTACGTGTATGAAAAGTTGACTGGTGTGCGCGGCGTATTTTCTACGCGCATCGCGTATGTCACGGCCAACGGGGATCGCCATCAGCTCTGGGTGGCCGATGCCGACGGTGAAAACGCGCAACCGGCGCTCACCAGCCGCGAACCGATCATTTCGCCCGCCTGGTCGCCCAATGGTGCGCAGCTGGCTTATGTCTCGTTCGAGGCACGCAAGCCCGTGATTTACGTGCACGACCTGGCCACCGGGCGGCGGCGCCTGCTGGCCAGTTTCCGCGGCTCCAACAGTGCGCCGGCTTGGTCGCCCGACGGACGGCGCCTATATGCCACGCTGACTCTGGCGGGTAGCTCGCAGATTTACGCACTCGATCTGGACGGTGGCCAGCCGCAGCGTATCACCCAGACCGGCGGGATCGACACCGAGCCGGCGTTTGCTCCTGACGGCAAGGCCGTGTACTTCGTCAGCGACCGCGGCGGCTCGCCGCAGATCTACCGCATGACGCCGGATGGACGCGAAATCACGCGGGTAACGTTCGAGGGCAGCTACAACATCTCCCCGGCCGTCAGTCCCGACGGGCGACAGCTCGCCTACATCGCCCGTGTGGGCGACGCGTTCCGGCTGCGCCTGCTGGATTTGAACACCGGAGCCGTGACTTCGCTGACCGATTCCCAAGCCGATGAGAGCCCCAGTTTTGCGCCCAACGGGCGACTCATCATCTATGGCACGCGCGTGCAGGGGCGCGAGTCGCTGATGACGACCACGCTCGACGGCCGCATCAAGACCCGGCTGGCTGCCGGCGGTGCCGTGCGGGAGCCGGACTGGGGGCCGTTCCTGGCCTGAGGTCGCGGTGTTGCGTGGCTGGGCCGCTCCGGTAGCCTGTCCCGTCCACCCCTGCGTTCCCAATTCCATTCTCTTTTCACTGCACAGCCCATACCCTCAACGATCATGAAACGCTTCGTCCTGTCGCCCCGTGGCTGCCAAACGGCTGTCGTTGCCACCCTCCTGGCCGCGTTGCTGGCGGGTTGCTCCAGTGTCAAGCTCGATGAAAACCCGGCGCCGGTGAGCGAGCGCTCGGCGGTACCGGTGGCGCCGGGTGGTGCCGGGGCAGCCGTGGGTACCGGCGCCGGCGCCATCAGCGGTGCGGTCGACGGGCGCACCGTCGTGCCGGTGCAGACCGCGCCGACCGAGACGGGGCAGCCCCCGGCCAATGTGGAGCGGGTCATCTACTTCGATTTCGACTCCTACACCGTCAAGCCGGAGTATGCGGCCACGCTGGAGGCGCACGCGCGCTATCTGAACGCCGACCGCCAGCGCCGCGTGGTGCTGGAAGGTCACACCGACGAGCGCGGCGGGCGCGAGTACAACCTGGCGCTGGGCCAGAAACGCGCCGAAGCCGTGCGCCGCGCGCTGGCGTTGATGGGCGTGCAGGACGCGCAGATGGAGGCGGTGAGCTTTGGCAAGGAAAAGCCAGCCGTGCAGGGCAGCGGAGAGGAAGCCTGGGCGCGTAACCGCCGTGTCGAACTGTCGTACCGTTGACGCCGGAGCGCCCCATGTCCCTGTTCCCGCGTGGCGATGCCCTGGCGCGATGCCGGGTCGTGTTTCGCCGCCTGCCGCTGTGGCGCGGCACCGTTGCGGCGCTGGCCGGCGGCCTGATCGTCGCCGGTCAGGCGCAGGCGTTTCTTGCCGATGACGACGCGCGGCGCGCCATACTGGACTTGCGCAGCCGCGTCGAGGCCCAGCGGCAGACCTTGGAGGCCCAGCGCCAGAGCCTGGAGGCGCAGCAGCAGGCGCTGCAGGCGTTGCAGCGACGGCTGGAAGAGGCGCAAAGTGGCGGTGACAGTGCCCGCCGCGGTGTGCTGGATCTGGTGGGGCAAATCGAGACGCTGCGCCGCGAGGTAGCCCAGCTGCGCGGTGAGCAGGAGCGGCTGGCGCGCGATGTGGCCGAGACGCAGCGCCAGCAGCGCGACGCCTGGGCAGCGCTGGACGAGCGGTTGCGCGCCCTAGAGCCGGTGCAGGTGACGGTGGATGGGCAGACGTTTGCTGTGCGGCCGGACGAAAAAACCGCCTTCGAGGAGGCGATGGCGGCGCTGCGCGCCTCGGACTTTGCGCGCGCGGCCACCCTGTACGGGCAGTTTCTGGGGCGTTATCCGGGCAGTGGCTACACACCCGCGGCCTTGTACTGGCAGGGCAACGCCCGCTACGCCCTGCGCCAGTACCGCGAGGCTATCGACAGCTACCAGCAGCTGCTCGACCGGTATCCGCGCCACAACCGCGCCCCTGAGGCGATGCTCGCGCTGGCCAGCTGCCAACTCGAACTTAAGGACGTCAAGGCCGCGCGTGCCACCTGGCAGTCGCTCGTGCAGCGCTACCCCGAATCGGAAGCGGCGGCTGCGGCGCGCGAGCGGCTGGCGCGGATGCGTTGAGGGCCAGCCGCGCCCCCGTGATGGCCCGAAAAGAGAACACCGGCGCTGCAAGTCAGGGCGCGTGTCGCCGGCCGGGCCATGGGGCGCGGGCGCAGCACGTACAATCCCGGCGCGCGGGCATGCCGCCATCCGCTTGAGCCGTTTTCCCACATGGACCTGTCTGAATTCCAAGCGCTTCATGCTTCCGTCCTGTGGGCGGCGTTTGCCGTGTCCGCCGCCTTCGGGGCCATCGCGCACCGCACCCACTTCTGCACCATGGGTGCTATCAGCGACGTCGTCAACATGGGCGACTGGACCCGTCTGCGCATGTGGGCGCTGGCCATTGGCGTGGCGATGGTGGGTTTTCACGCGATGGCCGGCCTAGGCTGGATCGACCCGACGCAGACCATCTACTACAGCGGGCGCGTGATCTGGCTGTCGGCGTTGCTGGGCGGCGCGCTGTTTGGGTTCGGCATGGTGCTGGGTTCCGGCTGCGGCAGCAAAACGCTGGTGCGCATCGGGGCAGGCAGCCTCAAGAGCGTGGTGGTGTTTGTCGTCATGGGGTTCGCTGCGTTTGCGACGCTGCGCGGCATCACAGCCGTGCTGCGCGACGCCACCGTCGATCGGGTGGCCTTCCAGATGGAGCCCGGCAGTCCATTGTCGGCGTGGGTGGCGGCGCAGCTGGGTTGGGGTGCGCCGGGTGCCGCGCTGGTGGGGGTAGGGGTCGGCCTGCTGCTGGTGCTGTGGGCGCTGGCCGATGCCGAGATGCGCCGCAGCGCCAACGCGTGGCTGGGCGGCGCGGGCATCGGGGCCACCGTGCTGGCCATGTGGTGGGTGTCGGGTCACCTGGGCTTTGTACCCGAACATCCCGAAACGCTGGAGGCGGTCTACCTGGGTACACACAGCGCGCGCATGGAAGCCCTGACCTTTACCGCGCCCATGGCCTACACGCTGGACTGGCTGATCTACTTCAGTGACAGCAACAAGGTGCTGACGCTGGGGGTGGTGTCGGTGCTGGGCGTGGTGGTTGGAGCTGCGGCGCACGCGCTGGCCACGCGCACCTTCCGCTGGGAGGGCTTTGCCGGCACGCGCGACACCGCCCTGCACCTGCTCGGCGCCGTTTGTATGGGCGTGGGCGGCGTCACCGCCATGGGTTGCACCATCGGGCAGGGGCTGTCGGGCATCTCCACGCTCAGTCTGACCAGCGTGCTGGCGCTGGTGGGCATCGGGGGTGGGGCGCTGGCTGGTTTGCGCTTTCAGCTCTGGCTGCTGGAGCGCGAGGTGTGACAGCGGGCGTCTTCGTCGCGCAGGATCTCGAGCGCCGCTTTGGTGGCGTGGCACGGCTCTACGGCGAGGCCGGGGCGGCGCGCATCCGCGACGCGCACGTCATCGTCGTGGGCATCGGCGGTGTTGGCTCTTGGGCGGTGGAGGCGCTGGCGCGCAGCGGCGTAGGACGGCTGACGCTCATCGACCTCGATCATGTGGCCGAATCCAATACCAATCGGCAGGTCCACGCGCTCGAAGATACCTACGGCATGGCCAAAGTCGAAGCCATGCGCGCGCGCATCGGCGCCATCCACCCCGGCTGCCGAGTGCTACCGCTGGAGGCGTTCGTCACGCCCGACAATTGGTTGACGCTGCTGGCGCAGGCGCTGGACGCGCAGGGTGCCCACGGGTCACTGGCGGTCATCGACGCTTGCGACCAGATGGCAGCCAAAACGGTGCTGGCCGCGTGGGGGCGGTCGGCGCCGGCGTGGTTTATCACGGTGGGCGCAGCAGGCGGCAAGCAGCGCGGGGAGGCGGTGGAGATTGCCGATCTGGCTGACGCCACGCACGACCCGCTGCTGGCCCAGCTGCGCCAGCGGCTGCGCAAGGGGTACGGTGTCCCGCGCCAGGGTCGCATGGGCGTGCCAGCGGTGTTCAGCCGCGAACCCGTTTGCCCGCCGCAAACCCACTGCGCGGCGCACGGCGCCACCGACACCACCCTCAACTGCCATGGCTATGGCTCCAGCGTGGCCGTGACGGCGACGTTCGGCCTGTGCGCCGCGGGCTGGATCATGCAGGCACTGGCGCGAGGCAGCGACGGCGCCGCGCGCCCGGGGGCGGGCGCAGGGGCAGGGGGGTGATGGTGGGTGGCGGCTGCCCGCGACGCGGCTTCTCCACGGCCTCAAGGCGATATCCGGCGTGGTGGCCGAGTGCTGCACCGCCAAGAGGCTGTTTGGCTTCCCGCATTCCCGCAGTAACGCGCAGCGTCGGGCGTGGGGCGATACGGCCTTCGCAGGCAAGACACAGCCCTGCGGGCCACCGACGCGCGCGCCTGTGGCCACCCGCGTAACCGTGAAAGACAACTTCGGCTTTGATATACTATCGATTTTCGTTAGCTGGTCGATGATCAAGATCAGACGGCAGTTAGCGGGTCGTTAGCTCAGTCGGTAGAGCAGCGGACTTTTAATCCGTTGGTCGCAGGTTCGAATCCTGCACGACCCACCAAAACACTCAATCAGTGAGCCGCGCATCGGCGAGCCGCGCATCGGCGCGAGCTTTTTTGTCGTTGTCGGCCGTGCAGCACCGTGTCGTTAACCTTGACGGGCTGGCGGTGTTGCCGTAGATACAGATGCCGTCCTCGGGTTGGCGCCTCTGGAAACGGCACGTCTCACAATAGCATAACATTTATCCGCAGGCCACGTGTTACGATCATGTTGGTGGTTTTCGGCCTATTCGCAGGGACAACGGATGCAAGGAGGGTGAGATGTTCGGGCGACGGTTTCGCGGTGCCCTAGCGGTCTTGCTGTTGGCCATGGGCTGCGGTGCGGCGTCGCTGGCGGTTGCGCAGCCCGTGGTGCGGGCGGTGGCCAGCTTCAGCATCCTGGGTGACATGGTGCGGCAGGTGGGGGGCGAGCGCGTCGAGGTCGACGTGCTGGTCGGACCGGGAAACGATGCGCATGTTTTTCAGCCTGCTCCCGTCCATGCCAAGCAGGTAGCGCAGGCGCAGGTGGTTTTCCTGAACGGCCTGGGCTTTGAGGGCTGGATGCAGCGACTGTTGCAGTCCGCCGACTTTAGGGGACAACGGGTGGTGGTCAGTGAGGGGATCGAGCCGCTGCGCCTCACATCCAAGGGGCACGCGCACGGCCACAGTCACGGTCACACCCATGGCGGCAAGGCCGACGGGCACGGCGGGGTGGACCCCCACGCATGGCAGTCGGTGGCCAACGCCGTCACATATGTGGCCAACATCGCCCGCGGCCTGTGCGCTGTGGATGCGGCGGGCTGTGACGCATACCGCCGCAACGCCGAGGCCTACACCAAGGAACTGCAGGCGCTTGACGCGGAGATCCGCGCGGCCTGGGCCGCCATCGAGCCCACGCGACGCAAGGTGGTGACCTCGCACGATGCTTTTGGTTACTACGCCCGGGCGTATGGCGTGCGCTTCCTGGCGCCGCGCGGGGTCAGCACCGACAGCGAACCCTCGGCGCGCGCGGTTGCCGCGCTGGTGCGCCAGATACGGCAGGAAAATATTCGCGCCCTGTTCGTCGAGGGGCTGACCGATCCACGCCTGATCGAGCAGATCGGGCGCGAGACCGGCGTGCGGCCCGCCGGGACGCTGTTTGCCGACACGCTTAGCCACAGCAGCGGCCCAGCGCCGACTTACGTCGCTATGATGCGCTATAACACGCAGGCAATGGTGCGCGCCATAGCGGGGCCGTGACGGTTAGGGTATCCGTGTCGGACTCAGGGTAAAGCGGCCCGTGCCAGCAGTGCCGCTGTGGCCTATGGGCGGCGACCACAGTGCGCGACACTCGGGTCCGCTGGGCAAGCGAAGTATCGGTCGGATGGTGGTCAATCCGTGACCAACAGGTCGCAGCGCCCGATAAACGCCACCACCTGCGGCACACCCTGCGATGTCTTGAGAGTGGTCAGAACCCAGGGGCGCCGCTTACGGTCCGGACGCGTCCGCGCAGTGTCCGCCGCCATCACATCGTGTCTGCCACCATTACATCCAGGTTGGCTCCGACCAGGAGCGCAAGGTCGGTTTTGTTGATGATCCGTAGGTCGCTCTTGGTGATGCCGGGGCCGCCCTTGCGCGGGATTTTTTCGCCGGCGGCGACGTCGATCACGTCGATGGTGAGGTCGGACAGCTCGGGGCTGAAGGTGGCCGCCAGGTTGTCGCCGCTGCTTTCCCCAAACACGATGTCCGCATCGGGAAAACGCGCCAGCGTGCGGT
>NZ_DAISZC010000039.1:0-4596 GCF_036824975.1 Tepidimonas sp.
AATCGAATTCATTGATCAAATCAGGCGCTACACTGGGCGTCAGCACCGGCCGCTGGGGTCTGAGCCGGCGAGGCCAGGCCCGGGGAAGGCGGTGCGGTTGACCCCACTTCCGTGTGTTTTTTCCTGTTGTTGCTCAGGAGTTGCTCATGAACGCCGCCACCCGTGCCCCCGACCCCGAAAAGGCCAAGGCCCTGCAGGCCGCGCTGGCCCAGATCGAAAAGCAATTCGGCAAAGGCACCATCATGCGCCTGGCCGAGGGCGAAAAAGTCGAGGACATCCAGGTGGTGTCCACCGGCTCGCTGGGACTGGACCTGGCGCTGGGCGTTGGCGGCCTGCCGCGCGGGCGTGTCATCGAGATCTACGGCCCCGAGTCCTCGGGTAAGACGACACTGACGCTGCAAGTCATCGCGCAAATGCAAAAGCAAGGCGGCATCTGCGCCTTCATCGACGCCGAGCACGCGCTGGATGTGCAGTACGCGCAAAAGCTCGGCGTCGATCTGTCCAACCTGCTCATCAGCCAGCCGGATACGGGCGAGCAAGCGCTGGAAATCGTCGACAGCCTGGTGCGCTCCGGCGCGGTGGACCTGGTTGTGGTGGACTCGGTGGCGGCGCTGACGCCCAAAGCCGAAATCGAGGGCGACATGGGCGATGCGCTGCCCGGGTTGCAGGCGCGCCTGATGAGCCAAGCACTGCGAAAGCTCACCGCCACCATCAAGAAGACCAACTGCATGGTCATCTTCATCAACCAAATCCGGATGAAGATCGGCGTCATGTTCGGCAGCCCCGAGACCACCACCGGCGGCAACGCGCTCAAGTTCTACGCCTCGGTGCGCATCGACATCCGCCGCACCGGCAGCATCAAAAAGGGCGAAGAGGTCATCGGCAGCGAAACCAAGGTCAAGGTGGTCAAGAACAAGGTCGCCCCCCCATTTAAGACCGCCGACTTCGACATCCTGTACGGCGAAGGCATCAGCCGCGAGGGCGAGATCGTGGATCTGGGCGTGCTGCACAAGGTGATTGAAAAATCCGGCGCGTGGTACGCCTACAACGGCGAAAAAATCGGCCAGGGGCGCGAGAACGCGCGCGAATTTCTGAAGGAAAACCCCGATCTGGCGCGCGAGATCGAAAACAAAATCCGCGCTGCGGTGGGCGTGGCGGCGCTGCCCAGCGTCGCACCGGACGAGGACGACGTGGCCGATGTCGCGCTCGACGACCTCTGAGCACAGTGCGGCGGCTGTGGTGGCGCCCGAGGATGCGGTGGGTGCCAGCACGCGCTATGTCGCGCGCCGCCACGCCGAGCCGCAGGAGCTGGCCCAGGCCACCGGCGCGGTGGATGACGACGCGGGGGGGCGTCATCCCAGCCTGAAAGCACGCGCGCTGCGCCTGCTGGCGCAGCGCGACTACACGCGCGCCGAGCTGGCCCAGCGGCTGGCTTCCCATGCGCCCGACGCCGCCGCCCTGCAGGCGGTGCTCAACGAGTGTGTGGCGCGCGGCTGGCTGGATGAGCAGCGCGCGGTCGACAGCCTGCTGCGCCGGCGCGCCGAGCGCTGGGGCGCGCAGCGCGTGCAGGCCGAGCTGCGTGCGCGCGGCGTGGACGCCGAGACGCTGCGTGCGGTGCGCCAGCGGCTCGACGCCAGCGAGCTCGAGCGCGCCTTGGCCCTGTGGCAACAGCGCTTTGGGCGCTCGCCGACCGATGCCCGCGAGCGCGCACGCCAGCTGCGGTTTTTGGTCGCGCGCGGTTTTGCGGCCGACGTGGCACGGCGGGTGGTGCCGCCGGCGTCGGCAGGCGCTCCAGGGGACGACGGCGACGCCTGAACCGGCGCAGGAGATGGACCCGAAGGGTGCTGCACCGACCCCGCACCGCGGCAGCGGCTGGCGCTCCCGGCCAGACGGCGCGCCCACAGCGGGTGGGGCTGCCGCGGTGGCCTGCGATGAGGTTGCTGGCCCAGCAGCATTCGGCGCTGTGCGATGCCGACACCACCGCCGCGTGTAGGGCGAAGCAACGCCTCGCGCCCACACCAGTATATGCGGTATGTATGCGGTGTGGAATTTGAGACCGTGTGGCTACAATGCTCATCGGGTCGGTGTGGCGCTTCTGGTGTTGGCCAACGGTGCGGCCGTGCCTAGGCCGAGGAGGCGTCCCATACCCGCTTCGGTCCACTGTATCTCCGGGGAGCTTTCCATGCGTGTGAACCTGCCCGTTACCCAAAAGAGGTATGACCTGCCGGACGACCAGACGTTGATCTCGGTCACCGACGTCAAAGGGCGCATCACTTATGCCAACAATGCGTTCGTTGCCGTCAGCGGCTACACGCGCGAGGAACTGCTGGGGCAGCCGCACAATATCGTGCGCCACCCGGATATGCCGGAAGAGGCGTTTCGCGACATGTGGCACACCATCCTGCAGGAGGGGCGGCCGTGGATGGCGGTGGTGAAAAACCGGCGCAAGAACGGCGACCACTACTGGGTGCGGGCCAACGTCACCCCGGTGCGCGAAGGCGAGCAGATCGTCGGCTTTTTGTCGGTGCGCAGCAAGCCGACCGCGGCCGAAATCCAGGCGGCCGAGGCGCTGTACGCGCGCATGCGCGACGAGGCCCAGCGCGGCCGGCTGCGCACACGCCTGTCCGGTGGCGAAGTGGTGCGCGCCGGGCTGAGGGGCGTGCTGGGCCGCGCGCTGCGCTTGGGGCTGCGCGGGCGGCTGATGCTGGGCTGCGCGCTCCTAGCGGTGCTGCCGCTGGCGGTGGCGGCGCTCGGCGCGCCGCTGTGGGCGGCTGCGCTGGTGGCGGCGGCGCTGCTCATCGGCGGGTGGATCGTCATCGAGCGCGAGTTCGTGCGCCCGGTGCGGCGCATCGTGCGCCAGGCCGAGCACCTGGCCAGCGGTGACCTGATCGAGCCGATCACGATCGACACCACCGGCGACCTCAAGCGCATTCAACTGGCCTTGCAACAAGTGGAGGTGGGCGTGCGCACCATCGTGCGCGACATCCGGCACGAGGTGGCCAACCTGCGCGGCGGCACGCAGGAAATCGCGGTGGGCAACCAGGACTTGTCGCATCGCACCGAAAACGCCGCGGCCAGCCTCGAGCAAACCGCCGCGTCGATGGAGGAAATCAACGGCACCACGCAAGAGACCTCGCGTCTGGCTGCCGACGGGGTGGCGTTGGCGCGTGAGACGCTGGCGCTGGCGCGCGCGGGCAGCGAAGCCGCTGGGAGCTTGGCCGGTACGATGCGCGATATCACCGAGTCGTCGCAGCGCATCACCGACATCATCCAGGTCATCGAAGGCGTGGCGTTTCAGACCAACATCCTGGCGCTCAACGCCGCGGTGGAAGCCGCCCGCGCGGGCGAAGCGGGGCGCGGTTTTGCGGTGGTGGCGGGTGAGGTGCGGGCGCTGGCGCAGCGCACCGGTGAGGCGGCCAAACAGATTCGGCAGCTCATCACCGAGTCGCGCGAGCGGGTGATGGCGGGAGACGCGCGCGCCGCCGAGGCCAGCGAGCGCATGACGGCCGTGGCGCAAGCGGTGGAGCGCGTGGCCCAGGTGTTTGAGGACGTGCATCATTCGGCGCGCGAGCAGACCAACGGGGTGGCGCAGATTGCCGAGGCCATTGCCAATCTGGACACCATCACGCAGCAAAATGCGGCGATGGTCGAGCAGCTGGCCGCCGCCGCCGTGTCGTTAGACGAGCAGGTACAGACTGTGCACGGCACGATCCGGGTATTCCGTCTGACACCGACGGACACGCTGTTGGTCAAAGAGGACGCGGTGGCGCTGCGCAAGCAGGCGGCGGCGCACTCAGCCGACCCGTCGCAACTGGATTTCGACGGCGCCATCAAGGCGCACCAGCAGTGGCGCATCAAGCTGCGCAACGCCATCTTAAAGGGCGAAAAGCTCGATGTGGCCACCATCCGGCGCGACGACTGCTGCGCACTGGGCAAGTGGATTTATGGCGCTGGGGGGCAGCGCTACGGCCAGTTGCCGTTGTTTAGCCAGTTGGTGGAGCAGCACAAAACCTTTCACCTGGAGACGGGCCGCATCGCCGAGCTGGTCAATGCGGGCAAGACCGAGGAGGCCAACCGCTTGCTGCAGGGCGAATCGCCGTTCATCCGCGCCGGGCGTGCGGTGGTCAATACGCTCAACCGCCTCAAGCAGGCGGTGGTCGGCGCGGCTAAGTCGGCGCGCATCGCGCAAGGGGTGGCGGCGGCGCGCTCCGCGCTGCCCGCGGGCACGGCACCGGCACCCGCGGCGTCTGGTTCCGCTGCCGCTGCGCAGGCCAAGGCTGGTGGCGCAGCGCAACGCACGGCCACCCCGGCGGCAGCCACCCCCGCGGATGGCGACTGGGAAACGTTTTGACGGCGAATAGTGTACCCGCGGGCCTTCCCCATCGATGACGGGTCTGTGGTGTTCTCGTTGGTCAACGTCACCATGGCCTGGGCCGCGGGCCTTCCCCATCGATGACGGGTCTGTGGTGTCTGGCGGCGGGGCACTGTTTCGTGCGGCCGTTGGGCTGCTTGCAGGCTGCGCGGTCAAGGGCGGCAGCGTCTATTGCAGCCCCGTCGGGGGTGGTCTCGGCGGCCATGGTGCGGCGCCACCGCACC
>NZ_DAISZC010000039.1:4696-18505 GCF_036824975.1 Tepidimonas sp.
TATTGCAGCCCCGTCGGGGGTGGTCTCGGCGGCCATGGTGCGGCGCCACCGCACCGCTGCCTAGGCTTGCGCGGCTTGTGCGCGTTCGCGCAGCCGCGCCAATGCTGCGTCGAACTTCGCTTTTGAGGCTTCGATATGGCTCGTGTGTCGGGTAGGTTGAAGTGCCGAAATCCGCTATCTGGGCAGCGCCAGATGGACCTTTATTGCATCCTCGACAGCCAACATATCCGCCTTGGATAGTGTGCCGAGCTGATTCTTGAGCCGCGACTTGTCGGCAGCCATGATCTGGTCGGCCATCGCCTTGCAGCGCTTCCCGCCAACGGTCACGACAGCTTCGCCGGGATACTGTCGGGCGGTGCTGCTGGTCACGGGCACCACCACCACCCGCGAAAGATTCCGGTTGGCCGCATCGTTGCTCACGATCACGGCCGGGCGCGTCTTGCGGACTTCACTGCCGACTGCCGGGTCAAACTCGACCCACCACACTTCACCGCGCCGCATCAGCCATATCTCCGGCAAGGGCGTTGCACCATTCCATCGCCTCTGCCTCGCGCGCCGCATCAGCAGCCATTGCCCGATAGCCGTCATCGAGCGACGTATCCAACACATGAGGCCTGAGCAGGTCTTCGATGAATTGGCTCATGCGGCGCTTGCCCACCATCCGATACAGCCCTTCGTACACAGCCTCATCAAGCGTGATTGTCATCTTCCTGTGCATACCAGCATCCATCCATACGTGATACGTATTAGGCATCATAGTACAAGCCCGCACCGTGCGCTACTAGCCGCGCACCTTGCGGGCGCCTGTTGGTTGACCTCCGGTGCGGCTTCAGTCCAACCAACGGCGCAGGCGCGCGATGGCCTCGTCCAGGTCGGCGCGCGCGGTGGCGATGGAAAAGCGCACGAAGCGCCCCCCGTCGGCCTGCCCAAAGTCGGCGCTGGGCGTGGCCACCACGTGCGCGTGGGTCATCATCGCGCGCACGAAGCCCAGGCTGTCGGTGACGCCCGCGCGCCGAAACAGCGGGCTGGCGTCGGCCCACACATAAAAAGCGCCGTCTGGGGTCAGCGGTACGGCGAAGCCCAGTGCGCGCAGCGCGGGCACAAACGCGTCGCGCCGCGCCGCATACTCGGCGCGGCGACGTTCGTACTCGGCAAGCGCTTCGGGTTCGAAGCAGGCCAACGCCGCGCGCTGCGCCACGGTGCTGGCGCAGATGGTGTGGTTTTGCGCCAGCCGCTCCACCACCGGCACCAACGGCTCGGGCAGCACCAGCCAACCCAGCCGCCAGCCCGTCATCCCGAAATATTTGGAAAAGCTGTTGACGCTGATGACGTCCTCCCCCAGCGCCAGCGCGGTCTGGCCGTAGCGCGCGTCGAACGTCAACCCCAGATAGATTTCATCCATGACCAACGCCCCGCCGCGTGCACGCACCACCTGCAGCGCCGCGGCCAACGCCGCCGTCTCGATCGAGGTGCCGGTGGGGTTGGCCGGCGAGGCCAGCATCACCCCGCGCGTGCGCGCGCCCCAGGCCGCGGCCAACTGCTCGGCCGTGGGCTGATAGCGCGTCGCGGCGGTGGTGGGCAGCGCGGTGGCGGTGATACCCAGACTGGTCAGGATCTGTCGGTTGCACGGGTAGCACGGGTCGGGCAGCAACACCTCGTCGCCGACGTCGAACAGCGCCATGGCCGCCAGTTGCAGCGCCCCCGAGGCGCCGGCGGTGATGGCAATGCGCCGCGCCGGTATCTCCAGCCCCCAGCGCTGCCGGTACCAGGACGATAGGCGCTCGCGCAGCGTATCCATCCCCAGCGCGGGGGTGTACTGCGTCAACCCGGCACGGATAGCCGCGTCGGCGGCGGCCTGCACCGCAGGCGCGGCAGCGAAGTCCGGCTCGCCGATGTTCAGATACAGCATGCGCGGCGCGTTGGGTGGCAGGGAGGCCGCGTAGGCCGCGGCCTCCTTGGCCACCTGCATAACGAGGAAGGGCGCGATGGCTTGCGCACGGGCGCTGGGCGGCGGGGAGGGGTACGCGGGAGTCATTTGCCGATGCAAAAACGCGAAAAAATCACGCCCAGCAGATCGTCGGCGCCGAACGCGCCGGTGATGGTGCCCAGTGCTTCTTGGGCCAGGCGCAGTTCCTCGGCCAGCAGCTCCAGCGCGGGTGCCGGGCCGCCGAGCTGGGTTTGGGCGGCCAGCAGATGCGCGCGCACGCGTTGCAGCGCCTGGACGTGCCGCTGGCGGGCGCTAAACAGCCCTTCGGGCGTGTGGCCGCCCCAACCTACCGCTTGCAGCAGCCGCTGGCGCAGCACGGGCAGCCCGGCGCCGGTGCGTGCCGACAGGCAAATGGGGCCGGCACCCGCCGTGGTGCCGTGCGCAGGCGCGGGGGCGGCGCTCGATGATGAGACGCTCAGGCTCCCGTGGCGTGGTCCTGTCCCTCCGGGTGGCGCGTACGGGTCGATGGGCATGCCGTTCGGCAGCCGTGGGTTGCCCGCCCACGCAGGCGATGTGCCATCGAGCATGTCGGCTTTGTTCCAGACGTCGATCACCGGCACCCGCGCGGGCAGCTGTGCCTGCAGGCGCGCACGGATGGCGGCATCCGCCGCCGCGTAGGCGGGGTCAGCGGCGCGCGTGAGGTCGTGCACGAACAGCACCGCATCCGCCTGTTCGATGCGTTGCCAGGCGCGCTCGATGCCGATGCGCTCCACGGCATCCACCTCGTCGCCTTCGCGCAAGCCAGCGGTGTCGATGATGTGCAGCGGCACGCCCTCGATTTGGATGGCTTGTTGCACCACGTCGCGCGTGGTGCCTGCAATGGGGGTGACGATGGCCACCTCGGCCTGCGCCAGCGCGTTGAGCAGCGAGCTTTTGCCCGCGTTGGGCTGCCCGGCAATCACGACGTGCATGCCCTCACGCAGCAGCGCCCCTTGGCGCGTGCGCGCCAGCACCTCGTCCACACGTTCGAGCAGCCGCATCAGCTGTCCGGCGGCGTCGGCCCGTTGCAGAACGTCGATCTCTTCCTCGGGGAAGTCGAGCGTGGCCTCCACCAGCATGCGCAGGTGGATCAGGTCGTCGCGCAGGTGCTCGACCGCCTGCGAAAACGCGCCGCTGAGCGAGCGGCTGGCGCTGCGCGCGGCGGCCTCGGTGCTGGCGTCGATCAGGTCGGCCACCGCCTCGGCCTGGGCCAGGTCAAGCTTGCCGTTGAGAAAGGCGCGCTCGGTGAATTCGCCCGGTTGTGCCAACCGCAGCCCGGGCAGCCGGGGCAGACCGGTGGCGGAGTCGGTTTCGGCGGCCGCCTGCAAGCAGCGCTGCAGCAGCAGCTGCAGCAGCACCGGTCCGCCGTGCGCCTGCAGCTCCAGCACGTCTTCGCCGGTATAAGAATGTGGAGCCGGAAACCACAGTGCAATGCCGTGGTCTAGCGCCTGGCCATCAGCGTCCAGAAACGGGCCGTAGTGCGCGTAGCGGGGGCGCAGCGCCCGGCCCAACAGCGCGGGTTGCAGCGCGGCCACCCCCCGCCCCGATATGCGCACGATGCCCACCGCGCCCCGTCCCGGCGCAGTGGCGATGGCCACGATCGGTTCGTGGTGGCGCGGCAGGTTCATGGGCGGATGGTCTCGCAGGAGCCGTGCCGCCGCGGGGCCCGCGGGCGTGCCGCTGTCGCGCGACCCGGGCAGGCCCGTCGCGGCCCGCGCGCGCTCACTTGAACGACGGCAGGTTGAACTTCAGCGGCACACCCATTTGGTGGTTGATGACCGCCTGCTGGGCGATGGTCAGGATATTGTTCGTGATCCAGTACAGCACCAGGCCGGCCGGAAAGAAGAAGAATATGACGCTGAAGATGAGCGGCATCAACCACATCAGTTTGGCCTGCAGCGGGTCGGGCGGCAGCGGGTTGAGCGCGGTCTGCACGATGGTGGTCAGCGTCATCACCAGCGGCAGCACGTAGTACGGGTCGGGCGAGGACAGGTCCACGATCCAGCCGACCCACGGCGCGTTGCGCATTTCCACGCTGGCCAGCAGCACCCAGTACAGCGCAATGAAGACCGGAATCTGGATCAGGATCGGCAGGCAGCCGCCCAGCGGGTTGACCTTCTCATCCCGATACAGCTTCATCATTTCCTGCTGCAGCAGCTGCGGCTTGTCTTTGAGGCGCTCGCGCATTTCCATGAGGCGCGGGTTGATCGCCTTCATCTTGGCCATGCTGCGGTAGGCGCTGGCGTTGAGCCAGTAAAACGCCGCCTTGATCAGCACCACCAGGGCCACGATCGCCCAGCCCCAGTTGCCCACCAGGCCGTGGATTTTTTCCAGCAGCCAGTACAGCGGCTTGGCCAGAATGGTCAGCCATCCGTAGTCCTTGACCAGTTCCAGCCCCGGGGCCAGGGCTTCCAGCACCTTTTCTTCCTGCGGGCCGACGTAGAGCTGGGCGCCAAAGCGCGCGCTTTCGCCAGGCGCCACGGTCAGCGTCGGGCCGATCTGACCCACCGCATACAGGCCATCGACCTTGCGCACAAAGTTTTCGCGCTCGACTCCGTCGGGCAGCAGCCAGGCGCTGACGAAGTAGTGCTGCACCATGGCCACGTAGCCGTCGGGCGCGCGCTGCTGGATCGCGATCTTGCCCTTGTCGATGTCGTCGAAGCTGACCTTCTGATACTTGGCCGCGTCGCTGTAGACGGCCGGACCGGTGAAGGTGGAGTAGAAGGGCGTCTCGCTGCCCGCCTGCTGGCGGTCGCGCAGCAGCTGTTGGTACACGCGCGCCTGCAGCGGCGCTTCACCCGCGTTGACCACTTCGTGCTGCACCTGCAGCGCATAGCTGCCGCGCCGCAGCGTGAGGGTCTTGCGCAGGATGGCACCACCCTGCGGCACCGACTCAAATCGCAGCGTCAGCGTATCCTGCCCATCGGCCAGCGTCAGCGCCGCCGCATCGGCGGGCTCCACCAGCCGCATCGGCGTTTTGTGGGTGGGTAGCGGGCCGCTACCGATGAGTCCGCTTTGCGCCACGTAGGTGCGGCCATCTGCGTCGGTGAGCAGCTGCAGCGGCGTGAATTGATGGCGCAACGCTTTGCCGGTTTCAGCAGCGTGCTTGAGCAGCCGCGCGCCCACCAGTGTTGCGCCTTCACTGTCTAGGGTCAGCTCCAGCACGTCGGTGCGCACCGTGTAGCGCTGGCGCGGCAGTGCAGGTTGCGCGGTGCTGACCGAAGGGGGGGGCTCAGGGGTGAGGCCGGGCGCCGGCACGCTGGCGTCGGCCGCCGGTGTCGGTGCACTCGCCGTGGCGGGGCGGGCCGCAGTGCTGGCCGACGGGAAGAAGGTGGCCGGCTGTCCGTTGTGGATCTGCCAGCGATCCCACAGCAGGATCATCGAAAAGCCAAAGATCACCCACAGGATGGATCGGCGGATATCGCTCATGTCGAAGGGGGGTGTCGGTCAAGAAAAGAAAACAGCCGCGGCACCGAGTCGGGCACGGGATCGCAGCCACCAGCGCACCAGGGGTGGCAGCGCAGCAGGCGCCGCGCGGCCAGGTAGCTGCCCGCCACGGCCCCGTGCTGCTGCAGCGCCTGCAGCGCGTACGCCGAGCAGGTGGGGGTGAAGCGACACGACGACCCCAGCCAAGGGCTGAGCAGCAGCCGGTAGCCCTGCACCAGCGCGATCAGCAGCCGGGTCGCCAGCGTCATGCACTCTCCCCAATCGAAGGCAGTGGCGCAGGCATTGCAGGGGTGGCGGGTGGTTGTGCAGACCTGCCGACCGCGCAGGCGCTGGGCATGGTGCGGCCGCTAGCCAACCACTGGCGCAGGCGCACCGCCAGCAGCTCGCGCAGCTCGGCGCGCGCAGCGCGGCGCAGCGCTGCCGACGTGGCGCTGGGATAGTCTGCCGGGGCAAAGGCGCGGCGCAGCCGCACCACCCACGCCCCGGGTGGCAGCGGGCATTCCACCGCCACGGCGGCTATCTGGCGCTTGAGTGCATTGCGTGTGACGGCGCGACGCGCCCAGCGCTTGGGCACCACTGTGCCTAGCCAGGGGCCGGTGTTGGCGAACAGGGGCCGCCCGCGCGTGCCAGTCAGACCATCGGTGGCCATGCCATGCAGGGCAAAGTGCGCGGTGTGCACCACGGCGGGAGCGCGCAGGACAGCCTGAAACTGCGCCCGCTGGCGCAGACGCTGCGGCACCGCCCGCGGCGCGGACGCAGGTTCGGGCCGAAGCGGCTCGGGCACCGGCGACGGCCAGCCGCTCAGACGGCCAGGCGCTTGCGGCCCTTGGCGCGGCGGGCGTTGATGACGGCGCGACCGCCGCGGGTCTTCATGCGGACCAGAAAACCGTGGGTGCGTGCGCGGCGGATCTTGGAGGGTTGGTACGTGCGTTTCATGAGTGCTGCCCGTTTTTGCTACTGACAAACCCGACATTATCGCAAAAGCACGGTTGCCTGCCAACCGAGTGGTGTGCCCTGGCGGCTCCTGGCGCGTGCCGGGGCGGCCGCCAGTGCGTGTGCGCCGCCCGCCCGGCAGCGTTGAGGCTGCCGGGCGTTGGCAGGGCGACGTCCGCGGGGGGATGGCCAGATGTGGATAAGTCGGCCGCGGCCGCTACAATCCCGCCGATGGCAGGTCGCCGCCCGCCTGCTTTCGACCCCCTTCCCACCCATGAGTTCACCGCGTTCCCTGTCCGATGCGAACGCCGCTGACGCGCGGCTGACCGGTGTGCCCGCCGACCTGTGGGCGGCCTGCGTGGAGCGGCTGGCGCAGGAGTTGCCGCCGCAGCAGATCAACACCTGGATTCGGCCTTTGGTGGCGCGTGTGGCCGACGACGGCGCGCGCGTGACGCTGGCGGTGGCCAACCGCTTCAAGCTCGACTGGGTGCGCGCTCAATATGCCGGCAAGATCAGCGCGGCGCTGCAGGCGATTGCCGGGCAGCCGGTGATGCTGGAGCTGGTGCTGGCACCCCGCGAGGCCGGTGCGCGGCCGGCTGCGGCCGCTGCTGGCGCGCGGGCCGCAGCGCCCGGTCCGGCCCGCACCGAGCCGCTGTTGCCGCAGCCTGCCGAGCCTGCGGTGGCCGAATCCATGCCGCCGCACACCCACCGCCTCAACCCGGCGTTGACGTTTGCCACGTTGGTGGAAGGCTCGGCCAACCGCATGGCGCGTGCGGCGGCGATGCACGTGGCCGCCAGCCCGGGGCAGCTGTACAACCCGCTGTTCATCTACGGCGGGGTGGGCCTGGGCAAAACCCACCTGGTGCACGCCATTGGCAACCAGCTGCTGGCGGAGTGGCCCGAGGCCAAGGTGCTCTATATCCACGCCGAGCAGTTCGTCTCGGACGTGGTGAAGTCCTACCAGCGCAAGACCTTCGACGCCTTCAAGCAGCGCTACCACAACCTGGATCTGCTGCTGATCGACGACGTGCAGTTTTTTGCTAACAAGGAGCGCACGCAAGAGGAGTTTTTCAACGCCTTCGAGGCGCTGCTGGCGAAGAAAAGCCACATCGTCATGACCAGCGACACCTACCCCAAGGGGTTGACCAACATCCACGAGCGGCTGGTGTCGCGCTTCGACTCGGGGTTGACGGTGGCCATCGAGCCACCGGAGCTGGAGATGCGGGTGGCCATTCTGATCAGCAAGGCAGCCGCCGAAGGCACCGTGCTGCCTGAGGACGTGGCGTTTTTCGTGGCCAAGAATGTGCGCTCCAACGTGCGTGAGCTCGAGGGCGCGCTGCGCAAGGTGCTGGCCTACGCGCGCTTCAACCAGCGCGACATCTCGATTGCCGTGGCGCGCGAGGCGCTCAAGGATCTGCTGTCGATCCAGAACCGCCAGATCAGCGTCGAAAATATCCAAAAGACGGTGGCCGATTTCTACAAGATCAAGGTCGCCGACATGTACTCGAAGAAGCGCCCGGCCAACATCGCACGGCCGCGCCAGATCGCCATGTACTTGGCCAAGGAGCTGACGCAGAAAAGCCTGCCCGAGATTGGCGAGCTGTTTGGCGGGCGCGACCACACCACGGTGCTGCACGCGGTGCGCAAGATCGCCGCCGAGCGGCAGACCCAGCCCGAACTCAACCAGCAACTCCACGTGTTGGAGCAGACCCTGAAAGGCTGACACGCATGATCGTCTTGCAAGCGACCCAAGACCGGCTGCTGGCTGCCCTGCAGTCCGTGGCGGGTATCGTCGAGCGCCGCCACACGCTGCCCATCCTGGCCAACGTGCTCATCCAGCGCGTTGGGGCACTGACGCAGCTGACGACGTCCGACCTGGAAATCCAGATCCGGGCCACCGCTGATCTGGGGGGTGACGAAGCGCCGTTTGCCACCACCGTGGGCGCACGCAAGCTCATCGACATCCTGCGCACGCTGCCGGCCGAGCAGCGCGTCACGCTCGAATCCAGCGGCGAGCGGCTGCTGCTCAAAGCTGGCAAGAGCCGCTTTACGCTGCAGACGTTGCCGGCGCAGGACTTCCCGCTGGTGCAGGAGTCGCCCACCTACGGGCCGGCGTTTGCCGTGCCGCAGCAGACCCTCAAGGCGCTGCTGGGGCGCGTGTCGTTTGCGATGGCGGTGCAAGACATTCGCTACTACCTCAACGGCATCCTGTTCGTGGCCGAAGGGCGCACGCTGACGCTGGTGGCCACCGACGGCCACCGGCTGGCGCTGGCCAGCGCCGAGCTGGAGGGTGACGTGCCCACCCGGCAGGAGGTGATCCTGCCGCGCAAGACGGTGCTGGAGCTGCAGCGGCTGCTGTCCGACCGCGACGGTTCGATCGAGATGCGCTTTGCCGCCAACCAGGCCAAGTTTGTGCTTGATGGCATGGAGTTCGTCACCAAGCTGGTGGAAGGGAAATTTCCCGACTACAACCGCGTCATCCCGCGCACCCATCGCAACGTGGTGGTGTTGGGCCGCCAACCGCTGCTGGCGGCGCTGCAGCGCGCCGCCATCATGACCAGCGATAAGTTCAAGGGTGTGCGGCTGCACCTGGAGCCCGGCCTGCTGCAGGTGGCGGCCAACAACGCCGAGCAGGAGGAGGCGGTCGACGAGCTCGACATCGAATACAGCGGCGACGTCATCGACATTGGCTTCAACGTCACCTACCTGACCGAGGCGCTGGCCACCATGGCGCAGGAGCACGTGCGCATCGAGCTGCAGGACGGCAATGCTTCAGCGCTGATGACCATTCCGGGTGACGATCATTTCAAGTACGTCGTCATGCCCATGCGCATTTGAGATGCGCCGGCAGACGAGGCTCAGACGCAGACCCCCTTTCATGACTGATTCCCAACAGACCCCTGCGCCGGGCACGGGCTACGGCGCCGATGCCATCCAGATCCTGGAAGGGTTGGAGGCGGTGCGCAAGCGCCCGGGCATGTACATCGGTGATACCTCCGACGGCACTGGCCTGCACCACCTGGTGTTCGAGGTGGTGGACAACTCCATCGACGAGGCGCTGGCCGGCCACTGCGACGACATCGTCGTCACCATCCACACCGACAACTCCATCAGCGTGGTGGACAACGGGCGTGGTATCCCCACCGGCATCAAGTGGGACGACAAGCACGAGCCCAAGCGCAGCGCGGCTGAAATCGCACTGACCGAGTTGCACGCCGGCGGCAAGTTCAACCAGAACAGCTACAAGGTCTCCGGCGGCCTGCACGGCGTGGGGGTGAGCTGCGTCAATGCGCTGTCGCGCTGGCTGCGCCTGACGGTGCGCCGCGACGGCAAGGTGCACGTGCTGGAGTTTGCGCGCGGCGTGGTGCAGAACCGCCTGGTGGAGATCGCCACCGCGCCCGACGGGCAGCCCGTCGAGGTCTCGCCGATGCGCGTCATCGGCGCCACCGACAAGCGTGGCACCGAGGTGCACTTTTTGCCCGACACCGAGATCTTCCGCGAAAACCACGACTTTCACTACGAGATCCTGTCCAAGCGGCTGCGCGAGCTCAGCTTCCTGAACAACGGCGTGCGCATCCGCCTGATCGACGAGCGCACCGGCAAGGCCGACGATTTTTCCGGTGCCGGCGGCGTCAAGGGCTTCGTCGAGTTCATCAACGCCGGCAAGAAGGTGCTGCACCCGACGGTGTTCCACGCCACGGGCGCGCGCCCGGCCGAGAGCTACGGCGGCATTCCGGGCACCGAAATCGGCGTCGAAGTGGCCATGCAGTGGAACGACGGCTACAACGAGTCGGTCCTGTGTTTTACCAACAACATTCCGCAGCGCGACGGCGGCACGCACCTGACGGGCCTGCGTGCGGCCATGACGCGCGTCATCGGCAAGTACATCGAGGCCAACGAGCTGGCCAAGAAGGCCAAGGTGGAGGTGACCGGCGACGACATGCGCGAGGGCCTGTGCTGCGTGCTGTCGGTCAAGGTGCCCGAGCCCAAGTTCTCCAGCCAGACCAAGGACAAGCTGGTCTCCTCGGAAGTGCGCGCGCCGGTGGAGGACATCGTCGCCAAGGCGCTGACCGACTACCTGGAGGAGCGCCCCAACGACGCCAAGATCATCTGTGGCAAGATCGTGGAGGCCGCGCGCGCCCGTGAGGCCGCGCGCAAGGCGCGCGAGATGACACGCCGCAAGGGCGTGCTCGATGGCCTCGGGCTGCCCGGCAAGCTGGCCGACTGCCAGGAAAAAGACCCCGCGCTGTCCGAGATCTACATCGTCGAGGGGGACTCGGCCGGGGGCAGCGCCAAGCAGGGCCGCGACCGCAAGTTCCAGGCCATTTTGCCCCTGCGCGGCAAGATCCTCAACGTTGAAAAAGCCCGCTACGAAAAGCTGTTGTCCAGCAACGAAATCCTGACGCTGATCACGGCCCTGGGCACCGGCATCGGCCGCTCCACCGACGACGAAGGCGGCAAGGGCAAAAGCGGTGCCGACGACTTCGACATCAGCAAGCTGCGCTACCACCGCATCATCGTCATGACCGACGCGGACGTGGACGGTGCGCACATCCGCACCCTGCTGCTGACGTTTTTCTACCGCCAGATGCCCGAGTTGGTGGAGCGTGGCCACATCTACATCGCGCAGCCGCCGCTGTACAAGGTCAAGGCCGGCAAGGAGGAGTTGTACTTGAAGGACGACGCCGCGCTGGAGGCGTTTATGCTGCGCGTGGCGCTCAAGGACGCCAGCCTGCACACCGGCGGCCCGAATGGCACGGTGCTGACCGGCGAGACGCTGGCCGAGCTGGCGCGCCAGCACCAAGCGGCCGAGGCGGTGATCGCGCGCCTGTCGGCCTTCATGGATGCCGAGGCGCTACGCGCCGTGGCCGACGGCGTGGCGTTGAATTTGGACACCATGGAGGCGGCGGCCGAAAGCGCCGCCGCGCTGCAGGCGGCGCTGCTGGCCCTCCATACCAATGGCACGCCGCCGACGGTGCAGGCCGAGTTCGACGCCCGCGCCGACAAGCCGCTGCTGCGCATCAGTCGCCGCCATCATGGCAACGTCCGCACCAGCGTCATCACGCAGGACTTCGTGCACGGCGCTGACTACGCCGTGTTGGCCGACGCCGCGCGCACCTTCCAGGGTCTGCTGGGCGAAGGCGCCAAGGTGGTGCGCGGCGAAGGCGAGCGTGCGCGCGAGGCGGCGGTGAGCGACTTCCGCAGCGCCATGCGCTGGCTGCTGGCCGAAGCCGAGCGCATCACCACCCGGCAGCGCTACAAGGGGCTGGGCGAGATGAACCCCGAGCAGCTGTGGGAGACCACCATGAACCCCGAGGTGCGCCGCTTGCTGCAGGTGCGCATCGAAGACGCCATCGAGGCCGACAAGGTGTTTTCGATGCTGATGGGCGACGAGGTCGAGCCGCGCCGCGCGTTCATCGAGGCCAATGCGCTGCGGGCGGCGAATATCGATGTGTGAGGCATCGTACGGCGGCGGCCGTTGTGCCTTCACGGCCGCACCGCGTCCAGCCAGTCGCGCAGGTGGTGTTGCAGCTCGCGCGGGCTGAAGGCGCAGGCTTCGGTGTCGAACAGCGCGGCCGACTCGGCTGCGTCGAGCAGCGAGTCCATGACCGTCAGCAAGCGCGGTGGCAGACCCAGGCCCGGGGCCAGATGGCGCCAGCTCGCAGCCAGGGCGTCGGCACCGTGGCCCTGTTCCAGATAGGCCTGCAGCGCGGTGTCCATGGCGTGGTACGCGGTGCGCCACGACTATGCCCGCCCGCAGGTACCCTAGGCCGGCGATGCCAACTTTGCGCGCACGCTGCAGGAGGTGGCGCAGGCGATGGAGCAGGCGCAGGCCGCCGCTGATCCGGTGGCGCTGGCGTGCGCGTGGTGCTCGGGCGGTCGCTGCCGTCGCGCTGGCCTTGGCGCTGGCGACGCTGACTCCGTGGGCGGCTGCCGATGGGCGTATCGACCATGAGGGCGCCCGCGCCGCCATGCTGGCGGGGCAGATCCGACCGCTGGGCGAGATCCTGCGGCAGGTGCAGCCGCGCCTGGGGGGCGAGGTGATCCGCCTCAACCTCGAGCGCGAGGACGGGCGTTGGGTGTACGAGTTCACTGTACTGGAGCCCGGGGGGCGTATCGTCGAGTGGTACGTAGACGCCGCCACGGCACAGATCCTCAAGCACGAGGCGCAGCGTGCACCGAAGCGGCGCTGAGGTGACCGACATGAAGGTGTTGCTGGTGGAGGACGAGCCGACGCTGGCGCGCCAGCTGCAGCGGGCATTGCAGCAGGTGGGCTACGCGGTGGATGCGGTGGCCGATGGCCGTCGTGCCTGGGAGCAGGGGGGCGTCGAACCGTACGATGCGATCGTGCTGGATTTGGGCCTGCCGCGGCTCGACGGACTGACGGTGCTGCAGCGCTGGCGCGACGAAGGGGTGCGCACCCCCGTGTTGATTTTGACCGCGCGTGACGCCTGGCATGAGAAGGTGGCCGGTATCGACGCCGGTGCGGACGACTACTTGGCCAAACCTTTCCACCTGGAGGAACTGCTGGCGCGACTGCGCGCGCTGATCCGGCGCTCGCACGGCGTGGTGCAGCCGGTGCTGCGCTGCGGCGCGCTGGCGCTGGATACGCGCACCCAGCGCCTCACCGTTGCCGGGCAACCGGTGGAGCTGACCGCACAGGAGCTGCGCGTGCTGTCGTACCTGATGCACCGGGCCGGCGAGGTGGTGGGCCGTGCCGAGCTGACGGAGCACATCTACGGCGCCGATGCCGAGCCGGATTCCAACACCGTCGAGGTGTTCATCGCGCGGCTGCGGCGTAAGCTGCCGGCCGGTGCCATCGAGACGTTGCGCGGGCTGGGTTATCGGCTGCAGCCGGCCGGGTCCGGGGACGCGCCGTGATGGTCCCTTGGCGCTCGCTGCACGGGCGCCTGTGGGCGCTGGCGCTGCTGGCGCTGACGCTGGCGCTGGCGCTGGCCGGCTGGAGCCTGAGTCGCCTGTTCGATGCCCACCTGACGCGGCAGTTCGATGCGCGGCTGCAGGATCAGATGGTGCAGCTGCTCGCCACGCTGCAGTCCGACGGGGCGGGGTGGCCGCGGCTGGCACGGCCCCTGCCCGATCCGCGCTGGGAGCGTCCGTTCGGGGGCTTGTACTGGCAGGTGGAGGTGGCCGATGCCGGGATGGCGCTGGAGGCCCCTGTGCTGCGTTCGGCGTCGTTGTGGGACGAGCGGCTGCACGTGCCAGCCGACCGGGTTCCCGAAGGGGGCTGGCATCGCCACGACGTCGGCGGGCCGAGTGGCCAGCGGCTGCGCGTGCTGGAGCGCACCGTGCAGTGGGGGGACGCCGCGCCACGCTGGCGCGTGCTGGTGGCGGCCGATGTTGCCGAGCTGGATGCGGCGCGCCGCGATTTCCGCTCCGCGCTGCTGCTGGCGCTGGCGCTGCTGGCGGCCGCGCTGGCGCTGGCCGTGGGCGTGCAGCTGCGG
>NZ_DAISZC010000129.1:0-1918 GCF_036824975.1 Tepidimonas sp.
GGCCTGCCCACCCCCTCACCTCTGCTCTCACGACAACCAGCGCAACGCCACCAGCGTGATACCGGGAAACGCCGTCAGAATCGCGGTGCGCACCAAGTCGCTGAGCACGAACGGCGCCACTGCCCGATAGGTGGCGGTGATCGGCACGTCACGCGCCAGGTTGTTGATGACAAACAGGTTCATGCCCACCGGCGGGGTAATGAGTCCGACCTCGACGACGATCAGCACCAGAATCCCGAACCAGATGGCGGTCTCTTCCGGCGTCAGGCCGAAGTCCAGACCCATGATCATCGGGAAAAAAATCGGGATCGTCAGCAGGATCATCGACAGCGAGTCCATCACGCAGCCCAGCAGCAGGTAGGCCATCAGTATCACCGCCAGCACAACCCACGGGCTCAGCCCCATGCCAATCACCCACTGCGCGAGCTCCTGCGGCAGCTGCGACAGGGCCAGGAAGGTGTTGTACAGGCCAGCACCCAGAACGATCATGAAAATCATGCCGGTGGCCACTGCTGTGCCATAGATGGCCTCGCGCAGCGTTTTGCCGTTCAACCCGCCAGCCATCCATGCCGCCAGGCCGGTGCCAAACGCGCCCACCGCCGCCCCTTCGGTGGGCGTGAAGATGCCGGAGTAGATGCCACCGACGACGGCCAGAAAGATCAGCATCACCGGCCACGTTTGCGCCAGCGCCTTCCAGCGCTCGGCCATCGGCGCCGGCTCCATGCGCCCGCCGCTGTCGGGCTTGACGCGCACATAGATCGACACCACGATGATGTAGCCAATGGCCGCCAGGATGCCCGGAATGAACGCCGCCAAAAACAGCTTGGCGATGTTTTGCTCGGTCAGGACGGCGTAGATCACCAGCACCACCGACGGCGGAATGAGAATGCCCAGCGTGCCCCCAGCCGCCAGACAGGCGGTGGACAGCCCGCCTGCATAGCCAGCGCGTCGCAGCTCGGGCAGCGCCACCTGCCCCATGGTGGCTGCGGTGGCCAGCGACGAACCGCAGATGGCGCCAAAGCCGGCGCAAGCACCCACCGCCGCCATCGCCACGCCACCGCGCCAATGCCCAATCCAGGCTTCGGCCGCCTTGAACAGCGCGCGTGACAATCCGCCCAAGGCGGCAAACTGCCCCATCAGCAGAAACAGCGGCACCACCGACAGGTTGTAATTGGAAAACGCGCTGTAGGTGACGTGCTTGAGCTGGTTGAGCAGCGGCGCTGGGTTGCCGTAGATCAAAACGGCGCCTCCCAGCCCGCACAGGGCCATGGCCAGCCCGATGGGCACGCGGATGAAAATCAACGCCAGCAGCAGCGGAAAGGACCAGGCCGCGAGTTCGAGACTCGTCATCTCAGTGCACCCCCGCCGATGCCACCGGCCAACCCTGCGGATACTGCGCCAGCCCCAACCGGATAAGGGTCTGGGTGAAATAGGCCAGACAGCCGATCAGTGCGCCCACCAGGCAGGCGGCATACGCCCACCACACCGGCATCTGCAGGATAAAGGTGGTTTCCAGGTACTGGCGTTTTTCCAGCATACCCTCCCACAGGCGCCACGTCAGCACCATCCACAGCGCCAGCATGGCCACGTCACACAGCACGCCGATGGCGCGCTGCAGCGCTGCTGGCAGATGGGTGTAGAGCAGATCGACGGTGGCATGCCCGGCGCGCAGATAGGTCCACGGCAGGAACAGAAACACCGCCATCGCCGTGCCGACTTCCACCAGCTCGAAGTCCCCGGGTACCGGCCCCAGCCCCAGACTGATGAGCGCCCGCCCGCCTATGCTGATCACGCTCATCAACGTGATGCCCACCAGCACCAGCCCACCCAGCAGGGCCGACCAGCGCGCCAATCGAAAGATCCAGATCGTCATCCGCTCGCTCTTTTTTCGTGCGCGGCGGGTCCGCCCCGCCGCCAG
>NZ_DAISZC010000130.1:0-1907 GCF_036824975.1 Tepidimonas sp.
CGACAGGGTGCCGTTGGCAAACGCCAACTGGCGCGAGCCCTCGGCCAGCGCAGCCACCAGCAGCGCCCCCACGATCACACGCACCAGCCCTTGCCTCATGGCCCGTACCCATCCCCATAGCCGGCCAAGTTCTCGAAGCGCGTCAGCGCACTGAGGAACGCCAGCTTGACCGTCCCCGTGGGCCCGTTGCGCTGCTTGCCGATGATGATCTCGGCCACGCCCGGCTCCGTGCACTTCTCCTTAGTGTAGTACTCGTCGCGGTAGATGAACATGATGATGTCGGCATCCTGCTCGATCGCGCCCGACTCGCGCAGGTCGGCCATCATCGGCCGCTTGTCGGTGCGCTGCTCCACACCGCGGTTGAGCTGCGACAGCGCGATCACTGGGCACTGCAGTTCCTTGGCCAGCATCTTCAGACCGCGCGAGATTTCGCCCAACTCGGTGGCGCGGTTTTCGCCGTCGCTGTTGCTGCCGCTCATCAGCTGCAGATAGTCCACGACGATCAACCCCAGCTTGCCGCACTGGCGGGCCAGCCGCCGTGCATTGGCGCGCAGCTCCGCTGGCGTCAGGCCGGGCGTTTCGTCGATGAATAGCGAGACATGACGCAATTTCTCGATCGCTTCGGTCAACCGCGGCCACTCGTCGGGCGTGAGCTTGCCGGTGCGCAGATGACTCTGGTTGATGCGCCCGATCGACCCCACCACCCGCACCGCCAGCTGCGCCGCCCCCATTTCCATCGAAAACACCGCCACCGGCAACCCCTCGTTGAGGGCGACGTGCTCCGCGATGTTGATGGCAAAGCTGGTCTTGCCCATGCTGGGACGCGCCGCGATGATGATGAGGTCCCCTGGCTGCAGGCCCGCCGTCATGCGATCGAGGTCGATGAAGCCAGTGGGCACCCCGGTGATGTCGTTGGGGTTGTCCGCCATCTCTTGCACGCGGTCCAGCAGCTGCACCACCAGCTTGTCCATCGACTGAAAGCCCTGCTTCATGCGCCTGCCCTCCTCGCCGATGGACAGAATCTTTTGTTCTGCCTCGTCGAGGAGGGTGGCCACCGGCTTGCCGCGCGGAGCAAAAGCCTGGGCGGCGATGTCGTCGGCAGCGGCAATGAGCTTGCGCAGAATGGCGCGCTCGCGCACGATTTCGGCGTAGCGGCGAATATTGGCCGCGCTGGGCACGAACTGCGCCAGCTGGTTCAGGTACGCCAGCCCGCCCACCTCGTCGGCGCGGCCCAGGCACGCCAGATGTTCGTTGACGGTGACCACGTCCGCCGGCTTGCCGGCATTGACCAGCGCCTCGATCGCTTCCCAGATGCGCTGGTGCTCGGGCCGATAGAAGTCGGTGGCGGTGACGACGTCGGCCACGCGATCCCAAGCTGTGTTGTCCAGCAACAACCCACCCAGCACGCTGGATTCGGCCTCCAGCGAGTGCGGCGGCAGGCGCAGCTGCCTGAGCTGCGGATCGTCGTCCAGCAGCGGCAGGGTGGGCGGCGTCGGGTCGTAGTCGGCAGTGCTCATCGGGCGTGATTGTGGCAGCAGCGCACCCGTCATCCCCGAGCCAGGGTCGCCGCTCACCCCTGCGTCGTCCACCGCCGTCGCCACGCGGCCGCATCGTGCGCGGCCAGCCACACCATAAAGTCGTCGGCAGGCAGCGCGCGCGCCACCAGCCAGCCCTGGATGGCGTCGCAGCCCAGTGACGCCAGAATGCGCGCCTGCTCGTCGGTCTCGACGCCCTCGGCCACGGTCTGCATGCCCAGCGTCTGTGCCAGCCTGACGATGGCGGTCACGATGGCGCGGCCGTCGGTGTCCTGCCCCAGGTCGGCAACGAAGGAGCGGTCGATCTTGAGCCGGTCAAAGCCCAGCCGCTTCAGGTAGGCCAGGGACGAGTAGCCGGTGCCGAAGTCGTCG
>NZ_DAISZC010000040.1:0-18130 GCF_036824975.1 Tepidimonas sp.
CCCCCAGCGACACCAGCGTCGCCAGCGCACCGCCGGCCTTCAGCACGGCGCGTCGGTCATGTCCACGGGATTTCATGCTGCATGCTCCTTTCCGAATGGGGCGCCGACGGGTCGGTCACCCCATGCGCGAATGCTAGCAACCACTGCAGCGGCCTTGCATCCGCATTTACCCTAAAAATGCAAATATTCGATAGCAACGATAGTTTTCGCCGATTGGGCCCTCTGTGAACCGCTGGTCAGCGGTGGCAGCCGCCACGACGGCAATGCCCCAGCCGGGGAGCGCGCTGCCGTATGCCGAAAACCCTCTACTTGATCAGCGTCAGCGCCTCGCGGAACCGGGGGTCGCGCGCGTCGCGCAGCCACTCGAACCCCACCATTTCGGTCGTCACCAGCTCCACGCCCGCGGCGGCCAGGCGGTCGAATGCGGTGTCGCGGTCGCGCTCACGGCGGGAGGCGCTGGCGTCGGTCACCACCCAGACGTCGAGCTCATGCTCGAGCAGCCCGAGCGCGGTCTGCAGCAGGCAAACGTGCGCCTCACAGCCGGCCAGCACGATCGTCTGGCGCGCCGGTGCTGAGGCTTTCTGCAAATGGCGCGGCAGACTGCGGGCGTTGCCGGCCGGACGCGGCGCGCTGGGGCGCAACAGTTCAACCAGACCGTCGTCGCAGGCATTGAACGCGCTTTTGGTCAGCACTCGCCGGCAGCGCCCGCGCAGCGGCTCCACCATCGCGCCCAGCCGCTGTGGCACCTGCTCCGTGCCCCAGATCGGAACGTCGAACAGCGTGGCCAACGCGCTGAGCACCTCGGCTCGCTGCAGCACCTCTTCGCCGTGGGCCATGACGGGCATCAGCCGCGGCTGATAATCGACCAGCACCAGCTGGCAGTCGCTTGCATCCAACAACATGCGGGTTTCCGACGCGGGGACTGAGCCCAGACGATTGACGGGCCAAGCAGATTCGATCTATCGTTGCAGGCGTTGTTCTTGAGGGCTCTCATGTCCGGCACACTGTACGCCTCAAGGTTGCGCGCCACCGGCTGGCGCACCCTGTCCGTGTGCCTGGTCACCACCCTGTCCGCATCAGCGGCCATCGCGCAAATGGGTCCCGATCCTATCATGGAGCTGCTGTGGCAGCGCGGGGTGATGGCGCCGCTGGCTACGTCAGCAGACGATGGGCCCCCTCCGTCGTCTAGCCCGGCGCCGACCGCGGCCCTGGTGTACGCGCTGGCCTACGTCGGCGTACCTTACCAGCGGGGGGGCACCGGTTTTGACGAAGGGGTGGACTGCAGCGGCTTCGTACAGATTACGTTTCGCGAGACTGCCGGGGTGCTGCTGCCCAGGCGGGCCGCCGAGCAGGCGGCGGTCACGCTGCCGATCGCGCCGGAGGCACTGCAGCCCGGCGATTTGGTGTTTTTCAATACCCAGGGGACGCCGTTCAGTCACGTCGGCATTTATGTTGGCGACGGGCGGTTTATCCATTCGCCGCGCAGCGGCGCGCAAGTGCGGCTCGAGCGCATGGATACCCCCTACTGGCGCACCCGCTTCGACGGGGCACGGCGTGTGCCGCTGGCGGACCGCGCCTCGTAAGACCGGCGCCGAGCGGCACCGCCGGCTGCGCCGACAAGTGCGTGTGCGGGGCAGCGCCGCCGGGCGCGGCACCGGGCGGTGGGTAACCCGTGCCAGGCCGCCGACGTCAGGCCGCAGCGGCTTGGCGCAGGATCGCGTAGAGCTGGTCCTTGAGCAGCAGCTTTTCCTTTTTTAGCGTCTCGATCTGCTCGTGGCTGCCCGGCTCGATGCCTTGCTCCATGCGCTGGATGCGCTCATCCAGCTCGTTGTGCTTGTCGAACAGGCGCGCGAAGTGGTGGTCGCTGGTTTTGAGTTTGCTGATCAGATCGCGATATTCCGGAAACATGGGGCCTCCTGCCAAAACGTTGGGGCAACGGCGCGCCGCGCACAGACACACCAGCGCCGCCGTGGCACACTCGCAGTACTGTACCGTAGCGCACCGACGGCGCCGCCACACACTCCCAGCGGCAAGCCGCAACTTTGATCTACCGCAAAACGCACCGCCCGCTGTGACCAACGACCGCCCCCTTCAGCGTCGCACGCAGTCGGCGTAGTAGCGCTTGCTGCCGTCGAAGGTTTCTTCGACCACCAAGCCGTGGATGTCGGTCTCGAACCCCGGACAGCGCGCGTTGAATTCACGCGAAAACTTCAGGTAGTCGACGATCTTTTGGTTGAAAACCTCGCCCGGGATCAGCAGCGGGATGCCCGGCGGGTACGGCGTGATCAGCGCCGTGGTGATGCGGCCCTCTAGCTCGTCGATCGGCACGCGCTCGGTGTTGCGGTGCGCGATCTGGGCGTAGGCATCGCTGGGCTTCATCGCGGGAGTGAGGTCGCTCAGGTAGATTTCGGTGGTCAGGCGCGCCACATCGTACTGGGCGTACATCTCGTGCACAAACTGGCACAAGTCGCGCAGCCCCATGCGCTCGTAACGCGGCTGCTTGCGGCAGAACTCGGGCATTACGCGCCACATGGGCTGGTTTTTGTCGTAGTCGTCCTTGAACTGCTGCAACGCGGTCAGCAACGTGTTCCAGCGGCCTTTGGTGATGCCGATGGTGAACATGATGAAGAACGAGTACAAGCCCGTCTTCTCCACCACCACGCCGTGTTCAGCCAAAAACTTGGTGACGATGCTGGCGGGAATGCCCGTCGAGGCGAAGTCGCCCTTCATGTTGAGACCCGGCGTAATGATGGTGGCCTTGATCGGGTCGAGCATGTTGAAGCCCGGCGCCATGTCGCCAAAGCCGTGCCAGGCGTCTGCGCCATCGGCCGTTTGCACGCCGTCGGCATCGGTGCGCTTCAAAACCCAGTCGCTGGCGTGGCCAATGCCTTCCTCGGCCAGCTCCTCGGGTCCCCAAACCTGGAACCACCACTCGTCGGGGCCAAATTCGGCGTCCACCTTGCGCATGGCGCGGCGAAAGTCCAACGACTCGGCAATGCTTTCCTCCACCAGCGCCGTGCCCCCGGGCGGCTCCATCATCGCCGCCGCCACGTCGCAGCTGGCAATGATGCTGTACTGCGGGCTGGTGGAGGTATGCATCAGGTACGCCTCGTTGAACAGGTGCCGGTCGAGCTTTTGTGTCTGTGAGTCCTGCACCAGCACCTGGCTGGCCTGGCTGATGCCGGCCAGCAGCTTGTGAATCGACTGGGTTGAGTACACGATAGAATGTTGCGGGCGCGGCCGCTTGCGCCCCATGGCGTGGAACGTGCCGTAAAAGGGGTGGAAGGCCGCGTGTGGCAGCCACGCTTCATCAAAGTGCAGGTTGTCCACGTAGCCGTCGAGCAGTTGCTTGATGGTTTCGGTGTTGTACAGAACCCCGTCGTAAGTGGACTGCGTCAGCGTCAGGATGCGCGGGCGCACAGTGTGCGGATCGACCCCTTGCAGCAGGGGGTGTGCGGCGATCTTGGCGCGAATGCTGGCGGGTTCGAACTCGCTTTGCGGGATCGGGCCGATGATGCCGTAGTGGTTGCGCGTGGGCTTGAGGAACACCGGTACGGCGCCGGTCATGATGATGGAGTGCAGGATGGACTTGTGGCAGTTGCGGTCCACCACCACCACGTCGCCCGGCGCCACCGTGTGGTGCCACACCATCTTGTTGCTGGTGCTGGTGCCGTTGGTGACAAAGAAGCAGTGGTCGGCGTTGAAGATGCGCGCCGCGTTGCGCTCGCTCTCGCCGATGGCACCGTTGTGGTCGAGCAGCTGGCCCAGCTCCTCCACCGCGTTGCAGACGTCGGCACGCAGCATGTTTTCGCCGAAGAACTGGTGAAACATCTGCCCGACCGGGGTCTTCAGGAACGCCACCCCGCCCGAATGCCCCGGACAGTGCCAGGAGTACGAGCCGTCCTCGGCATAGTCCAGCAGCGCCTTGAAAAACGGTGGCTGAATGTACTCTAGGTACGCCTTAGCCTCGCGGATGATGTGGCGCGCGACAAACTCCGGCGTATCCTCGAACATGTGGATGAAGCCGTGCAGCTCGCGCAGGATGTCGTTGGGCAGGTGGCGGCTGGTGCGCGTCTCGCCGTACACGTAGATGGGTACCTCGGCGTTCTTACGCCGCACTTCTTGGATAAAGGCGCGCAGGTTCAGCACCGCCGGATCCTGCTCCGGGTTACCGCTGACCTCTTCGTCGTCGATCGAAAGGATGAAAGCGCTGGCGCGGCTTTGCTGCTGCGCGAACTGGCTCAGGTCGCCGTAGCTGGTGACGCCGACGACGTCGAAGCCCTCGGCCTCGATGGCCTGCGCCAGCGCGCGGATACCCAGGCCCGAGGTGTTGTCGGAACGGTAGTCTTCGTCGATGATGACGATGGGAAAACGAAACTTCATGGGCGGCAACGGCGACGGAGGAAAAAACGGCGCCAAGTGTACGGGTTTTGGGTGACTTTGAAACCGCCCATTGCACCCAGCGACACCAAGACGCGGTATAACGACGCTCATACATGCGCCGCGGTGTCGGCTGGTAGTGGCGCAGGCGAATGGGGGCGACGGCGGCAGTCCCGCCCGCCCCTGGGTCAATCGCAACGCGGGGTAACATGGACGCGACCGGATGGTGGCTGTTGGCAGGTGGTGCGGTGGCAGCCGAGCTGCTCAGCGGCACGTTTTTTTTGTTGATGCTGGCGTTGGGATTTGCCGCCGGCGCGGTGGCCGCGACGGTGGGCGCGGGCGAGTCGGCGCAACTGGTCAGTGCTGCCGTGGTGGGGGCAGGAGCAGTGGCGGGCTGGGGCATCTGGCGCTGGCGGCGCCCCCGTGGCCCGCGCGCCGAGGCCAACCCGGACATGGTGCTGGACGTGGGCGCGGCGGTGCATGTCGAGCGCTGGCAGGCGGATGGAACGGCGGTGGTGCGCTACCGCGGCGCGCAGTGGCTGGCCGAGCCCGCCAGTGGCACCGGTGGGCCGCCCGATGACGACGACGGCGCAGCGTCGTCCGCACACGCGTGGCGTATCGTGGCGGTGCGCGGCAACCGGCTGCTCATCGAGCCGTTGCTCGCGCACCCACCCTCAGGTGGCGGATCCGCAGCAGCGCCCTAGCCCGCCTGCAAGGCCGTCACCGCAAGCGCTGCGCCGCTGCGTTGCCCTCTTCGCCCCCCCTCTTGTCCGAACGCTGCCGAGATCTCACCCATGGAAATCGCCGTCATCCTCTTCGTCATTGCCGTCATCTTTGTCATCAAGTCGATCAAGGTGGTGCCGCAGCAGACCGCCTGGATCGTGGAGCGCCTGGGCAAGTACGACCGCACCCTCGGCCCAGGACTTAATTTCGTCATTCCCTTCATCGAGAAGGTGGCCTACAAGCACAGCTTGAAGGAAATCCCGCTCGATGTGCCCGAGCAAATCTGTATCACCAAGGACAACACGCAGCTGAAGGTGGATGGCATCCTGTACTTCCAGGTGACCGACCCGATGCGCGCCAGCTACGGCTCCTCCAATTACGTGCTGGCCATCACGCAGCTGGCGCAGACCACGCTGCGCAGCGTCATCGGGCGGCTGGAGCTGGACAGGACGTTCGAAGAGCGCGAGATGATCAACGCGCAGGTGGTCAATGCCATCGACGAGGCGGCACTAAACTGGGGTGTGAAGGTTTTGCGCTACGAAATCAAGGACTTGACGCCACCTGCTGAGATCTTGCGTGCGATGCAGGCGCAGATCACCGCCGAGCGTGAAAAGCGCGCACTCATCGCCGCCTCCGAAGGCAAGCGCCAGGAACAGATCAACCTGGCTGAGGGCGAGCGCGCGGCCTTCATCGCCAAATCCGAGGGCGAAAAACAAGCCGCCATCAACCAGGCGCAGGGTGAAGCCGCCGCCATTCGCGAGGTGGCCGAGGCCACCGCGCAGGCGATCGAGCGCATTGCGCAGGCCATTCGCCAGCCCGGTGGCGAGCAAGCCGTGCAGCTGAAGGTGGCCGAGCGGGCGGTGGACGCCTACGCGAAGGTGGCGGCGGATGCCACGACGACCCTCATCGTGCCCAGCAACATGACGGAAGTCTCTGCGCTCATTGCTTCGGCCATGAAGATGGTCGGCGCGACCAAGGGCTAAATACACCTCTGTCGCACGCTCGGTGCGACCCGTACTCGACCAAGCAAGCGGTGGGGGGTAAGTCTCGCATGTGCAGCATGTACAATGGCGGCCTCCCGGAGAGATGGATGAGCGGTCGAAGTCGCACGCCTGGAAAGCGTGTAGGGGTTAACAGCCCCTCGGGGGTTCGAATCCCCCTCTCTCCGCCATAAGCTACCGCATCCCGCCCTGACCGGTTGGGGCGCAGTGTTGAGGCTGGCCGCCGTTGGGCAGGTGAATTGCGGCCGTCGGGCCCGATCCCGCAGGTACCCGGGGGCTGTCCTGTCTCACCTACACCGAGGGCAGCGCGCGCTGCAGCAACACCGTGTCCGTGACGGGTTCATGGACCGGCGTGCCGCAGACGTGCCCCCCGTCGCCAAAGCGTGCTGCCACGAAGGCTGCGGCGACGACGTCAGGGGCATGTCGCCGCAGCAACACAGCCTGTGCCAGCAGCGCCCACTGTTGGGTGATCCAGCGGGCGTGGGGCTCCCATGTGGTGGGGTCGCGCCGCAGCCACTGCGCGAGCGCTTCACACGCAGCCCGTGCAAGGGGCTCCTCGGCCAATGTCTGGTGCCAGTCCTGCAGCAGCGCCACAGCCGACTCGGGCTCGCGCCTCATGGCCCGCAGCACGTCCAGCGTCATGATGTTGCCCGAGCCTTCCCAGATGGCGTTCACCGGCGCTTCGCGCAGCAGGCGCGGCAGCAGACTGTCTTCGACATAGCCGTTGCCGCCCAGCGTCTCCAACGCTTCGGCGGTGAAGGCGATGGTGCGTTTGCAAATCCAGAATTTGGCAGCCGGAGTCAGTAGCCGCTGCCACGCGCGCTCTATCGGGTCGTCTTGCGCCCGCTCAAAGGCCTGTGCTAGACGCAGGCTCAGCCACAGGGCGGCCTCGCTTTCCAGCGCCAGATCGGCCAGCACACCCCGCATGACCGGCTGCTCGGCCAGCGCGCGTCCGAACGCGTGCCGCCGGTGGGTGTAGTGCACGGCCTGCACCAACGCTTGACGCAGAATCGCCGCGCTGCCCAGCACGCAGCACAGGCGGGTGGTGGTGGCCATTTCCAGCATGGTGGGAATGCCGCGCTGCAGGTCACCCACCGGCAGCGCCCAGGCGTCCAGAAACTCGACTTCGCCGCTGGCGTTGCTGCGGTTGCCCAGTTTGTCTTTCAGACGCTGGATGAGCACGCCGTTGCGCTGGTCGTCGGGCCGCCAGCGGGGCACCCAAAAGCACCCCACCGGGCCCTGCACGTCGCCCACACGAGCCGTCACCAGATGGGCATCGCTGCTGGGAGCGGAAAAAAACCACTTGTGTCCGCGCAGCCGCCAAGCATCGCCATCGGGGACAGCCAGCGTCGCGTTGGCCCGCACGTCCGACCCGCCCTGCTTCTCCGTCATGCCCATGCCCACCCAGGCGCAGCGCTTGGTCGGCAGGGGCGCGTCCGCCGGGTCATGCTCGCGGCTCATCAATGCCCGCCCAACCCAGGCCCAGATGCCGGGCTCGCGCTGCAGCAGCGGGATGGCCGCCAGCGTCATCGTGGTCGGACATAGCGAGCCCTGCTCGACTTGCCCGTGCAGATAAAATGCGGCCGCCCAGCGGACCCAGCGTCCGGCCCGTTCATCCTCGAATGGAAGGGTGGCCACACCGTCGGCGCGCAGCCGCGCCAGCTGCGCCTCCCATGCCGGGTCGAACAGCACCCGATCGACCCGGTGTCCGCGACTGTCGAAGGGCTGGTGCTGCGGCGGCAGCCGGTTGGCGCGTGCAGCGTCCTCGTGCACCCCGGGGTCGGCCAGGCGACGGCCGATGGCCACCAACTCCCCGGCGTCTGCGGCCGCCGGACTCTGTCGTATGGCGTCCTGCAACGCCGGGTCGGCCAGCCAGGGATCGATGTCCCTCACCTCAGGCACCTGGTTGCGGACCTCGTGCGTGCGCCACGATGCGGGGATGGGGATTGACGTCATCTTGGCCATGCTACGGAGAATTCAGCAACACGCCAACCCGGGTTTTCCGGGGGAGGCTGCAGCGGACCAGGCCCAGGGCGGAGACCGGGTGTCCGCCCCGTGGCGATGGCAGGCAGGTGGTGGCGCAACGCCACCAGTGGCCCAGCGGGCGGTCCGCGTCTGCACTACGCCAGCGCCGTATTGACGTCGCGGCGCTGCTGCGCCAGGTAGTCCTGCGACTGCATCTCGATCAGGCGCGAGACGGTGCGCGGGAATTCGTGCGCGAGCGGTCCTTCGGTGTAGAGCTGCTCAGGGGGGACCGCGGCCGACAGAATCAGCTTGACCCGGCGGTCGTACAGCACGTCCACCAGCCAGGTAAAGCGGCGCGCGGCCGACGCCATGTTGACCGGCATGAACGGCACGTTGCTGACCAGCACGGTGTGAAACTGGCTGGCGATTTCCAGGTAGTCGTTTTGCGAACGGGGGGCACCGCACAGAGTGCGAAAGTCGAACCACACCACCCCGCCAGCGCGGCGGATGGCGCGGATCTCGCGCGCTTCGATGTGCAGCAGCGGCGCTTCGTCGTGGCCGTCGCGCAGCCGCTCGAAGATCGCCTCCATCTCGCGCTCGGTCTGCTCGCCCAGCGGGGTCAGATACAGGCGCACCTGCTCCAGTGCGCGGCGCCGGTAATCCGATCCGTTGTCCACCTGCACCACCTCCATCGTGTCCTTCAGCAGTGCGATGGCGGGCAGAATGCGGTCACGGTGCAGCCCGTCTGGATACAGTCCGTCGGGGTGGAAGTTGCTCGTCGTCACCATGCCGATGCCGTATTTGCGCATGGCCAGCAGCAGCCGGTACAGGATCATGGCGTCGGTGACGTCGGCGATGTGAAATTCATCGAAGCAGATGAGGCGGTAGCGCTGCGCCATGCGCCGCCCCAGTGCGTCGAGTGGATCGACCGTGCCCTGTAGACCCACCAGCTCGCGGTGCACTTCGCGCATGAATTCGTGAAAGTGCAGTCGTGTCTTGCGCCGCAGCGGCACCGCCTGGTAGAAGCAGTCCATCAGAAAGCTCTTGCCGCGCCCCACTCCGCCGTACAGGTACACCCCGCGCGGGATGGACAGCCGGTTGATGAGCTTTTTCAGGGCGTTGGAACGCTTGTGCTTGAAGTGCGTCCACTCGGCGGCGCAGCGCTCCAGCGCGGCCACCCCGCGCAGTTGCGCAGGGTCGCTTCGAAAACCGCGCGCCGCCAGTTCCGCTTCGTAAGCGCGCCGCACCGGCCCCCAGGCCACATCGCCGATCGGGGCGGTGTCGGCGCGGACGCCCTCGAGCTCGGTCATGCGTGGCGTCAGAAGTTGAGGGTGCGCTTGTCCACGGCCAGCGCCGCTTCCTTCGTCGCCTCGGACAGCGAGGGGTGGGCGTGGCAGGTGCGTGCGATGTCCTCCGCACTGGCGCGGAATTCCATCGCCAGCACCGCCTCGGCGATCAGCTCGGAGGCCATTGGGCCGATGATGTGCACGCCCAGCACTTCGTCGGTGTGGGCATCGGCCAGGATTTTGACCATGCCGTTGGTGTCGCCCAGCGCGCGTGCGCGACCGTTGGCCAGGAAGGGAAAGGTGCCCGCCTTGTAAGGACGGCCGGCCGCTTTGAGCTGCTGCTCGGTTTGACCCACCCAAGCGATTTCGGGGCTGGTGTAGATGACCCACGGAATGGTGTTGAAGTTGACGTGCGGGTGCTGGCCGGCAATGCGCTCGGCCACCGCCACGCCCTCCTCTTCCGCCTTGTGGGCCAGCATGGGGCCGCGCACCACGTCACCCACCGCCCAGACCCCGGGCAGATTGGTGCGGCAGTCGTCATCCACCACGATGGCGCCCCGCTCATCGAGCTTCAGGCCCACCGCCTCGGCGTTGAGGCCAGCGGTGTTGGGCACACGACCAATCGAAACGATGAGCCGTTCGGCCTCCAGCGTCGCGGTCACGCCCTTGGCGTTGGTGTAGGCAATACTGACCCCCTTGCGCGTGGTTTTGACCTCGCCGACCTTGACGCCCAGTTCGATGTTGAGGCCCTGTTTGTCGAACGCTTTCTTGGCTTCCTTGGCGATGTGCTCGTCGGCCGCGGCCAAAAAGGTGGGCAGTCCCTCCAGCAGGGTGACTTCTGCGCCCAGCCGGCGCCACACCGAGCCCATCTCCAGCCCGATGACGCCGGCGCCGATGATGGCCAGCTTCTTCGGTACCGCCTGCAGGCGCAGCGCCCCGTCGTTGGAGAGGATGCGTTCCTCATCGAACGGCACGCCGGGCAGCGCACGCGCGCTGGAGCCGGTGGCCACGATCACCTGCCGCCCAAGCAGCGCGGTGGGCTTGTCCCCGGATACGGCGATTTCATAGCCGCCCTCGACCGCCTTCACAAACGAACCACGCCCATGGAAAAACGTGACCTTGTTCTTTTTGAACAGGTAGAGGATGCCGTCGTTGTTCTGTTTCACGACAGCATCCTTGCGCGCGATCATGCGCGGCACGTCGATTTTGACCGCGCCGGTGCTGATGCCGTGATCGGCGAAATGGTGCTGCGCATGCTCGAAGTATTCCGACGACTGCAGCAGCGCCTTGGAGGGGATGCAGCCGACGTTGGTGCAGGTGCCACCGGGGGCCGGGCCGCCCGCCGCGTTGGTCCACGCGTCGATGCAGGCCACCTGCAGGCCGAGTTGGGCCGCGCGGATGGCGGCGACGTAGCCGCCGGGGCCGGCGCCGATGACAATCACATCAAAGGTCTGGGACATGGGACGATGCCTTGCGATTCGGAGGTGGGCCACCGCGCCAGCGGCCGCCGCGGCCACCGACGCGCCCGGGGTGCGCCGGTGGCGATGCAGCGCCGCAGAGGGCGGCGGGGCTAGCGCGCCCGTGGCGCGCTCGAATGTTTCAGCTCAAATGTTGAACAGCAGACGTGCCGGATCTTCCAGCGCTTCTTTCATTGCCACCAGGCCAAGCACGGCCTCGCGGCCGTCGATGATGCGGTGGTCGTACGACAGCGCCAGGTAGTTGATGGGGCGGATCACGATCTGGCCGTTTTCCACCACCGGGCGCTCCTTGGTGGCATGCACGCCCAGGATGGCCGACTGCGGCGGGTTGATGATCGGCGTCGACAGCATGGAGCCGAACACGCCGCCGTTGGAGATGGAGAACGTCCCGCCGGTCATCTCCTCGATGCCCAGCTTACCGTCTGCGGCGCGTTTGCCGAAGTCAGCAATCTTCTTCTCGATGTCGGCAAAGCTGAGCTGGTCGGCATTGCGCAGGATCGGCACCACTAGGCCGCGCGGCGAGCCTACCGCGATGCCGATGTCGAAGTAGCCGTGGTAGACGATGTCGTTGCCGTCCACGCTGGCGTTGAGGATTGGAAACTTCTTCAGCGCATGCACGGCCGCCTTGACAAAGAAGCTCATGAAGCCGAGCTTGACGCCATACTCCTTCTCGAAGCGTTCCTGGTACTTCTTGCGCAGCTCCATCACCGGCGCCATGTTGACCTCGTTGAATGTAGTCAGGATGGCGTTGGTGGCCTGCGACTGCAGCAAACGCTCGGCAATGCGGGCGCGCAGGCGCGTCATCGGCACGCGCTGCTCGGGCCGGTTGGCCAGCTCGGGCGCCAAAGCGACAGGCGCGCTGACCTGGGGCAGCGCCTTGGTCGGCACGCCGGTGGGGGCGGCCACGGGCGCGGCGGCCGCGGGCTTGGGCGCCGCCACCGCGGCTAGCACATCGCCCTTGGTGATGCGGCCGTCTTTGCCGGTGCCCGGCACCGAGCCCGGCGCCAGACCATGGTCGGCCATCAGCTTGGCCGCTGCCGGCATGGCGATCGCTGCCGCGGGGACGGCGCCGACGGCGGGCGCTGATGCTGCCGCTGGTGCGGCAGCGGGTGCGGGGGCGGGGGCGGGGGCGGCAGCCGCGGCGGCGGCCTTGCCGGTGGTGTCGATGCGGGCGATGACCTGTTCGGACGTCACCGTACCGCCGTCGCCGACCACGACCTCGGCCAGCACACCTGCCGCCGGAGCGGGCACTTCCAGCACCACCTTGTCGGTTTCGATCTCGATCAGGATTTCGTCCGCCGCAACCGGTTCGCCGGGCTTTTTCTTCCATTGCAGCAGTGTGGCCTCTGCCACCGACTCGGACAGCTGCGGCACTTTGACTTCAACGATGGCCATGTTGTGTTCTTCCTCTGTCGATACGGGTATTGGGGTGCGGCCGCGCCTGCGCCCGGCAGACGGGCGCACGGCAGCAGCCGGGGGTGACTCACTTGGTCAGGGTGAAGCCCTTGAGGCGACCGAACGCTGCCTCCACCAGGGCTTTTTGCTGATCCTGGTGCAGGTGGGCGTAGCCCACCGCCGGTGATGCGGAAGCGGCACGCCCGGCGTACCCCAGGCGCTGGCCATCGAGCATGTTTTCGTGGATGTTGTGCTGCACGAAGAACCACGGCCCCTGGTTCTGCGGCTCATCTTGGCACCAGACCACATCGGTGGCGTTGGGGAAGCGCTTCATTTCTGCCCCGAAGGCCTTGTGCGGGAACGGGTAAAGCTGCTCGATGCGCACGATGGCCACATCATCCAGGCCCTTGGCTTCACGCTTTTTGACCAGGTCGTAGTACACCTTGCCGGAGCAGACGATGACGCGCTTGACCCGCTGCGCGTTTTTGACGATGTCGGGGTGTTGCTCCGGAATCACGGTCTGAAAGCCACCCTTAGTGAATTCGCTCAGCGGTGAGGTGGCTTCCTTGGCGCGCAGCAGCGACTTCGGCGTGAAGACGATGAGCGGCTTGCGCAGGTTGCGGATCATCTGCCGGCGCAGCACATGGAAGATCTGCGCGGCAGTGGTCGGCTGCACGATCTGCATGTTGGTGTCGGCCGCCAACTGCATGAAACGTTCGATGCGCGCCGAGCTGTGTTCCGGCCCCTGCCCTTCGTAGCCGTGCGGCAGAAACAGCGTGATACCGTTGAGGCGGCCCCATTTCACCTCGCCCGAGGCGATGAACTGGTCGATCACCACCTGCGCGCCGTTGGCAAAGTCGCCAAACTGCGCCTCCCAGATCACCAGGGTGTTGGGATCGTTCGAGGCGTAGCCGTATTCGAAGCCCAACACCGCCTCTTCGGACAGAATGGAATCGATCACGGTAAACGGCGCCTGGTTGTCGGCGACGTTCTGCAGCGGAATGTAGGTGCCTTCGTCCCACTTTTCGCGGTTTTGGTCGTGGATGACGGCGTGGCGGTGAGTGAAGGTACCGCGGCCGCAGTCCTCGCCCGACAGGCGCACGCCGTAGCCGCTGGCCACCAGCGACGCAAACGCCATGTGCTCGCCCATGCCCCAGTCCACGTTGATCTCTCCGCGACCCATGGCGGCGCGGTCTGCCAGCACCTTCTTGACCAGCTGATGAGGCGTGATGCTGGCGGGCACCGTGGTGATCCGTTCGGCCAGTCGCTTCCACTCCGCCAGCGGAATGGCGGTGTCGGCGCCGTCGGTCCACTTGCGGCCCAGGAACGGCGACCAGTCCACCGCATAGGTGCTCTTGTAGTTGGTCAGCACCGGCTCCACCGTGCGCCGCCCTTCGTCCAGGATGGCGCGGTAGGCCTTGACCATCTGCTCGGGCTCGTCAGCCCCCAGGATGCCCTGCGCCACCAGCTTGTCTGCATACAGCTTGCGGGTACCCGGGTGCGCGCCGATCTTCTTGTACATCAGCGGCTGGGTCAGCGACGGCGTGTCCTGCTCGTTGTGTCCGAGTTTGCGGAAGCACACGATGTCGACCACCACGTCCTTCTTGAAGGTCTGGCGGAATTCCACCGCCAGCTGGGTGGCCAGCGTCACCGCTTCCGGATCGTCGCCGTTGACGTGCAGCACCGGCGCCTCGATCATCTTGACGACGTCGGTGCAATACAGGGTCGAGCGGCTGTCGCGCGGGTCCGAGGTCGTAAAGCCGATCTGGTTGTTGATGACCAGATGCACCGTGCCGCCGGTGTAGTAGCCGCGCGTCTGCGCCAGCGCCAGGGTTTCCATCACCACACCCTGACCCGCGAAGGCCGCATCGCCATGCACCAGCACCGGCAGCACCTGGTCGCCACGGCGGTCACCACGCCGGTCCATACGGGCGCGAGCCGAACCTTCCACTACGGGGTTGACGATTTCCAGGTGCGACGGGTTGAACGCCAGGCTCAGATGCACCGGGCCGCCCGGGGTTGAGACGTCGGAGCTGAAGCCCTGGTGGTACTTCACGTCACCGGCGGGCAGGTCTTCCGGCGCCGTGTGCTCGAACTCGGCAAACAGGTCTTTGGGCATTTTGCCCATGACGTTGACCAGCACGTTCAGGCGGCCGCGGTGCGCCATACCGATGACGATTTCCTGCACGCCGCGCGCGCCCGCCTGCTGGATCAGCTCGTCCATGGCGGCGATGAAGCTCTCGCCGCCTTCTAGCGAGAAGCGCTTTTGCCCGACGTACTTGGTGTGCAGATAGCGCTCCAGTCCTTCGGCCGCCGTCAGGTTCTGCAGGATGTGGCGCTTCTGATCAGCGGTGAAGTTGGGCTTACTGCGAATGCTCTCAAGCTTTTCTTGCCACCAGCGCTTCTGCGTCTGGTCGGTGATGTACATAAACTCGGCACCGATCGTGCCGCAGTAGGTTTCGCGCAGCGCATTGAGCAACTCGCGCAGCGACATCGTGTCCTTGCCGAAGTAGGTGTTGCTGGTGTTGAACACCGTCTCCAGGTCGGCGTCGGTCAGCCCATAGAAGGCTGGGTCCAGCTCGGGAATCGGTTCGCGCTCGGCGCGCTTGAGCGGGTCGAGATTCGCCCAGCGCACGCCCAGGTTGCGATAGGCCGCGATGAGCTGCTGGGTGGCCACCAGCTTGCGCGCCTGCTCGGGGTCGGTGCGCTGGGCGGTGGCCACCTGCAGTGTCCCCTGCTTGGCCATCTCGGCGAAGGCCGCGATCACCGGCATGTGCGGAATGTCGCGGGCGTCACTGCCATCGACCGCCGGCACGTGCTGCAGCGCGTCGAAATAATCACGCCATTCGGCGGGAACGCTGGTGGGGTCGGTGAGATATTTCTCGTACATCTCCTCGACATACGGCGCGTTGCCGCCGAAGAGATACGAGTTGGCCGAGAACGCCTCGTAGACGCTTGTCGTCTCGCTCATGGAATCGCTGACCTCCGTCCCCCTGCAGGGGACTGACGGGTGGGTGGACAAACCTTCCGCGACACGGCTGAACCGGTTGGCGGACGCGACAGTGGCACTGGAAGGGACTGTGCGGACGCAATTGTGCCATCAAGCGCCCCGCATGCCAATGCATGCCGTATCACAAACCGACGCTGGAGCAGGAACGCCGCGGCGGGTCGGCGAAAACCCGCCCTGGACATTGGGCCGGTGCACCGTCGCCGTGATGAGCTCGCGTCCGCCACCAGGGGGGCGCGCCGCACCAACGGCACCACGGACCGGGAGATGGCCGATGCGGCGCTACGCCGCAGTGTTCAGCTGCGCCGCGGCATCAGGCGGTCGGCACCCGGCGTGGTACCCGGATTGTCCAGTTCGATGGCGATCTGCGTGCACACGGTGCGACACAAGGCCACCGCCTGCTCGCTCTGCACCCGGTAGTAGACCTGGGTGCCCTCCTTGCGCTTGGCCAGCACGCCCGCCCGGTACAGCAGGTTGAGATGTTGCGACAGGTTGGGCTGCGTGGTGTCGATTTCGGCCAGCAGCTCCGAGACCGATTTTTCCTTGTCGCACAGCGCATTCAGGATGCGCAGCCGAGTGGGCGTGGCCAGAATGCCAAACAGTTCAGCCGCCAACTCGAAGACGCGGTCTTTTTCCGCCAGCGCGTCGTTATCCGTCAGTGGTTGCATATATAAGCGCGCGCAAGTCGATATGACCCCATCATAGCGGCAAAATGCTGCAACACCAACGGCACGCCGGTCGCGTCTGACCCGTTGCGGCGGCGCGACTGGAAGGCTGCCACCGGCGTCAGCCGCGCGGCGACATCAGCTCGCGGATCTGCTGCAGGGCCGACGGATCATCCAGCGTGGTCAGGTCACCGGGATCGCGCCCTTCGCACACCGCCTGAATGGCGCGCCGCAGCAACTTGCCGCTGCGTGTCTTGGGCAGCAGGCCCACGAAGCGTACTCGCGCCGGGCGTGCCACCGCCCCCAGCTGCTCGTCCACTACCTTCATGATCTCGCCCTCCAGGCGCAGCGCGTCGGCTTCGGTGGCGGCCAGTGAGGGGTCCTTGAGCACGGCAAACGCCATCGCGACCTGACCCTTGAGCGCGTCGGCCACGCCCACCACGGCCACCTCGGCCACCGCCGGGTGACTGGAGATGCTCTCCTCGATTTCGCGCGTGCCCAGCCGGTGCCCGGCTACGTTGATGACGTCGTCGGTGCGGCCCAGGATGGTGTAGTAGCCGTCGGCGTCGCGCACGCCCCAGTCGAAGGTGCTGTACATCTGTCGGCCCGGGATGCTGGACCAGTAGGTCTTGACGTAGCGTTCGTCATCGCCCCAGACGGTTTGCAGGCAACCCGGCGGCAGCGGCCCCTGCACCGCAATCACCCCTTTGCGGTTGGGCTCAGTGATTTCTTCGCCGGTGTTTTCGTCAATCAGGCGCACGTCGAAGCCATACACTGACTTGCCGGGCGAGCCGAACTTGGTCGGAGCGGGCTCCACGCCGTTGCAGATGGCCAGAATCGGCCAGCCAGTCTCGGTTTGCCAATAGTTGTCGACGATCGGTTTCCCAATGGCCTGTGCCATCCAGGTGGCGGTGGGCTCGTCCAGCGGCTCGCCAGCGAGAAACAGGGCCTTGAGGCTGGAGAGGTCGTATTGGGTGAGGTAAGCCGGGTCCTGCTTTTTGAGCACCCGAGCGGCCGTGGGCGCCGTGAACATGACGCTGACGCGGTATTTCTCGACCAAACGCCACCAGATGCCGGCGTCGGGTCGGATCGGCGTGCCTTCGTACATGATGGTGGCCATGCCGTTGATCAGCGGCCCGTAGATGATGTAGCTGTGCCCCACCACCCAGCCGATGTCGCTGGTGGAGAAGTAGGTCTCGCCCGGCTGCGCCATGTAGATGTGGCGCATGGAAGCGGCCAGCGCCACCGCGTAACCGCCGGTGTCGCGCTGCACCCCCTTGGGACGGCCGGTGGTGCCGCTGGTGTAGAGGATGTAGCTGGGGTGGGTGCTGTCCACCCACTCGCACGGCACCTGCGCCTGCAGGTGCTGCTCACGCAACGTGGCGTAGTCCACGTCGCGGCCCTGCACCGGGTCCAGCGCCGCCAGTCCACGGTTGACCATCAGCACGCGCTGCGGCTTGTGAGCTGCCAGTCGAATGGCTTCATCCAACAAATGCTTGTAGGGCACCACCTTGCCCGCACGCATGCCCGCGTCGGCACTGACGATGACTTTGGGCGTCGCGTCGTCGATGCGTGTGGCCAGCGCATGGCTGGCAAAGCCGCCAAACACCACCGAATGGATGGCCCCCAGGCGCACGCAGGCCAGCATCGCAAACGCCGCTTCAGGAATCATCGGCATGTAAATCAGCACGCGGTCGCCCTTGCCCACCCCCAGTGTGCGCAGGATGGCGGCCATGCGCTGCACCTCGGTGTGCAGTTCGCGGTAGGTGTAGGCACGCTCGGTGTCGGTCTCGGTGGAGACGTAGATCAGCGCGTTTTGATCGGCCCGCGTGTGCAGATGGCGGTCCACCGCGTTGTGGCATAGATTGGTCAGCCCGCCCTCGAACCAGCGCGCAAACGGCGGGTTGTCGTAATTGCACACCCGCTCAAACGGACGCTGCCAGTCGATCAGGCGGGCCTGCTCGGCCCAGAAGCCCTCGCGGTCCTCGATCGAGCGGCGGTAGAACGAAGCATAGTCGGCGTGGCTCACGGGTCTGTCCTCGGGGCGACGGGGGAACCCCTCCATTATGGAAGACCGCCTTGCGCGATGCTGACGCAGGCCGGGTTCCAGGGATCCATCGTCCGATCACCGCGAAAACAAAAAACCCGCCCAAGACGGTTCTTGGGCGGGTCAATCATTTGGTGGGTGATGCAGGGTTCGAACCTACGACCCCTGCCGTGTGAAGGCAGT
>NZ_DAISZC010000041.1:0-17635 GCF_036824975.1 Tepidimonas sp.
AAACCCCGCCCACCGAGGAACAGCGCGCCCTCATCGACACCCATCCGGCGCGGGGTGCGCAAAGCCTGCGCGAGCGCGGTGTGCGCGACGAACGCTGGCTCGATTTGGTCGAGCAGCACCACGAACCCGATCGTGGCGACTTGACACTGCGCCTGCTGCAGCGCATGGACCGCTACACGGCGCTCATCAGTCCGCGCCGCACCCGCCCCGGGCGCAACGTCACCGATTCAGCGCGCGCGTTGCTGCTGCCCGCCTACGGTGGACTGGACGACATTGGCCGCGCGTTGCTGCAAACACTGGGTGTCTGCCCGCCGGGCACCTACGTGCGCCTGGCCGACGGCAGCGTCGCCGTGGTGCTGCGCCGCTCGGGCCGCCCTGGCGAACCCTGGGTGAGCGCCATTCTTGACCGAGACGGACACCCGATTCCGGAGCCGGCCCTGATCGACACCGGCAACGAGGTGCACGCCATCGAGGCCGCGCTGCAAACCGCCACCGTCCGTGCGCGCCCAAACCATGTTCGGCTGCTGCAGCTGTCGCGTCTGGCACTGCAGCGCTGAAGTTTGGGCACGCGCGCGCCCCGCCCGGTACGGCACCGCGCCGCGGCCTCAATGGGGCGCCGAGCGCTTTTCGCCGATGCGGCTTTCCTGTCCGGCCAGCAGGCGCTGAATGTTGCCGACATGCCGCCACAGCAGCAGCACCGACATGGCCGCCACAGCCACGCCCACCGGGCCCTGCACCTCCCACACCACGCCGTCGCCAAACCAGTAGCACAGGGGTGCGAATATTGCCGCAACGATGGCCGCCAGCGACGAGTAGCGGAAAAACAGCGCCACCAGCACCCAGCTCAGAATGACGGCTACTCCCAGCCAGGGCTCGAACGCCAGCAGTACACCGGCGGCAGTGGCCACTCCCTTGCCCCCCTGAAAGCGAAAGAACACCGGAAACAGGTGCCCCAAAAAAGCGGCCAATCCGGCGGCCGCCAGCGTCGCCGGCCCCAGCCCCCAGGCCCCACCCCAGTGCAGCACCGCCCATGCCGGCAACCAGCCCTTGACGGCGTCGAGTAGCAGCGTCAGCGCCGCCGCTGCCTTGTTGCCCGAGCGCAGTACGTTCGTCGCCCCTGGGTTTTTGCTGCCGTAGGTGCGTGGGTCGCTCAGCCCCATCACGCGGCTGACCAGCACCGCAAACGACAGCGAACCCACCGCATACGCCAGGCCGATGGCCACCCACGACATCCACCACTCCTGCATCGTCGTCGCTCCTCACCTATCCTGATCATCCCGGCTCCACGCGGGTGTGATTGGCGCCAACAGCAGCCCCGCACGGCCCTGCGCGCCTGCAGCCAACCGGCGGCGAAGCCGCGAGCTCACCCGACCCCCGTCGCCCACCCCGGCACCATGCGCAGTTGGCCGGATGCACTGGCCACGCTCACTGGGCCGGATCGCGAATCTCCCAGCGAATACGGTCCACCGCCTCCCACACCTCGGCAGATAACTGCACATCCCACGCATCCAGGCAGGCGTCCAGTTGCGCCAACGTGGTCACGCCAATGATCGTGCTGGCGACGCGCCAATTGCGGTAGCAAAACGCCAGCGCCAGCTGGGTCGGCGTCAGCCCGTGTTCGCGCGCTAGCGCGTTGTAGCGGCGTGCCGCAGCCAGCGCCTCAGGACGCCCCCAGCGCTGCTTGCGCATGCTCTCGAACAACGCCAACCGGCCCTGTGGCGGTCCATCATGAACCAGACCGGTGTCGTCGTATTTGCCGGTCAGCAGCCCAAAGCCCAGCGGCGAGTACGCCAGCAGCGCCACGCCCAACCGGTGGCAGGTCTCGTCCAGTCCGTTTTCGTAGCTGCGGTTGATCAAACAGTAGGGGTTTTGCACCGTGGCCACGCGCGGCAGACCGTGCTGCTCGGCCACGCGCACGAATTCGTGCACGCCGTAAGGGGTTTCATTGGACAGCCCCACCGCGCGCACCTTGCCAGCGCGCACCAACGAATCCAGCGCCTCCAACTGCTCGACGATGCTGGCACACGGACGGTCTTTGCTGGGGTCGAAGGTCAGCGCACCAAACATCGGTACGTTGCGCGCCGGCCAGTGGATCTGGTAGAGGTCGATCACGTCGGTCTGCAGGCGGCGCAGGCTGCCTTCGCAGGCAGCGATGATCTCGGCCTGGGTCAGCCCCGCCTGCTCGCCACGGATCCATGGCATGCCGCGCGACGGCCCAGCCACCTTGGTGGCCAGCACCACGCGCTGCCGCACCCCCGGGCGGCTGGCCAACCAACGCCCGATGATGGTCTCGGTGGCGCCATAAGTTTCGGGACGAGCAGGCACCGCGTACATCTCGGCGGTGTCGATGAAGTTGACCCCGCGCTCCAGCGCCCGGTCCAGGATGGCGTGCGCGTCTGACTCGGACACCTGCTCGCCAAAAGTCATGGTGCCTAGGCAGATGGGCGACACGGTCAGGCCGCTCGCGGCCAACGGAACGGGGGTCATGAATACTGCACTCCGTGATTGAACTGGTACTCGAACCGGCTACCCGAGAGGTCGTCTTCGGTGAACGAGGCGGGCCACCGCACAGCCCCTGTTGGCCCGCGCGGAACCGGCACGGCAAAGACGGCGCTTGCACCGGGGCACCCTCGCCTTAGCACCTGCCGGTTCATCACGCCAAGCCCCCCGGTGAAGTGTGCTGCTGCGCCCGCTCAATTTCCCGCAGCCGCAACACCCGCCGCTGCACTTTGCCAGTGGGGGTCATCGGCAGCGCGTCAATGAACTCGATCTCCTTCGGATACTCGTACGGGGCCAGGCGCTCCTTGACGCAGGCCTGCAGCTCGGCCACCAGGGCGGGGTCGAACTCCTGCGCGGGGTTTGCACTGTGCGCGCGTCGCTCGACCCATTCGGGCGTCAGCACCACGTAGGCTTTGACCACGGCGCCCCGCTCGGCATCCGGCTTGGGCACGACGGCGGCATTGGCCACCGCCGGGTGTTTGACCAAGCAGTTCTCCACCTCGGCCGGCCCGATGCGGTAGCCGGCCGCCTTGAACACGTCATCGGAGCGCCCCTGGTACCACAGGTAGCCGTCGGCGTCCTGCAGCGCCAAATCGCCGGTGCGGCACCAACTGTCGGCGGGATCGCCGGTAAACCTGGCGCGCGTAGCCTTCTCGTTGCTCCAGTAGCCCAGGAAGAACACTGGATCGGGGTCGCCGTGGCGGTCGCGCCGGTGCACCGCCACCTCGCCGACCGTGCCCGGCGGGACCGGCTGGCCATCCTCGTCCAGCAGCGCCACCCGGTGCCCCGGGTAGGCCCTGCCCATGCTGCCGGGCTTGGCCGGCCATAGCCGGGCGCAGTTGCCCACCACGTAGTTGACTTCGGTCTGGCCAAACATCTCGTTGACGACCACCCCCAGCTGATCGCGGCAGTAGGCAAACACCGCGTCGCCTACCGCTTCGCCCGCACTCATGATGCCCTGCAGATGCAGCCGGTAGTGGCGGCGCGGCTCAGGCACGGCCTTCATCATGGCCTTGAGGGCCGTCGGAAACAGGAAAGTGTGCGTGACGCGATGGCGCTGCAGCAGCGCAAACGCCTGCAGAGGATCGAAGCGACCACGCCAGGCCACGATCGGGCGGCCGAAGTACAGCGTGGGCAACAGCGCATCCATCAGGCCGCCCGTCCATGCCCAGTCGGCCGGGCTCCAGAACACGGCGTCGCTGCGCACCCGCGCATCCCACGGATCGAAGCCGAACCAGTTCTGGCTGCAGATAAAGCCGCTCAGATTGCCGATCAGCGCCCGGTGCGGGATCAGCGTCCCTTTGGGATTATCGGTGGTGCCACTGGTATAGATCAGTACAGCCGGGTCGTCTGCGGCCGTGTCGTTCACCTCGAAGCGCTTGCGTAGCCCGCCGCGCGCCTGCGGCCAGTCGATCACCTCGGTGTCAAAGGCGCCGGTCAACCCGACGACGTCGCGCAGCGCCGGGCAGCGGTCACGGATCGCCATCACGCCTGGGCCGGTCTCGTCGTCCACCAGGGCCAGCGTCGCGGCGCTGTCCTGCAGCCGGTACTCCAGCGCCTGCGGCCCAAACAGCTGTGACAGCGGCACCGCCACCGCTCCCAGCTGCCACACCGCCACGTAGGCCGCTGCGGTGACGAACCGTTGCGGCAGCACGATCGCCACCCGGTCACCGGGACGCACGCCCAGCAGACGCAATGCGTTGGACAGCCGGTTGGCCTCGGCGGCCAAATCGCCGTAGGTGTGTACACGCGCATGGGCCCACCCCGGGCCGTCTTCGATGATCGCCGCTGCCCGAGCGCTGACGCGCCGCCGGGCCCAGCGGCGCACGCACACCTCGGCGATGTTGAAGCGCGCGGGCACATGCCAGCGAAATTCGCCGTGCAGCGCGTCGTAGGCGTCAGTGGCCGTGGTGTCGTGGACGGGACTGGGCATCGTGGGCACCCTTGAGGTCTCCTCAATAATCGCGCAAATGTACCAAGTTCGACGCCCCGCGCGTAGCACCTTCGAGACGCTGCGCGATCAACGCTATCACCTGTGGGAGTGGGGAAAGCCCAGCCCAGACCGCCCCCCGCTGTGGCTGCTGCATGGCTGGATGGATGTGGGCGCCTCGTGGCAGTTCGTGGTCGACGCCTTGACACACGATCGCCATTGCGTTGCCCCCGACTGGCGCGGCTTTGGCCTGACCCGTGCCGCACACCTGCCCCCCGACACCGACCCGCCGCCGTATGGCGCGGCAGACCACTACCTGTTCGCCGACTACCTGGCCGATCTGGACTTCCTGATCGAGCGCGTCAACCGCCGCCTACGGCGCGCTGCCCACGCCCCGGTGGATCTGGTGGGCCACAGCATGGGTGGTAACGTCGCCATGCTGTACGCCGGCGTGCGGCCGCAGCGGGTGCGGCGCCTGGTCAACCTGGAAGGTTTTGGCCTGCCCGCATCCCAACCCACCCAGGCCCCGCGCCGTTACGCCGCGTGGCTGGACGAACTGCACGCGCTGCACGAGGGCACGCTGACGCTGAAGACTTACCCCGGCGTGGAGGGCGTGGCGCGGCGCCTGATGAAGACCAACCGGCGCCTGAGCGCCGACCGAGCTCACTGGCTGGCGCGGCACTGGGGCCGGCCGGCCGAGCCGGCGCAGCCCGACGGCACCTGGATCATCCGTGGAGACGCGGCGCACAAGGTGCGCAGCAGCCAGCTGTACCGCCTCGACGAGGTATTGGCGGTTCACGCCGCTATCGAGGCGCCGGTGCTGGTCGTCGTGGCCAGCGATGACAGCTTGGCGCAGTGGTTCCCGCACGGCGAGCATTCGCTGGCCGAGTTCTTCCGCCGCCTGCAGGTGGTGCCGCACTGCCGCATCGAGCGCGTGCAAGACGCCGGCCACATGCTGCATCATGATCAGCCGCAGCGGGTGGCCGCGCTGATCGAAACCCATCTGGACGCCGCCGACCCGCAACCGGCGGTGGCACGAGCGGCGGGGAACTGAGATGACGGCACACACTTGGCGCACCGACGCGCTGATGCTGGCCGTGGCGGCCATCTGGGGCTCGACGTTCGTCGCCCAGCAATTGGGCATGGACAGCGTGGGCCCGTTCACCTACACCGCCGCGCGCATGACCCTGGGCGTGGCGCTGATCGCGCCCTTGTGGTGGTGGCGCAGTGGGCCATTTGCCGCCGTGCCGCGGGTGGACAGCGCAGGTCTGTGGCGCGACGGCGCGCTGCTCGGTCTGGTGCTGTTCGTCGCCATCAACCTGCAGCAGGTGGGACTGCTGGGCACCACGGTGTCCAACGCCGGCTTCATCACTGGTCTATACGTGGTGCTGGTGCCGGTGTTGATGCGCCTGCTCGGCCAGCCCGTCGGATGGGCGGTGTGGGCCGCGGTGGCGCTGGCCACGGCGGGCTTGTACTTCCTGAGCGTGCCGCCCGAGTCGGCCATCGCACCCGGTGACTGGCTGCAACTGGGTTCGGCCGCGGTGTGGGCGGTGCACGTGCTGCTGGTGGGCCACTGGGCACGGCGGCACGACGCCATCCGGCTGTCGATCCTGCAGTATCTGGTGGCCGGGGGGCTGTCGTGGCTGGCCGCGCTGGCACGCGGTGAACCCATCCACACCCGCGCACTGGCCGACGCGGCTGGCGCCATCGCCTGGGGTGGGCTGCTGTCCATCGGCATCGCCTACACGCTGCAAGTGGTGGCGCAGCGCACCGCGCGCGCCTCGCACGCGGCCATCATCTACAGCAGCGAAGGGGTATTTGCCGCCATCGGTGGCTGGTGGGTGCTGGGTGAGATGATCGGCTGGCGCGGCTGGGGCGGTGCCGCCCTCATCGTGGCGGGCATGCTGCTGGCCCAGCTGGGACGGCGCGACGGGGCATAGCTCGCCAAGCGCCCCAGCCCTGACGCGGCCTGGGCTCGAACCACCCGCGCCAGCGATGCGGGTGCCGCACGGCCCGAGGCCCGCCGCCCAGCCCAGGACGTCTCACGCAGACCGATCCCTCTGCCGTCGTTTGGGCGGCCTGCAGAGCAGCGACATCCATCCATTGCGGCTTTCACACGCCCCCACCTGGCGTGAGAAAATTACGCGTTTGTCTGCACACAACCCATTCGATCGAACAAGGGCCATACCCATGGAAGCCGAACGCATCAACGCCCTGTCCAACCGCCTGCAGGATCTGACGCAGCGCGTCGCCGACCTACGGAGGTTTCTTTGACTACGATGCCAAGGCGCTGAAGCTGTCGGAGGTCAACGCCGCGCTGGAAGACCCCAACGTCTGGAACGACCCCAAGCGCGCGCAAGATCTGGCCAAGGAAAAGAAGTCGCTGGAAGACGTGGTGCTGGTGCTGGACCGGCTGACGCAGGAACTGGCCGACAACACCGAGCTGTTTGCCATGTCGCGTGAGGACGGCGACGAGGCCGGGCTGCTGACGATCGAGGTCGACGTCGAGCGCATCGCCCCCGAGGTGGAGCGGCTGGAATTCCGGCGGATGTTCAGCAACCCCGCCGATCCCAACAACTGCTTCATCGACATCCAGGCTGGAGCCGGCGGTACCGAAGCCTGCGACTGGGCGCAGATGCTGCTGCGCCAGTACCTGCGCTACGCCGAACGCAAGGGCTTTACCGCCACGGTGGAGGACGAGCAGCCGGGCGACACCGCGGGCATCAAGAGCGCCACCATCCGCGTCGAGGGCGACTATGCCTTCGGGCTGCTGCGCACCGAAACCGGCGTGCACCGCCTGGTGCGCAAGTCGCCGTTCGACTCCTCGGGCGGGCGCCACACCTCGTTCGCCTCGGTGTTCGTGTACCCGGAAATCGACGACACCATAGAAGTGGAAATCAACCCGGCCGACGTGCGCGTAGATACTTATCGCGCCAGTGGCGCTGGTGGGCAGCACATCAACAAAACCGACTCGGCGGTGCGCCTGACGCACATCCCCACCGGCATCGTCGTCACCGCACAAGACAGCCGCAGTCAGCACTCCAACCGCGACCTGGCCTGGCAACGGCTGCGCTCCAAGCTGTACGAACTCGAGATGCGCAAGCGCCTGGAGACCCAGCAACAACTGGAGGCTTCGAAGACCGACGTCGGCTGGGGCCACCAGATCCGCAGCTATGTGCTCGACCAAAGCCGCATCAAGGATCTGCGCACCAACGTCGAAGTCTCCAACCCCCAGAAGGTGCTCGACGGCGATCTGGATGTCTTCATCGAAGCCGCCCTCAAACAGGGCATCTGACCGCCCCGCCCCTGCTACCGGAACGGAACCCCGACATGACCGCACTGCGTGACGGCGCTGCCCGCCTCATCCGCCGCGAGGACTACGCCCCGCCGGCCTACTGGATCGACACGGTCGATCTGACCTTCGACCTCGACCCCGCCAAGACGCGCGTGCTCAGCCGCATGCGCGTGCGCCGCAACCCCGATCAGCCGCGCCAGCCGCTGCGCCTGGACGGCGAAGACCTGACGCTAGCGCGCGTGCTGGTCAACGGCACGGGCACGAGCTTTCGCATCGACGGCGCCCAGCTGGTGCTGGAAAACCTGCCCGAAGGCGACGAGCCGTTCGAGCTGGAGATCTTCACCACCTGCTCGCCCGAGAAAAACACCCAGCTCATGGGCCTGTACGTCAGCCAGGGGACGTTCTTCACCCAGTGCGAGGCCGAGGGCTTCCGACGCATCACCTACTTCCTGGACCGGCCCGACGTCATGGCCACCTACACCGTGACATTACGCGCCGACAAAGCGCGCTACCCGGTGCTGCTGTCCAACGGCAACCTGGTCGAAGCGGGCGACCTGGACGGCGGTCGCCACTACGCGCGCTGGGTCGATCCGCACCGCAAGCCGTGCTACCTGTTCGCGCTGGTGGCTGGCAACCTGGTCTGCCGCAGTCAGCCCATCCGCAGCCGCAGCGGCACCGACCACCTGCTGCAAATCTACGTCCGGCCGACCGACCTGGACAAGACCGAGCACGCCATGCGCTCGCTCATGGCCGCCATCGCCTGGGATGAGACGCGCTTTGGCCTGCCGTTGGACCTGGAGCGCTTCATGATCGTCGCCACCAGCGACTTCAACATGGGCGCGATGGAAAACAAGGGCCTCAACATTTTCAACGCCAAGTACATCCTGGCTCATCCGGCCACCGCCACCGATACCGACTTCGCCAACGTCGAATCGGTGGTGGCCCACGAGTACTTCCACAACTGGACAGGCAACCGCGTCACCTGCCGCGACTGGTTCCAGCTCAGCCTCAAAGAAGGGCTGACGGTTTTTCGCGACCAAGAATTCAGCATGGACATGGCCGGCAGCCCCTCGGCGCGCGCCGTCAAGCGCATCGAGGACGTGCGCGTGCTGCGCACCGCCCAGTTCCCTGAAGATGCCGGCCCCATGGCGCACCCGGTGCGGCCCGACCAGTACGCCGAAATCAACAATTTCTACACCGTCACGGTGTACGAAAAGGGTGCCGAGGTGGTGCGCATGATGCAGACGCTGGTGGGCCGCGACGGCTTCACCCGGGGTCTGAAGCTGTACTTCGAGCGTCATGACGGGCAGGCCGTGACCTGTGACGATTTTGCCCAGGCCATGGCCGATGCCAACCCGGACAGCGCACTGGCGCGCTCGCTGCCGGAGTTCAAGCGCTGGTACGCCCAGGCCGGCACCCCGCGCGTGCACGCCAGCGGACACTATGACGCCCAGGCCCGCACCTACACCCTGACGCTGCGCCAGAGCTGCCCGCCCACGCCCGGGCAGCCGCACAAGGAACCGTTCGTCATCCCGGTGGCGGCTGCGCTGTTCGACCACCAAGGCCACTTGTTGCCGGGTAGCGAGCGCCTGATCGTGCTGCACGACGCGCAGACCGAGGTGGTATTCGACGGCATCGACAGCGCACCGATCGCCTCGCTGCTGCGTGGCTTCAGTGCCCCGGTGATCTTGGAGCAGCCCCTCAGCGACGACGACCTGCGCGTGCTGCTGGCGCACGACACCGACCCCTTCAACCGATGGGAAGCGGGCCAGCAATTGATGCTGCGGCGGGCGCTGGCGGCGGTGCGCACCGACAGCCTGGTGCACGAGCCGCTGGATGCCGACACGCTGCAGGCGTTGCGCGCGGTGCTGCGGCATCCGGCGCTCGATCCGGCCTTCAAGGAGCTGGCGCTCACCCTGCCCGCGCAGACCTACATCGCCGAGCAGCTCGACGAGGTCGATCCCCAGCGCATCCATGCGGTGCGCGAAGCCATGCGCGCGCAGCTGGCCCACGCCCTGCACGACGACTGGATCTGGGCCTTCGAGACGCATCAGGACAGCGGCGCCTACCAGCCTGACGCCGCGTCGGCCGGACGGCGCGCGCTCGCCGGGCTGGCGCTGCACATGTTGTGCTTGGCCGCGCGCGACAACGGCAACCCGGTGTGGCCCGGCAAAACCTACCAGCGCTTCAAGGACGCGACCAACATGACCGACCGCTACCAGGCGCTCAGCGCCCTGGTCAGCGCCGGGCACGAACTGGCCGAACGGGCGCTGGCGCTGTTCCACGAACGCTTTCGCGATGAGGAGCTGGTGCTGGACAAGTGGTTCGCGCTGCAGGCCGGCGCGCCCGATCGCGGTGGCGACGTCCTGCCGCGCGTGCAGGCGCTGCTGCAGCACCCCGACTTTCACCTGCGCAACCCCAACCGCGCACGCAGTCTCATCGGCACTTACTGCCACGCCAACCCGGCTGCCTTCCACCGGGCCGACGGGGCAGGCTACGCCTTCTGGCGCGACCGCGTGCTGGAGATCGACGCCTTCAACCCGCAGGTGGCCGCGCGCCTGGCGCGCGCGCTGGACCGCTGGAAAAAACTGGCCGAACCGTACCGCACCCAGGCTCGCGCCGCGCTACAGGCTGTTGCCGCCCACGAGCCGCTGAGCGCCGACGTGCGCGAGGTCATCAGCCGGGCGCTGGCCGATTGACCCCCAACCGCCCCAACAGGAGCCGCCATGTCCGCCGTATCACTGAGCCGCTATCTGATCGAACAGCAGCGTGTGCACGGCTGCATACCACCCGAGTTGCGCCTGCTCATCGAGGTCGTGGCCCGCGCTTGCAAGCGCATTGCCATCAGCGTGGGCAAAGGCGCGCTGGGCGGCGTGCTGGGCTCGGCCGGCACCGAAAACATCCAGGGCGAGGTGCAAAAGAAGCTCGACATCATCGCCAACGAGGTGCTCATCGAAGCCAACGAATGGGGCGGGCACCTGGCGGCGATGGCGTCCGAGGAGATGGACGGCATCCACCCCATCCCCAACCGCTACCCGGTGGGGGAGTATCTGCTGCTGTTCGACCCGCTGGACGGCTCCAGCAACATCGACTGCAACGTCAGCATTGGCACCATCTTCTCGGTACTGAAGAAGCAGCGCGAAGACCCCAACACCATCGACCCGGTGTGCGAGACCGACTTTCTGCAGCCCGGCCGCCAGCAGGTGGCGGCCGGCTACTGCATCTACGGCCCGCAGACCACGCTGGTGCTCACCGTGGGCAACGGCGTGGCGATGTTTACGCTCGACCGCGAACAAGGCGCCTGGGCCCTGACGCAGGACAACGTGCGCATCCCCGAGGATACGCGCGAATTCGCGATCAACATGAGCAACTGGCGCCACTGGGCGCCGCCCGTGCGCCGTTATATCGAAGAGTGCCTCGCCGGCAAGGAGGGGCCTCGAGGCAAGGACTACAACATGCGCTGGATCGCCTCGATGGTTGCCGACGTGCATCGCATCCTGTCGCGCGGTGGCATTTTCATGTACCCATGGGACAAGCGCGAGCCGGACAAGCCTGGCAAGCTGCGTCTGATGTACGAGGCCAACCCGATGGCGTGGATCGTTGAGCAGGCCGGTGGCGCCGCCACCAACGGGGTGCAGCGTATCCTCGACATCACACCGCGCCAGCTGCACGAGCGGGTGGCGGTGATCCTGGGGTCGAAGAACGAGGTCGAGCGCCTCACCCGCTACCACCACGAAGCGGCCACGGCAACCGCATCCCCGGCGTAGGCCACGAGGCCCAACCGCGCCAGCTCTGTCTCCCACGTGCCCGGCGTCGGCAGCTCTGCCGCGTGGTGTGCCCGATCCAGCGTCCCGCCAAGCACGAATCGTTGGCATCGTTCATCGGCTGGTTGGCGTTGTATAATGGGGCTTTATTTGCGAGTAGGCAGCCGCGCGAATCGTTGGCACCTCGCCCTGCCGCAATAGCTCAGCTGGTAGAGCAACTGATTCGTAATCAGTAGGTCGGAGGTTCGAATCCTCTTTGCGGCACCATGCGCTGCTCACGCAGCGCCCCTGTTGTTCATCAAACACCTCCATCTCAACTCGGCTGCACGGTCAGGATGCCCGCCGCCGGGCAAGCGCAGCCGATGTGCCCACGCCAGCCCTCCCTGGCGCCGCACGCCGCCGTGCGGCGCGCGTCCGTCAGTTGGCACTGAACTGGGGCCGCACTGCTCACTCAACGCCGCAGCAGCGCGCGATACGCCTGCCGCGTCTGGGGTGACACGGCCGCCAAGACTTGCTCATACGCAGTGCGGTGGCGCGCCAGCAGGCGTGCCGATGCTACCGTGCGCGAGCGGCAAAACCAGTGACAGGTGTGCTGAAACAGCAGCAGTTCCGCGCTCAACCGGTAGGCTTTGTCGCGGCGCGTCAGTCCTTCCGCGTTCGCCACCACCGCCGCCACCCCTTCGGCATGCAACCGCAGCGCCTGCCGCATGTCAAACGTCGCGCGCGGGAACCACTTGTGGGCGTACGGTAGGGCAACAGCAAGCGTGCTCACCAACGCGTCGTCGGGCCACACATCGGCGAAGGATGCGGCCAAAGCGTTAAGTTCCTCGCACAGCTGCGCTTCGCTAGCATCGAGCATGGCCCAGATGGCGTCGCGCCGCTGGGGGTCCTCCTCTGCCAGCGCGCGCAAATAACCATCGAGCAGGGTTTGCATCAGCCGCTCGACCGAGCGTCCCTGCAAATGGCGGCCCAACAGCTGAATGCGGGCATGCTGCTCACGCCGCCGCACCATGTGGACACCGGCGGCCAGCGCCAACGCGAACATCACAAAGTCCATCGCCCATGACCTATCGTGGTGATATCGTGGCCCCCGCCAGCGCGATAAACCCCTCGCCGCAACCCGTTAGTGGGCCCCGCCTGAGCCGCGCCTTGCGCCAGGGGACAATCCGCGCCGAAGAAGCCATGGCCCTCATTGTCTTGTATTGTCAGCCCGGCGCCCGCGCCACCCGCTTGGCAGGGTGGCACGACGGAAAGCCAAAGGTGCAGCTGCACGCCCCGCCGGTGGACGGCGCCGCCAACGACGCGCTGGTGGCCTTCGTCGCGCAGCGCTGTGGGGTGCCGCGTGCGCGCGTGCGCATCGTCAGCGGACACACCAGCCGCATCAAGCGCGTGGCAATCGATGGCATCGACGACGACACCGCACTTGGCGCGCTGTCAGCGCCCTGATGGGCTGCCCAACCGCACCCTCGCCGTCTGCGGCAGTCGGGTCGAGACGCCGTCGCTGCCAAGGCACATGACCCGGTGACGCGGTCGGCATCGCTGCATGACGCGGCCATCGGCGCGGCGCATGCCTCACAAACATTGACACGAAGACGCTCAGTCCTGCACGAACGGCCTGGACGCAGCCGTGTGTGCCGGCGCATACCCCTGCCAGAAGATGGCCACCACCTGCGCCGCGTAGGTGCGGCGATCCACATGCCGCCACCGGCGCTGGGGCACGTGGTACAGCGATCGCACCAAGTCCAGTCCCATGGTCAAACCCAGGAGCTGTTCGGCCGCCAGCTCCGCATCGGGACAGTGCAATTGACCCGCGCGGTGTGCCTGGCGCAAAAACTCGCTCAGGGCATGCAGCGCCCTCTGCGGGCCCAGACGCCAGAGGCGTTGGACGTCGCCCGCGGGTTGGGGCAGCCCCGCCAGCGCCCGAATAAATTGACGGTATTCGCGCCCGCACAACAGCGCCAACAGAGCTTCGACAAAGCCTTGCAAACGCGGGCGCCATTCGGTCCAAGCCTCGTCTGGTGGCACGCGCAGCGTGCGCCACAGGTGTTGTGTGCGCTGCTCCACCACGGCTTCCAACAGGGCCGCACGGTTGGGATAGCGCCGGTAGAGAGTGGCCTTGGACACCCCGGCGCCCCGGGCCACCCGATCCATGGTCAGTGCCGACGGGCCCCCCACGCGCAACAAGGCCCGGGCTGCAGCCCAAATGGCGCGATCTTTGGCCGGATCGGTGGGGCGCCCGCGTCGGCGCTGACCGGCGCGCGAACTGCTGCGGACACGGCTGCGGGGAAAATCCATTTACGGTACGATGCCGTTCAATTATTGATACCGGACACTGCACGCACTATGCCACGTTCTGCTCCGATCCGTCATCACCGTCTGGCCATCCTGGGGTTGGTTATGTCGACGCTGCTCGCCACCACCGCCTGTCAGCGCTCCCCCGCCTCATCTGGGCCGGCGTCGGAGGCCCCGCGCCTGGTGCGCACGGCTGCGGTCCAGCCGCTGGAGACGCCGATGCAAGGCCTGTCGGGCACGGTGCGCGCGCGGGTAGAAGCCCCGCTGGCGTTTCAGGTTGGGGGGCGCATCAGCGCGCGCCTGGTAGACGCCGGCCAAACCGTGGCGGCGGGCACGCCACTGTTTCGGCTCGACCCGGTGGATTTGGAGCAGGCGGTGCGCGCTGCCGAAGCCGAAGCGGCCGCCACCGACACCGCTTGGCGCACGGCGCAGGCCGACCTGGCGCGCGTACGCGAGCTGCGCGCGCGCGAATTTGTCAGCGCGCAGGCGCTGGAGCGCGCCGAGCTGGCGCTGCGCGAAGCGCAGAGCCGACGCGATGCCGCCCAGGCCCGTCTGGCTCAGGCGCGCAATGCGCGCGGCTACGCCGAGTTGCGCGCGCCCGCAGCGGGGGTGCTGGTCGATGTCAGCGGCCAGCCGGGCCAAGTGGTGGCTGCGGGCCAATCGGTGGCGGTGCTGGCGCAGCACGGAGCGCGCGAGATCGAGGTGCACTTCCCTGACGGGGTCACCCCCCCGCCGCAAGGCGAGGCGGTGCTGCCCGACGGACAAACCCGTGGCCTGCGTTTGCGCGAAGCCGCGCCAATGGTGGATGCGCTGGGACGCACGCGGCGCGTGCGCTACACGGTCGAGGCGCTGCCCGACAGCATGGCGCTGGGCAGCATCGTCTCGACGCGCTTTGCGCGGGTGCAGGCTGTGCCCCGCGCCAGTGCTGCGCCCACTCCCGCCACCCCACTGTGGCGGGTGCCTATCGGGGCGCTGGACGAACGTGGCCACGGCCCGCGCGTGTGGCGGCTGCAGGACGGGCAGGCGCTGCCGCTGCCGGTGCAGGTGGTGGCGGTAGACGACCGTATGGCCACCGTCTCTGGCGCTTTGCAGCGCAGTGACCGCGTGGTCGCGCTGGGCACGCATCTGCTGCAGGAAGGCATGGCCGTGCGGGAGCTGGCGCGATGAGTTTCCCGAATCTGTCGGCGCTGGCGGTGCGCGAGCGCGCCGTGACCTTGTTTTTGCTGATCCTGTCCGTGCTGGGCGGCGTGTACGCGTTCGCTTCGCTAGGCCGCGCGGAGGACCCGGCCTTCACCGTGCGTGTGATGCAGGTCAACGTCGCCTGGCCGGGTGCCACGCCCGAGCAGTTGCAGCGCCAGGTGGTGGACCGGCTGGAAAAACGCATTCAAGAGGTCGAATACCTGTACCGCATCGAGACCACCATTCGGGCTGGCATGGCCACGCTGCAGGTGGAGTTTCACGACTACACGCCGCAGGCCAAGGTGCCCGAGTTGTTCTACCAGGTGCGCAAGCGCATGTGGGACGCGCAGCGCGACATGCCCGCCGGCGTCATTGGCCCGCTGGCCAACGACGATTTTGCCGATGTGTACTTCAGCCTGCTGGCCTTGACCGCGCCGGGCCTGCCCCTGGATGAATTGGTGCAGGAAGCCGAGCGGCTGCGCGATCAGCTGCAACGCATCGAGGGCGTGCACAAGGCGCTGCTGATTGGCGAGCGCACCCAGCGTGTGTATGTCGAGTTCGACACCGCGCGTCTGGTCAACCTGGGGCTGAGCCCGCAGGCGATTTTCGAGGCCATCGACGCCAGCAATCGGTTGGTGCCTGCCGGTCGGCTGGAAACCGACGGCCCGCGCCTGCACGTGCGGCTGGACGCGGACCTCGCCGACCCCAAGGCGTTGGCGCAAGTGCCCATCCGCGCCGGCGGCAAAGTGCTGCGACTGGGCGACATCGCCACCATTCGACACGGTGTTGAAGAACCGCCCAGCTACCTGGTGCGCGCCCGGGGACAGGACGCGGTGCTCATCGGCATCGTGATGAACAAGGGAGAAAACGGCCTGGCACTGGGCGAGCGCCTGCACGCCTATCTGGAGCGCGAAAAGGCCGAGCTGCCCCTGGGCATGGAGCTGACGCAGTTGACCAACCAGGCCGACGCCATCGCCAAGGCGGTAGACCTGTTTCAGATCAAATTCTTGGTGGCCGTCGCCGTGGTGATGGGGGTCAGCATGCTGGCCATTGGCCTGCGCGCGGGACTCATCGTGGGCATTGCGGTGCCGGTGACCTTGGGCATCAGCTTCTTGGTGATGAAGCTGATGGGCATCAACCTGGACCGTATTACGCTGGGCGCGCTCATCATCTCACTGGGCCTGCTGGTGGACGACGCCATCATCGCGGTGGAGATGATGCTGGTGAAGCTGGAGGAAGGCTGGGACCGGGTGCGGGCCGCTGCGCACGCCTGGAACGTCACCGCCGCGCCCATGCTGTTTGGCACGCTGGTGACGGTAGCCGGCTTTTTACCCATCGGCTTTGCCCGCTCGGGGGTGGGCGAGTACGCGGGCAATATCTTTTGGGTGCTGGGCATCAGCCTCATCGTGTCGTGGCTGGTGGCGGTGGTGTTTGCGCCCTACTTGGGCGTTAAACTGCTGCGCAGCGTACCGGTGGGCCAGCAGCATGACCACGCCAACCTGTACCAAACCCCCAACTACCGGCGCCTGCGCGCGTTGGTGGCGTGGTGCGTGGTGCACCGCAAGACGGTGGTGGCAGCCACCGTGGGCCTGCTGGTGCTGTCTGCCGTTGGCATGGCAACCGTGGTGCAAAAGCAATTTTTCCCCAGCTCCGACCGGCCCGAGGTATTGGTCAGCGTCTACCTTCCGCACGGCACGTCGGTGGCCGTGACCGACCAAACCGTGCACAAGCTGGAGGCGATCCTGAGTCCCATGCCGGAGGTCAAAACGCTGTCGGCGTACGTGGGGGCCGGCGCGCCGCGCTTCTTCATCTCGGCCAACCCTGAGCCGCCCAACCCGGCATTTGGCAAGCTCATCGTCGTGGCGCACGACGAGCACGCGCGCGACACCATCATCGAGACGCTGAACCGCCACATCCGCGAAGGGGAATTTCCCGAGGCGCGCGTGCGGGTGGCGCGCCTGCTGTACGGCCCGCCGGTGGCGTGGCCGGTGCAGTTCCGCGTCTTTGGCCCCGACCCCAACACCGTACGCGCCATCGGCTACCGGGTGCGCGACATCATGGCCGCCAACCCGCACGTGGTCGATGCGCACCTGGAGTGGGACGAGCGCGTGCCGGTGCTGCACCTGCAGGCCGACCTGGAGCGGCTGCGCTTGATGGGGCTGACCCCGCAAGACGTGGCGCAGCAGTTGCAGCTGCTGCTCGACGGCGTGCCGGTGACTCAGCTGCGGCGCGACACGCGTAGCGTCGATCTCATCGCCCGCGGGGCACAGGGCACGCAGCGGCTGGACGTGGCCTCGCTGTCCGCTTTGGAACTGCTCAACCGCGACGGGCGCAAGATACCGGTCACCCAACTGGGGCAGCTAGCGGTTCACTACGAGGAACCGGTGATCAAGCGCTACAACCGCGAGCCGTTCGTGGCGGTGCAGGCAGAGGTGCACGGGGCGCAGCCCAACGATGTCACCGCTGCAGTGTGGAAGGCGCTGCAGCCGCTGCGCGCCGAGTTGCCCGACGGCTACCGCGTGGCCATTGGCGGCTCGGTGGAGCAGTCGGAAAAAGCCAACGCTTCGATCCAGAAGCTGCAGCCGGTGATGGTGGCGCTCATGCTCATCTTCATCATGCTGCAAATGCGCTCCTTTGCCGGCACCTTCATGGTGTTGGCCACCGCCCCGCTGGGGC
>NZ_DAISZC010000131.1:0-1794 GCF_036824975.1 Tepidimonas sp.
CGGGCTCGACCCGGTTGGCCACGATCACTGCCTTGCCGCGCGCATCCGGTGACTTCAGGCGCCCGGTTATCGTCTGGTCCCCCACCAGTACCTCATCCACCCGACCCTCGCGCAACGCCTGCTCGAGTTCGCTGTACGGCAGGGGCTGGACGCTGGTGGCCGCCTGCCACCAGTTCTGCAACGCCAGCAACATCGCGAACGCCACCAACCAATAACTGGCGTTCCATGTCTTTTGCTTGTCCATCCCAAGCTCCCCGCTCAAATGGCACGCGCCAAGTGGTAGACCAACTCGGCGCGCAGACGCTGCACCTCTTCGCTCAGGTCGGCCACCAGCGCAGCCAGCGCCGGATCGGCATCGAACTGGCGCTCGATGGCCGCCATCTGCCGCGCACGCCATACCGCCGCCGCGGAAAACGTGCACGCGCCCGCTTGCCAAGTGGCGTCGAGCAGCTGATCGCGCACGCGCGCCAGCACCCACTGGGGAGTCACCCCACACAGGCGCGCCAGCTGCTCCACGCTCAGCACATCGCCATCAATCAACTCCACCGTCTCATACACCGCTGTTGTGGGCATCAAGGTCATGGCCACGTCCCCCTCACCATGCGCCGCCGCTGGGGCGCGGATCGAACCCCGGATAGGTCTTAGCCACGGCGGCCCAGGCGGCCTTCTGCTCGGCCGTCACCGCCCCGGGCACCACCACATCCAACTCCAGGTACAAATCCCCAGGCTCGCGCCCCGGGATACCCTTGCCACGCACGCGCAGCTTGCGCCCAGACCCAGAGCCCGCCGGCACGTGCACCGTCAGCTCGCCTGCGGGGGTCGATACGGTGATGTCACCGCCCAAGACCGCCTCCCACGGCGTCACCGGCACGCGCAGCGTCACGTCACGCCCCTGCACACGCGCCTTGTCGCTGGTGCGAATGTGCACGCGCAAAAACAGGTCGCCGCTGGGGCCTCCATCCGGGCTGGGCAGCCCCTGCCCCGGCAGGCGGATCAGCTGTCCCTCGGCCACGCCGGCCGGCACCTTCACCTCCAACGTGCGGGTGCGCGGGGTCACCTGCCCGTCGGCGTCCAGCTCCAGCGTCTGCAGCGTCAGCACACGCTGTGCGCCGCGGTAGGCCTCCTGCAGCGACAGCGTGATCTCCGCGTGCTGGTCTTCGCCCCGATGCGCAGCGCCGTGCGCCCCGTGCGCGGTGTGCGCACCTCTCCGGTGGGCTCGTGCACGCGCCGCGTGGCCAAACATCTCGTGAAAAAAGTCGCTGTAGCCGTCGTCGAAGGCAAAACCGGCATCGGTATCGGCAGCGCCATTGCCCGCTGCGCGGCGCCACGTCCCTGCGCTGGCCTGCTGGCGACGCGCCCACTGTCGGGCTGCTTCGGCAGCTTCCTCACTCCGTGCGCCCTGAGCCCAAGCCTCATGCCCCACCGCGTCATAGATCTTGCGCCTTTCCGGATCGGACAGAACCTCGTGGGCCTCGTTGATCGCGGCCATACGCTGCGCAGCGTCGGGCTCTTTACTGACGTCCGGGTGATACTTGCGCGCCAGCCGCCGATACGCCTTTTTGATTTCTTCCGCGCTGGCGTCGCGCCCCACACCCAGTGTTGCGTAGTAATCGGGAAAGTGCATCGCCGTCATCCTTGGTGCATTTGGTGGACGCCACCGCCGAGCGCCCGTGCAGCATACGTTATTGAAATGAGGGCAAAGCCCCGGCGAACCAAGGGGGCACCCCGGCTGAAGGTATCAGGATTTTTGTGTGAGGGGCCTACCATGATGATGTTCAGGAGCCCCCATGCCAC
>NZ_DAISZC010000132.1:0-1767 GCF_036824975.1 Tepidimonas sp.
CCCAGCACCACGTACTTTAGCGACGTCAGCCCCGCCACGCCCACCGGCCCGCGAGCGTGGAACTTGTCGGTGCTGATGCCGATCTCGGCCCCCAGCCCGTACTCGAAGCCGTCGGCAAAACGCGTGCTGGTGTTGACCATCACGCTGCTGGAGTCCACTTCGCGCAGGAAGCGCTGGGCGTGGTTCCAGTCGGTGGTCAGGATGGCATCGGTGTGATGGCTGGAGTAGCGGTTGATCCAGGCGATCGCCTCCTCCACTCCGTCCACGATCTTGATGCTGATGATGGGCGCCAGGTACTCGGCGGACCAGTCGTCTTCGGTGGCGTCGAGCACGCGCGCGCCGGGCAGCACCGCCAGGATGGCCTTGGACTCGGGGCAGCAACGCATCTCCACCCCCTTGGCGGCAAAGATGGCGCCCATGCGCGGCAGAAACGCCATCGCCACGCCGCGCGCCACCAGCAGGCTTTCGGTGGCGTTGCAGGGGCTGTACTTTTGCGTCTTGGCGTTGTCGGTGACGCGCAGTGCCAGTTCGATGTCGCACGGGTCGTCCACGTAGGTGTGGCAGTTGCCGTCCAGGTGTTTGATCACCGGCACCTTGGCTTCGCGGCTGATGCGCTCGATCAGCCCCTTGCCGCCGCGCGGGATGATGACGTCGACGTACTCGGGCATGGCGATCAAGCGGCCGACGGCTTCGCGGTCGGTGGTGGGTACGAGTTGCACCGCCTCGGGCGGCAGACCGGCTTCGGCCAGGCTGTCCTGCACCAGGCGAGCCAGCGCCCGGTTGGACTCGATGGCCTCGGAACCGCCGCGCAGAATGCAGGCGTTGCCGCTCTTGATCGACAGCGACGCCGCCTCGATGGTGACATTGGGGCGGCTCTCGTAGATCATGCCAAAGACGCCAATGGGCACGCGCATCTGGCCGACCCGGATGCCGCTGGGCTGCTGCGTCAGGCCGACGATCTCGCCGATGATGTCGGGCATGGCGGCCAGCTGCTCGCAGCCCTGGGCGCAGGTCTCGATGACCTTGGGGGTGAGCTTGAGGCGGTCGAGCATGGGCTCGCTCAGGCCGGCCACGCGCGCGCGCTCCAGATCGGCCGCGTTGGCCGCCTGTAGCGGCTCCACATGGACGCGCAAGCGCGCCGCCAGCGCGCGCAGCGCGGCATTTTTCTGCGCGGCGCTGGCACGCGCCATGGCCGCGCTGGCCATGCGGGCCTGGCGGCCCAGAGTGGTCATCAGGTCGGCAACGTTGCCGGTCAAAGGGTCGGCGGCGTTCATGGACCGCAATTGTCGCACCGGGCGCGTCGAGCCGTTGCACGCGCGTCCGCGCCACGGACGCGGGCGCCGGACCAGTGGCCGCGCGTCACGCGCTGGCTGCCGGTGCGCGGCTGCAGTCGTTGTTTTCGCGCACCAGGCGCTGCAGCAGGCTCATGAACAGCTCGCGCTCCGCCGGTGCCAGCGGCGCCAGGATGCGCGCTTGCGCGCGCTGCATGGCCGGCACCACAGCCGCCAGCGTCGCCTGCCCCTGCGGGGTCAGGGTCAGGCGACGCACACGGCGGTCCTGGGCGCCGGGCTGCCGCTGCAGCTAGCCGCGGGCCTGTAAACGCTCCACCACGCCCGCCGTAGTGGAGGTGTCCTGCGCAATGCGGCTGGCCAGCGTGCGCTGGTCGATCCCCGGCTCGTTGGCCACGGTCTGCAGTGCCGCGTATTGCACCGGCGTGATGCCCAACGGTGCTGTCTCGTGCAGAAAGATGCCGACCGCGATCTGATG
>NZ_DAISZC010000042.1:0-2957 GCF_036824975.1 Tepidimonas sp.
TACCCGCACGAGGGCCTCAAGGGCGGCTTCATCTACAAGACCGTGCCGCACGTGACGCTCAAGTCCATTGCCAACAATCCAGAAATCGACGACATCTACGCGCGCATGCACCCGGCCATCGAGGCGGCGCTGTCCAGCCTTAACGCCGCCCTGCGTGCGTCGCCGCCGAAGCCGTTTGCCGTGACCGAGGGTGGCCGCAAAGGGGGAAAGGTCGATTTCTCGCTGCCTGCGTCGCAAAGGGAGAAGTTACCGTCCGGCGAGGAGGTGATGGCCGGCGCGCTGCTGGAATGGGAAGTGCCCTTCGACTTCCCCGCGGACTGGCCGGAGTCTGCGCGCCAGCCGTTCGAGGCCTTCCATGCCGCGCGGCAGGCCATGCAGCGGCAAATGGACGCCTCCATCGCTGCCCATGCGGAGCAGGAGATCCTCTACGACCAGCCGCTGGTGGCGAAGGACAAGCTGCGCATCACCGGGCCGTTTACGGTGGAGGCGGTGCCCTTTCCCAGCGTGAAGTCGCTGGACGAAGCCGCCGGCCCGGCCGAGGCCGACGCCAGCATCGCCCGCACGGGCGAAAGCGGCCGCCAGCACCAGTGGCGCGACGAGCTGCTCAAAACCGGCATCCGTGGGCGCGGCGGGCAGGTGCTGCGCTTTGCGGACTTGGAGCCGCTGCCCACCGATGCCCATCTGCGCCACCTGCACGCGGTAGGCCATCTGGACAGTGGCGAGCGGGTGGTGGTGAGCTTTGGCCCCGAGCACGCCGCGCTGGAGCAGCGCCAGGTGGCGCAGGCGCTGACCGAGGCCGAGAAGCTGCGCCCGCAGCCGACCTTCATCGTGTTTTGCGCCTTTGCCTTCGACCCGGAGGCGGCCAAAGATATCGACGAGACGCGCTGGCCGGGCGTCACCCTGCTCAAGGCGCAGATGAACACCGACCTGCTGACCGAGGACCTGAAGAAGGCCCGCGCCAGCAACCAGAGCTTCTGGCTCATGGGCCAGCCGGAGGTGGAGGTGCGTCGGCGCAAGGACGGCCTGTACGAGGTCGAAGTGCACGGCTTCGATTACTTCGACACCGTCAGCGGCGAGCTCGTCTCTGGCGGCAAGAGCCGGATCGCGCTGTGGCTGCTGGATACCGATTACGACGAGCGCTCGCTGTTTCCGCGCCAGGTATTCTTTCCGATGGCAGGCACGGGGCAGGGGTGGGAAAAGCTCAGAAAAAGCATCCGCGCCGAGCTGGACGAGACGCGCCTTGAGGCCTTTCACGGCACGGTCAGCCTGCCGTTTGCGGCGGGCGACAACCGCAAGATCGCAGTGAAGATCGTCGATGACCGGGGTATCGAGTCGCTGAAGGTCATCGCGCTGGATTGAGGCGATGGACGCGGACTTGATCGATCGCATCCTGGAGGCGGCACAGGCAGGCGAAAGTGGCGACTGGGAGTTCAAGTCGGCCAAGGGAGGGCTGCCGCGCAGCTTCTGGGAAACCTACAGCGCGATGGCGAACTCGCAGGGAGGCGTGGTCGTGCTGGGGGCGTCGGAGCACGACGGGCGGGTCAGCCTGGATGGATTGGATCGCCAGCAATTGGCGCGTTGTCAGAAGGCGTTGTGGGACGGGCTCAACAACCGCGGACGGGTCAGCGTCAATCTGCTGGAGCCCAGCGACGTGCGGACGGTCGAAGTGGACGGCGCTGCGCTGCTGGTGGTTCGTATTCCTTGTGCCACCCGGACGCAGCGCCCGGTGTACGTGGGTGTGACGCCTTTTGGGCATACCTACCGCCGTCGGCACGAGGGTGACTACCGGCTTGGCGATGCCGGGGTGCGCCGGATGCTGGCCGACGCCGACGAGCTGCCGGCCGATCAGCGCATCCTCACGGGTTTTACGCTGAATGACTTGGACCCCCCGACGCTGTTGCAGTACCGCCAGCGCCTGCGCCTGACCAAGGGGGAACATCCCTGGCTGGCCCTGCCAGACCGGGAACTGCTGGAACGCTTAGGTGGCTGGCGGCGTGACCGCGTCACCGGCGAGGAGGGCCTGACGCTGGCCGGGCTGCTGATGTTTGGGAGGGATACGGCCGTGCGAGATGCTGCGGCTGCGCCGCAGTATTTCGTCGATTATCGAGAGAAACTGGACCCTGCGTTGCGCTGGACCGACCGCCTTTGCCCGGATGGGACCTGGGAGGCCAACCTGCTGCAGTTCTACACCCGCGTGTGGCCCAAGCTGGCAGCGGGGTTGCCGCAGCCGTTTCGTCTGGAACAGTCCGTGCGCCGGGACGAGACGCCGGCGCACGAGGCGCTGCGTGAGGCGTTTGTCAATGCCCTCATTCATGCGGACTACGCTGGCGTGGGCGGTGTGGTCATCGAGCGTTACCCGGATCGCTTCGTCATCGAGAACCCCGGCACTTTGCTGGTGTCGCTGCAGCAGTATCAGCAGGGCGGTGTGAGCGAGTGCCGCAACAAGGCCCTGCAGCAAATGTTTTTGTTGATCGGTGGCGGGGAGCGCGCGGGCTCGGGCGCGGACAAGATCCGCTCGGGCTGGCGGGCGCAGCACTGGCGCGCCCCGCGGCTCGATATCTTGACTGAACCGGACCGCGTCCGGCTCACCCTGCCGATGGTGAGTTTGATACCCGCGGAAACGCTGGAACGTCTGCGCCGCTGGCTGGGGCCGCGGCTGGAGGCGTTGACACCGGCAGAATTGCAGGCGCTGGCGACGGCCGACATCGAGGGGGCGGTGTCCAACGCAAGGCTGCAGGAACTGTTGGCCGATCACCCTGCGGACATCACCCGTACGCTGGCACGTTTGTGCATGCAGGGGCTGCTGTGCTCAGACAACCGCCGCCGCTGGACGACGTATCGGCTGGTTCGCCCAGGCGACGACATCGCTCCTGCTAAACGAGGAGACTCCATACACAACGCGGGAGACTCCATACACAACGCGGGAGACTCCATACACAACGCGGGAGACTCCATAC
>NZ_DAISZC010000042.1:3057-12983 GCF_036824975.1 Tepidimonas sp.
GGAGACTCCATACACAACGCGGGAGACTCCATACACAACGCGGGAGACTCCATACACAGGGCGCCCCCGCAGGAATGGCGCCAGCTGCAAGCCATCGCCGCGGACATCGCGGCAAAAGCGCGGGCCGCCCCTGACCAAGTTCGCGGCACGATCATCGCCTTGTGCAGGGGCCGGTATCTGACGGCCGCAGAACTGGGCGAATTGCTGCATCGTCATCCTGACGGTCTGCGCAGTCGCTACCTCATGCCGATGGTGGAGCAGGGGCTGTTGCGTCTGCGCTACGCCGCCGCCCTCAACCGGCCCGACCAGGCGTACACCGCTACGGAGACGCAAACGTGAGCCCGCCCCGGTCCCTCATCATCAATTCCCCCTTTGAGCGGCCTACCCACCACTGGCGGCGCGCCAGCGACAGCCGACTGGAACTGGTCCCGGGTCGCCGTCCCGCCGGCTACGAAATTTTCGATACCCGCAACAACACGGTTCGCAGCGTCGAGCTCGAACTCGTCAACCGCATTCGCGAGCGCGTAGATACCTGGCGCGCAGCCAACTACCCCGGGGTGACCGCGGTGACGCGTGCGCTGCTGGAGCACTGGCGCGACCCCGAGGCCAAGCGGCTGCACGCGCTGTATTTCTGCCAGCTGGAGGCGATCGAGACGCTGATCTGGCACGTGGAGGCGCTGCCGGAGTTCAAGCAGGGCATTGCCATCCCCGGCGACGGTGGTCCGTTCGAGCGGTTGTGCAACAAGATGGCCACCGGCAGCGGCAAGACCACGGTGATGGCGATGATCATCACCTGGCAAGTACTGAACGCTCTGACCTACCCCAAGCGCAACAAGGATTTCTCTCGCGCCATTTTCATCGTGGCACCGGGCCTGACGGTGAAGGAGCGGCTGCAGGTCTTGCTGCCTGGGCATCCGCAGAACAGCTATGACGCCTTCAGTCTGTGCCCCAATGAGGCAATGCGGCAGAAGCTCAACCAGGCGGTGCTGCGGATCGAGAACTGGCACGGCCTGATGCCGCTGAAGGCGCCGGAACGCTCAGTGGTGAAAAAGGGCGCAGAAAGCGACGAGGCCTACGTGCGCCGCGTGCTGGGTCCGTTGTCGCTGCACAAAGACATCGTCGTCATCAATGACGAGGCGCACCACGCCTACCGCAAGCCGGCCGAGGTCAAGATCAGCCGGAAGGAGGCCGAGGCGCTGGGTCTCGATCTGGATGAGGCCACGCGCTGGATCGAGGGGCTGGACCGCATTCACCGGATGCGCCGGATTGGCCGCTGTTTTGACCTGTCGGCCACGCCCTTTGCCCCCACGGGCAAGGCCAGCACAGAGGCGGCGCTGTTTGCGTGGGTCGTTTCGGATTTCGGACTCAATGACGCCATCGAGGCCGGTCTGGTGAAAACCCCGCGCGTGGTCATCCGCGACAACGCCCTGCCAAGTGCCTTGAAAAATGCGGCCCAGACCTATCGCAGCAAGCTTTATCACCTCTACCGCGAGCCGGAGGTTGCCGAGGACCTGAACCGACGCGGTGCCGAGCCCCACGAGGCGCTGCCGCAGCTGGTGCAGGAGGCCTACACCTTGCTGGGCGCCGACTGGCGGGAGACCCTGCAAGCCTGGCGCGAGGCTGGCCATCCGTCGCCACCGGTGATGTTGACCGTGTGCAACCGCACCGAGACGGCGGCGCGCATCGAGCACCACTTCCGCCAGGGTCAGGCCCACTGGCCGGAGCTCCATGCCCCTGAGCGCACCTTGCGCGTGGACTCCAAGGTGCTGGATAAGGCCGAAAGGGGCGAGGACGCGGATGGCGGCAAGGCCTACCGGGCGGTGCTGGACAGCATCGTTGAGGCGGCCCGCATCCCCGAGTCGCGCAAGGGGCCCTTGCGCGCGATGAAGGATGGCGAACTGCTGCGAGCCATCGTCGATAACGTCGGCAAGTACGGCACCGCGGGTCAGGATTTGCAAAACGTGATCTCGGTGGCCATGCTTTCCGAAGGCTGGGACGCCAAGAACGTCACGCACATCATGGGTCTGCGCGCCTTTACCAGCCAGTTGCTGTGCGAGCAGGTGATCGGCCGGGGCCTGCGCCGCGTCTCCTACGACACCGAAGTGGTCGTCTGCCCCGACGGTCGCAGCCGCGCGCTATTGCGGCCCGAGTACGTCAATGTCTTTGGCGTTCCGTTGTCGGTGTTTCAGGACGTCGAGGGTGGCGGCGAGGCCCCACCGCCGCCAAAACCGAGTACGCAAGTGGAATCGCTGGCCGAGCGCGCTGCGCTGGAAATCAGCTGGCCGAATGTCCTGCGGGTGGACGTGGTTGTGCGCCCGGAACTCACGCTGGATTGGTCGCGGATGCCCAAGCTCAGGATCGACCCCGCCCAGATTCATGTCAGCGCCGATGTGGCCCCTGCCCTGGGCGGTGCGGCTGACTTGTCCAAGGCCGTATCCATCGACCTTGCGGCGCTGCCCGAGGCATTCCGGCTGCAGCGCCTGCTGTTTCGGGCGGCGCAAAAGGCATTGCATGCGTTGGAGCATGGGTTTACGGGTAGCCGCGGCTTGCTGATCCAGCAGCTCGTGCGGCTGACCGAACAGTTTTTTCATTCCGACCGGATCGAGATTCCAACGCTGTTCCATCAGGATCCGTTGCGCAAGCGCATCCTGCTGGCGCTCGCCATCGACACCGTCGTCGGCCACGTCGTCGCGCACATCCAGCAGCAGAATGTGCAGCGGCTAGAGCCGGTGTTCGACCCGGAGTTTCCGCTGGGATCGACCCGGTGGATGCGGACCTGGTACACCACCAAGCCCTGTGTGGAGACCACCAAGTCGCAAATCAGCCATGCCGTGGCCGACAGCACGTGGGAGCACTACACGACGGCGCGGCTGGAACAATGCAGCGAAGTGGTCGCCTACGCCAAGAACGACCATCTGGGCTTCCAGATTCATTACCTGTGGCGGGGCAGTCGGCGCAAGTTTGTGCCGGACTACCTGATCCGGCTGACCAACGGCAAGCATCTGGTGTTGGAAATCAAGGGCGAGGACTCGGAGCAAAACCGCGCCAAGCGCATGGCGCTGGATGCCTGGGTGCGGGCGGTCAATGCCCGCGGCGGCTTTGGGGTGTGGTGCTGGGATGTCGTGAGGGGGGAGCCATCCAGAGTGGATGACGTTTTGATGCATCACGCCCGAAACGCGGCATATACCGAGCCGATGGGCGAACGGTCGATGGCCGGTTGGGTGCCCGCGTAGGGGCACGCTTGACACGTCGCGCCAGATCGTTGACGCTTTGACCATGGGGCAAAGATGGTGTCTCTCCCGGTGGCTGCGGGCGGCCAGCGCCGCAGTGGGGCTGTGGTGGGCGCTGGTGTGGCCCGCTGCCGTTGACGCGGTGTCGCTGCGCGCCCACATCGTGGCCGCGGGGTTGGAGCACCCGTGGGCGGTGGCGTTTTTGCCGGATGGGACGTTTTTGGTGACGGAGCGGCCTGGGCGCCTGCGGCGTGTGCTGCCCGACGGCACCGTGCAGCCGCCGCTGGCCGGTGTGCCTGTCGTGGACGCCGTGGGGCAGGGCGGGCTGCTGGACTTGGTGCTGGACAGTGACTTTGCGCGCAACCGCACGCTGTATGTTTGCTATACCGAGCCGGACGCCCTGGGGCGCGGCAACTCCACGGCGCTGGCGCGCGGGGTGCTGTCGGCCGACGCCAGCCGACTGCAGCAGGTGCGGGTGATTTTTCGCCAGCAGCCGCGCGTGGCCAGTCGGCTGCACTTCGGCTGCCGCATCGTCGAGGCACCGGACGGCACGCTTTATCTGACGCTGGGCGAGCGCTACCACCGCATGGCCGACGCGCAGACGCTGGACAACCACCACGGCAAGGTGGTGCGCATCACCAAGGATGGCGCGGTGCCGCCGGACAACCCATTCGTGGGGCGCGCCGACGCCCGGCCGGAAATCTGGAGTTACGGCCACCGCAATCCCCAGGGGGCGGCGTGGGGGCCGGATGGGCGGCTGTGGATCCATGAACACGGCCCGCAGGGTGGCGACGAGATCAACCGGCCCGAGCGCGGCGGCAACTACGGCTGGCCGGTGGTGACCTTTGGCGAGCAGTATGGTGGCGGCCCGATCGGCGAAGGCACGCACAAGCCGGGCATGGTGCCGCCGCTGTACCACTGGACGCCATCGATCGCGCCCTCGGGGATGGCGTTTGTGACCAGTGACCGCTATGGTCCGGCGTGGCGCGGCAACCTGTTCATCGGGGCGCTGCGCGGGCAGCATCTGGTGCGGCTGGAGCTGGACGGGGCGCGCGTGGTGCGTGAGCACCGCTTGCTGACCGAACTGCGCGAGCGTATCCGCGATGTGCGCCAGGGGCCGGATGGCTGGCTGTATGTGCTGACCGACGCTCCCCATGGACGCCTGTTGCGGTTGGTGCCAGGCGGTTTATGATTGGACAATGCCTTCGTCCATCGTGACCCTGCAGCAGGCGGTGCGCGCCCATCCGGTGCTGGCCGACGTGGCCGAGCGGGCTTGGGCGTCGCAGCGGCTGCTGCGGCGCGTCGTTGCGCATCTGCCGCCGCTGTTGCGTGACCAGGTGCAGGCCGGACCACTGGAGGACGAGACCTGGTGCCTGCTGGCGGCCTCTCCGGCGGTGGCGGCCAAGGTGCGGCAGCTGGCCCCGGTGCTGTTGGCCGCTGCCCGTGCCGCCGGTGCCGGGGTGCAGACGCTGCAGGTGCGGGTGCAGGGCCACGGGGGTGCGCCGCGGCGCTGAGGGACGGGCGCACCGGTTGCCGCGCTGGCGCGGTGGAGCGCCCGGTGTGTTGGTGCCCGCCGGGCCGGGCTGGTGCCGGGACCGGCACAGGGGTCGTCGTGCCGCAGGGCTACAATGCCCGCACCGAGCCGGTGACCGCACGCTGCGGCCATCGCCTTTCGCTGCAGGCTGGCCTGGGCTCCGTCGAGCGGGGGCAGCCTGCTTCCGGTTTTCGTCGAGCCGTGTTCCGCACCCCGGGGCGCGGCGGGGTTCGTATGGCCATTCCTTTCCTGACCAAGATTTTCGGCAGCCGCAACGACCGGCTGCTCAAGAGCTACCGCAAGACGGTGGAGCGCATCAACGCGCTCGAGCCCACCTTTGCCGCCTTAAGCGATGAGCAACTGCAGGCCAAGACGGCCGAGTTCCGCCAGCGGCTGGCTAACGGCGAATCGCTCGACGCGTTGCTGCCCGAGGCCTTTGCCACCGTGCGCGAGGCCAGCAAGCGCGTCATGAAGATGCGCCACTTTGACGTGCAGCTGATGGGCGGCATCGCCTTGCACCAAGGCAAGATCGCCGAAATGCGCACCGGCGAAGGCAAGACGCTGACGGCCACGCTGCCGGTGTACCTCAACGCCCTCACCGGTCGCGGTGTGCATGTTGTCACCGTCAACGACTATCTGGCTAACCGCGACGCCGAGTGGATGGGCAAGCTCTACCACTGGCTGGGGCTGAGCGTGGGGGTCAACCTGCCCTTGATGTCGCGTGAGCAAAAGCAGGCCGCCTACGCCGCCGACATCACCTACGGCACCAACAACGAGTACGGCTTTGACTACCTGCGCGACAACATGGTGTACGAGGCGCGCGACCGCGTGCAGCGCGCTCTGCACTACGCCATTGTCGATGAGGTGGACTCGATCCTGATCGATGAGGCGCGCACGCCGCTGATCATTAGCGGGCAGGCCGAAGACCACACCGAGCTGTACCGCAAGATGCGCAAGCTGGTGCCGCACCTGACGCGCCAGGAGGGTGAGGCCGACCCGCGCACCGGCGAGGGCGTCATCAAGCCGGGCGACTTTACGGTGGATGAGAAGTCGCACCAGATTCACCTGACCGAGCAGGGGCACGAGCGCGCCGAGGAGCTGCTGACGCGCGCCGGGCTGCTGCCCGAGGGGGCGTCGCTGTACGACCCGGCCAACATCACGCTGCTGCACCACCTGGTGACGGCGCTCAAGGCCGAGCACCTGTACCACCGCGACCAGCACTACGTGGTGCAAAACGGCGAGGTGGTCATCGTCGACGAATTCACCGGCCGCCTGATGGTGGGGCGGCGCTGGAGCGATGGGCTGCACCAGGCGGTGGAGGCTAAGGAAGGCGTGCCCATCCAGCCCGAGAACCAGACGCTGGCCTCGATTACGTTCCAGAATTACTTCCGCCTGTATGGCAAGCTGGCCGGCATGACCGGCACCGCCGATACCGAGGCGTACGAGTTCCAAGAAATCTATGGGCTGGAGACGGTGGTGATTCCGCCCAACAAACCCAGCCAGCGCCGCGACGAGCAGGATCGCGTCTACAAAACCACCGCCGAGAAGTACCGCGCCGTCATGGCCGATATCCGCGAATGCCACGAGCGCGGCCAACCGGTGCTGGTGGGCACCTCGTCGATCGAAAATTCCGAGATCATTTCGCAGCTGCTGCAGCGTGAGGGCCTGCCGCACCAGGTGCTCAACGCCAAGCAGCACGCGCGTGAGGCCGAGATCATTGCTCAGGCCGGCCGGCCCGGCGCCATCACCATCGCCACCAACATGGCTGGGCGCGGCACCGACATCGTGCTCGGTGGCAATCTGGAGAAGATGATCGCGGCGGTGGAGGCTGACGCGTCGCTGGATGAGGCCGCCAAGCGCCAGCGCATCGAGCAGATCAGCGCGCAGTGGCAGGCCGACCACGAAAAGGTCAAGGCGCTGGGTGGGCTGCGCATCATCGGCACCGAGCGGCACGAGAGCCGCCGCATCGACAACCAACTGCGTGGCCGCGCCGGCCGCCAGGGTGACCCGGGTTCCTCGCGCTTTTATCTGTCGCTGGATGACCCGCTGATGCGTATCTTTGCGGGCGAGCGCGTGCGCGCCATCATGGAGCGCCTGAAGATGCCCGAAGGCGAGGCGATCGAAGCCGGCATCGTCACTCGCAGCATCGAAAGTGCGCAGCGCAAGGTCGAGGCGCGCAATTTCGACATCCGCAAGCAGCTGCTGGAATACGATGACGTCGCCAACGACCAGCGCAAGGTCATCTACCAGCAGCGCAACGACATCATCGACGCCAACGACCTCACCGCCCAGGTGACAGCGCTGCGTGAGGGCGCGCTGACCGACTTCGTGCGTCGCTACGTGCCTGCGGGCAGCGTCGAAGAGCAGTGGGAAGTGCCTGGCCTGCAGCAGGCGCTGGCCGACGAGTTTGGGCTGACACTGGACCTGGTGGGCGAGCTGCAGCGCGCCGAGGCCATGGACGACGAGGACATCGTGCGGCGCGTGGTGCAGGCCGCGCATGAGGCCTACCAGGCCAAGGTGGCGCTGGCCGGAGCCGAGGCGTTTCGTTCGTTCGAGCGGGTGGTTCTGCTGCAGACGCTGGACAGCCACTGGCGCGAGCATCTGGCGGCGCTGGATTATCTGCGCCAGGGTATTCATCTGCGCGGCTACGCGCAAAAGCAGCCCAAGCAGGAGTACAAGCGCGAGGCGTTCGAGCTGTTTGCGCAAATGCTGGATGCGGTGCGCGACGAGGTCACCCGCATCCTGATGCGCGTGCAGGTGCAAAACCCCGAGCAGGTCAGCAGCGCTGCGCAGCGCCTAGAGCAAGACGCCGAGCGCCTGAGCAACGTGACCTACACCGCGCCCACCGAAACCGGCGAGGCCGAGACCACCGCCGACCAGGGGCTGCTGAGTCGCCCGGCGGCAGCACCGGTGCCGCGCGTGGGCCGCAACGATCCTTGCCCGTGCGGCAGCGGCAAGAAGTACAAGCACTGCCACGGCAAGCTCACCTAAACTGCCCTTTCAGCCACCTGGAGAACCGCCCCATGGCCGTCAACTGGAGCGCCCCCACCCCCAACCAACTGCTGCCCGTCGCCGGTGTGCGGCTGGGTGTGGCGCAGGCCGGCATCCGCAAGGTCGGTCGCAAGGACCTGACCGTGCTGTTGCTGGCACCCGGTGCCGCCGTAGGCGGGGTATTTACCCGCAACCGCTACTGCGCCGCGCCGGTTCAGCTGTGCCGCGAGCATCTGGCCGCAGGGGTCGGCACGCGCGCGCTGGTCATCAACACCGGTTGCGCCAACGCTGGTACCGGCGAGCAGGGGCTCATCGATGCGCGCACCGTGTGCATCGCGCTGGCGCAAAAGCTCGACGTGGCGCCGCAGGAAATCCTGCCCTTTTCCACCGGTGTCATCATGGAGCCGCTGCCGGTGCAGCGCATCGTCGACGGGCTGCCCGCGGCGCTGGCCGACGCCGCGGACGACGGCACGCACTGGCTCAGTGCCGCCGAGGCCATCATGACCACCGACACCGTGCCCAAGGCCGCCAGCCGCCGCTTCGCCATCGACGGCGTGCCGGTGACGGTGACCGGCATCGCCAAGGGCGCGGGCATGATCCGGCCCAACATGGCCACAATGCTGGGCTTTGTGGCCACCGATGCCGCGGTGGCCCCGGCCCTGATGCCGGAGCTGGCGCGGCGCGTGGCAGATGCGTCGTTCAACCGCATCACGGTCGATGGGGACACCTCCACCAACGACTCGTTCATCGTCATCGCCACCGGGCGCGCGGTTCACGCGCCGGTGAACACACTGGACAGCCCAGCGGGGCAGGCTCTGTTGGCGGCGCTGACCGAAGTGGCGCGTACGCTGGCCCACGCCATTGTGCGCGACGGCGAAGGCGCGACCAAGTTCATCACCATCCAGGTGGACGGCGGCCGCGACGCCGACGAATGCCTGAAGGCCGCCTACGCCATCGCGCACTCGCCGCTGGTCAAGACTGCCTTCTTTGCCAGCGACCCGAACCTGGGGCGCATTTTGGCGGCGGTGGGCTATGCCGGCATCGACGATCTGGACCAAAGCCGCATCGAGCTGTACCTGGACGACGTGCACGTGGTCACGCGCGGTGGGCGTCACCCGGCGTACCGCGAGGAAGACGGGGCGCGCGTGATGCGGCAAAGCGAAATCACGGTGCGCGTCAACCTGGGGCGCGGCGCTGCCAGCGAGACGGTGTGGACCTGCGACCTCAGCCACGACTACGTCAGCATCAACGCCGACTACCGCAGCTGAAGGTATGAACGAGCGCTTCGAACGGGTATTGGCGCGCGCCGAAGCGCTGTTGGCGCGCCTGGAGGCCATCGTGCCGCAGCCGCTGGGCGTGCCGGACTGGAGCGCGTCGATCGCATTTCGCTACCGCAAGCGTGGCGCGCACGGCATGCTGGAGCCCGTGCGATACGTGTCGCCCATCCGGCTGGAGGATTTGCGGGAAATCGACGACCAGAAGGCCAAGATTCAGCGCAACACCGAACGCTTCGTGCGCGGGCTGCCGGCCAACAACGTGCTGCTGACCGGCGCGCGTGGCACCGGCAAGAGCTCGCTGATCAAAGCCTGCTTAAATGCTTACGCCAGCCTGGGACTGCGCCTGATCGAGGTGGACAAGGCCGACCTCGTCGATCTGCCCGACATCGTCGAAGCGGTGGCCGAGCGGCCCGAGCGCTTCATCGTTTTTTGCGATGACCTCAGTTTCGACGACGGGGAGTCCGGCTACAAAGCGCTCAAGTCGACGCTGGATGGCTCGGTGGCAGCCACCAGCCCTAACGTGCTGATCTACGCCACCAGCAACCGGCGCCACCTGTTGCCCGAATACCATCGGGAAAACCTGCAGGTCGTGCACGATCCGCAAGGCGAAATCCACCCGGGCGAAGCGGTGGAGGAGAAAATCTCGCTGTCGGAGCGCTTTGGGCTGTGGGTGAGTTTTTACCCCTTCAGCCAAGACCAGTATTGGGCGGTGGTGCGGCAGTGGTTGCACCACTACGGCTTGTCCGACGCAGACATCGAAGCCGCGCGTTCGCACGCGCTGGTGTGGGCGTTGGAACGTGGATCGCGCAGCGGTCGCGTGGCGTGGCAGTTTGCGCGCGACTATGTGGGGCGGCAGTGGGGCGACGGTCCCAACGGTGCGCAGGCCATGCCATG
>NZ_DAISZC010000042.1:13083-16676 GCF_036824975.1 Tepidimonas sp.
GGGCGACGGTCCCAACGGTGCGCAGGCCATGCCATGACGGCGCAGGCGACTGGCGTGCACCGTGCAGAGCAGGGGGTGTCGCAGCTGGCTGCGTCGCCGCCGGCGGGTTGCGGATCTCTTTGCCCAGATAGACCGTTGGGGCCATGCGCGTGCCCCAGCGAGGGCGCCGAAGCGGTGCTGGTCGTCGATGCTCAGCAGCCGCGGCCCGCAGGCCCGCGCCAGCCCGTGGATGTGGCGGTGGGGCTGCTCATCGATGCCCAGGGTCGCTTTCTGATGACGACTCGGCCGCCCGGCAAAGCCTACGCGGGCTACTGGGAGTTCCCGGGCGGCAAGGTCGAGGCCGGCGAGACGGTGCAGCAGGCCCTGCAGCGCGAGTTGCGCGAAGAAATCGGCATCGAGATCGGTGCCGCGCAGCCGTGGCAGACGCTGGTGGTGGACTATCCGCACGCGCTGGTGCGCCTGCACGTCTGTCGCATTACCCGGTGGCAGGGCGAGCTGCGTATGCACGAGGGCCAGGACTGTGCCTGGCAGACGCTGCCGGTGACGGTGGCCCCGGTGTTGCCCGGCACGGTGCCGCTGCTGCAGGCGCTGGGCCAAGCGGCCTGATATCGAAGGGCTGCGCTTCGTGTGCGGCGGCAACGGGCGCTTGGGGGTCTGGTCGCGCTCGGCCCCGCCGGGTTTGCCAGGCTGCAGGCGCGCAACGGGTGTGGGCGCTGGACTGCGCCGGCAAGGCGAAGGCGTGCCGTTGCGGGTGCACGACGCACGCATTCACTCAGTGCCGCAGTGCGTCGTCCCCGTCGGGCGGCGTGGGCGTTGCTGACGGGTCGGGCACTCGATACGCCTCGCTGGCCCAGGCGCCCAAGTCGAGCTGCTTGCAGCGCTGGCTGCAGAACGGACGCCACGGGTTATCGGCTGCGTAGCGGGCCGGCCCACCGCACTGCGGGCAGGTGACGATGCGTGGGGCAAACGGAGTATCGCTCATCGGAGGATGGTCCGTTGGTCAGCGTGACCCGACGGGGGTCAGGCGCACAGGTGCACTTCGAACTCGGCGTCGGCGTCGGCGGCGTGCTCCAGCCGGCCCTCGGCGTTGCGGCGCAGCAAGCGCACCGAAAATAGCAGCCGGTTGCCGCTGATTTCGGCAATCAATCCCAGTGCTGGGTCGAGCCAGACGCGCAGCAGCTGAAAAGTGCGCGTCTGTGGCAAGCTCTGCTGGTAGGCGCCCTGGGTGGCAAATACTTTTTGTGCGACTGCGGTTTCGCGCAGCAGTTGCAGCAGCAACTGCACCGGTTCGGCCAGACAGGCCAGGGTAGAGGCCCACTGCGCCAAATCGGCCTGGCGGCGGGCCGCAGGCTGATGTAGCCAATCATGGTAAGCGGGCAAGTCGAACGCGCAGGTGCCGCCGGGAATGCCAATGCGGTTGCGTACCGAGTTCAGCCACTCGATATGGCCGAGCGCGTGGCCCGCGCGCCCTTCGTCGTCGCGCAGCGCGGCGTAGCAGCGGTCGATGCGCATAATCAGTGCATCCAACGCCGCTTCCGAAATGGCCGGGTTGCCGCGGTAGGCGCTAAAGGTTTGCTTGTGGCGCTCTAGATCTTTGAGGATTTCGGATTTGAGATCGGCGCGTGCACCCACTTCGGTGATCTCGAACAGGGTCTGCAGCGCAAAGTGGTGATCCAGCGCATCGGTTCGCGCCACCAGCATGCCCAGCCGCTGCAGCAGGTGTTCCAGCCGCAGGTAGGTACGGATGCGCTCGTTGAAAGGATATTCGTACAGAATCACGCGGGCATCATAGCGGCAAAGCGCGCTGCTCCCACAGCTGGCGCACGCGTTCGCGCAAGGTCGGCAGGTCAATGCCATCGTTGTCGATGACGGCGTGCGCGGCAGCCAGCCGCTTGGCCCGACTGGCCTGCTGCGCCATCACTGCTTGCACCTGCGCGCGCGGCCAGCCGTTGCGCGCCATGACGCGCCGGATTTGTGTCTCCGGTGTGCAGTCCACCACCCAGATGCGGTCGCAGCGCTGGCGCCAAGTCTGCGACTCGACCAGCAGGGGTAGGTCCAGTACGATGGCGTCGGCGCCGCAGGCCGCGATGCGGCGGTCGATCTCGGCGCGCACCAGCGGATGGATGATGGCCTCCAGCCGCGCCTTGGCGCTTGGGTCGCTGAAGACCAGCGCGCGCATGCGGTCGCGGTTCAGCGCCCCGTCGGCGGTGATGAAGGCGTCGCCGAAGGCTAGCCGGATCGGTCCGATGGCGCTGCCGCCGGCCGCGGTGCAGGCGCGCGACAGCGCATCCGCATCCACCACCTCCGCGCCCAGTTCGGCCAGCATCGCCGCCACGGTACTCTTGCCGCTGCCGATGCCGCCGGTTAGACCTATGCGCAACGGGTGCGCGGCCGTCGTGAGAGCCGCCTTGACATCGGGGCGCTGTGCCGTCTCTGATGTCATTCAAGCCAACCCCAGCACCTGCACAACGGTGTGCGGCCCCAAGGCCCACATCAGCAGGCCACCGAAAGCCAGAAACGGGCCAAACGGTACATAGCGGCCTTCGCGCAGCGTACCCTTGGCCTTCATGAGTAGTCCGACGGCGGCACCCAGGGCGGACGCCACCAGCACCAGCGGGATGAGCGCCTGCCAACCCAGCCAAGCGCCCAGCGCCGCCAGCAGTTTGAAGTCACCGTAGCCCATGCCTTCCTTGCCGGTGGTGAGCTTGAAGGCCCAGTACACCGACCACAGCGACAAGTAGCCCGCCACCGCCCCCCACAGCGCATCGGGCAACGACACGCCGCTCAAACCCAGCGCGGCAGCGATCAAGCCGGCCCAGGCCAGCGGCAGCGTCAAATCGTCGGGCAGTAGCGTGGTGTTCCAATCGATGAACGCCAGCGCCAACACGGTGGCGATGAAGCCCCACCACGCCAGGGTGGCGGCGCTGACGCCGTGGCGCGCAAACACGGCTGCGAAGGCCAGCCCGGTGACCAGTTCCACCAGCGGGTAGCGCGCGCTGATGGGCGCGTGGCAGGCAGCGCAGCGCCCGCGCAAGGCGATCCAGCTCAGCAGCGGAATGTTGTGGATCCAGCGAATCGGCGTGCCGCAGGCGGGGCATTGCGAGCGCGGCACCAACAGGTTGTAGGGCTGGGCGTCATGCGGTGCCGGTGCGGCCAAGCCCACATCCGTCTCGGCGGTCGCTGTGCCGTCGCCGGGCAAGGCCACATAGGCAGCGGCCTCGGCTGCCCAGCGGCGTTCCAACATGCGCGGCAGGCGGTGGATGACCACGTTCAAAAAGCTGCCCATCACGAGTCCAATTAGCACAGCGGCGATCAGACCCGGAAGTTCGGCGTTGGCAAAAGCAAAGTCGAAGTCAAAGTCAAAGTCAAAGTCAGAAAGCGCGAGCATGCGCAGCAAACGAAAAAGGTTTCTGGAAGGTGCCTGGTGCGGCAGACCTCAGTGTAGCCGCTGCCAACAGCGCGCGGTGGGCGCCCAAGGGGCCCCGGCGCTTCGCGTATCAGACCGGCATTCCGATGTGGCCGATCGAGCACCTACACGACGCACCTGGAGCGCATCGAAAGCATTCTGGGGCGCCGTCCAGGGGCTACGCTGT
>NZ_DAISZC010000043.1:0-16624 GCF_036824975.1 Tepidimonas sp.
AGCGCGTTGACGAAGGTGGCCAAGCCCGCTACGGCGACGAAATCCCGGGCCGGATCGAACCCGGGGTTGCGCAGCACCTGCGGCAAGATGGAAATGGTGTGGTCGTGGCTGAGGAACAGCGTCGTGCCGTCGGGGGCAGCGGCTTTGAGGGCTTGCGCCGCCAGCTGACCGCCCGCGCCGGCGCGGTTGTCTACGATCACCGGCGCGCCCAGCGCTTCGCGCAGCGGCTCGGCCAGCAGCCGGGCCATCGCGTCCGTGCCGCCACCCGGGGGAAAGCCCACCAGCAGCTTGATGGTGCGGGTGTCGGCCCGCGCCGACCACGGCAGGGCCAGCGCCGTAGTGGCCAGTCCTACCCTCAGCAGATCACGACGGGAAATGGGGTGAGGCAACATCGTTGGACAGCTTCTCGTCTTCGTACTCAGGAAGGGCTTGGTGGGTTTGCTGCCAGACGCTGGATAGGGGCGAGCGTTGCCGGGTACGGTCGATGCACCGCCCCCTGTCCACGCGCTGCACAGCGTACCTCAATTCGCCTCGCGGACATCAGCGATCACTTGTTCTCCAAAGTCGGATCGGTGCAGCCACGCCAGCACCCGCTGCGCTGCTGCCTGGGGACTGGCCAGCTGACCGCTGGCGTGCAGCTGCAGGAAGCGTCCCTGGTCGGGAAAGCCCGCCGGGTCGCTGGTGCGCATCTGCAGCTGCATGTCGGTGTCGATGACGCCCGGTGCCAGCGAGACGATGCGTGCCCCGCGCGGACGCCGCGCCTCGTCCAGCGCCGTGCAGCGCGCGTGGTGGTCCAGCCCTGCCTTGACGGCGCAGTACGCCGCCTGCCCTGCCATGGGATAGCGGCCCAGACCGGAGGAGATGTGCAGCACACGGCGCGGCCCGTCCCAGTCATGTTCGCGTACCCAAGCGTCGGTGACGCGCAGAAAGGCTGCCGTCAGCTGCATCGGTGCCTCCAGCCCCACCCGCAGCGCACGCGACAGCTCGACGGGCGACAGGTTCTGCAGTGGCCCCACCCGCGGCAACACGGCGGCGTTGTTGATCAGCGTGGCGCTGCACAGGGCCGACGGCGCCAGCGTCTGCAGCCAGTGTTGTAGCCGCTCGGCCGCCTCCAGTGTTTCGGCCAAGTCCTGGCTCCATTGCTCCAGATGCGCACCGCTGGCGGCGGCACGCGCCTGCAGCGCCGGGTCCGGGTGGCGCTCAATCGTCAGCAGCAGCGCGTCGGGCTGCAACAGCGCTTCGGCCAGCGCCCGCCCCAGACCGCGTGAGGCGCCTGTCAGAATGGTCAAGTGCCGCACCAACATGCTTTTATTGTGACACCGTTGCCGAGTGGGCGCTGGCCGATAATCGCAGCCCGATGTGGATCGACACCCACTGCCACCTGGACGCACCCGAGTTTGCCGCCGATGCACTGGCTGAGCGCGAGCGCGCTCGGGCCGCTGCAGTGTCGTGTTGCGTGCTGCCTGCCGTGCGTGCCGCGGACTTCGAGGCCGTACGGGCGCTGGCGCATCGCACCGCAGATGTGTACGCACTGGGCATCCACCCTCTGTACGTGTTGCAGGCCAACGAGGCCGACCTGCGGCGGCTAGATGAGGCGCTGGGCGACTGGCGCGACGACCCGCGCTTGGTGGCGGTGGGTGAAATCGGGCTGGATTTCTTCGTGCCCGCGTTGTGCACGCCACAGGCGCGTGCCCGGCAGATGCACTTCTACCGCGCCCAGCTGGCGCTGGCGCAGCGTCATGGCTTGCCGGTGCTCCTGCACGTGCGCCGCGCGGTCGATGCGGTGCTGGCCGGGTTGCGCGCGCAAGCGGTGGCGGGCCGACCCGTGCCCGGCGGCATTGCCCACGCGTTCAACGGCAGTGCCCAGCAGGCACAGGCATTGATGGCTTTGGGCTTTCGTTTGGGATTTGGCGGGGCGGCCACGTTCGAGACGGCACGCCGCTTGCGCGCGCTGTGGGCCACGCTGCCCGCCGAGGCGCTGGTGCTGGAGACCGACGCCCCCGACATCCCGCCGCAGTGGTTGTATGTGCCCGTAGCACAGCGCGCTGCTGGGCAGGATCAGGGCCGCAACACCCCGTGCGAGCTGCCGCGCATCGGTGCGGCTTTGGCGCCGCTGCGCGGTGTCAGTGCCCAGGTATTGGCCGCCCAGACCACGGCCAATGCCTGCGCCGTGCTGCCGCGCCTCGGGGCGTTGGTCAGGCAGGGTCCGAGGGGGACGGGATGAACCCATCCCCACGCTTGCGCGGTCTGTCGCCGATTTGGGGGCCGGGAACGCGGCTGCTGGTGCTGGGCAGTTTCCCCAGCGTGGCGTCGTTGCAGGCGGGGCAATACTATGCCCATCCGCGCAATCATTTCTGGACCATTTTGGGCACGCTGTGGGATTTGCCGTTGGTGCAATGGCCTTACGAGCGCCGCGTGAACGCTCTGCTCGCCCACGGGCTGGGCCTGTGGGACGTGTACGCCGAATGCGAGCGCGAAGGCAGCCTGGACAGCGCCATCCGCGCGCCGCGCCTGAACGACTTGTCCCGTTTGCGTCAGTACTGTCCGGCCCTGCAGGCCGTGGCGCACAACGGTGGTGAGAGCTGGCGCTGTGCGCGCTACACCCGCACCTTGGGGGTGGCGGTGCAGCGTTTGCCCTCTAGCAGTCCAGCCAATGCCTCGTGGAGCCTGCCGCGCAAAATCGCGGCCTGGGCCGAGGTGTTGTCGCGTCACGGTGTGCCCGTGCGCTGGGCGCCGTCCACGCCGCTTTGCCCTGCGCAGGGCCTAGGGCACGCGCCTGCGCATGGTGCCGATGGGGGTGGGGCGGCAAAGCCCGCCGATGTTGGGGCGCTATGCCACACCGGCGCAGGGCAGGGGTGACGATGACGCGCCGCGCCCACGGCCCCGCGTGGCAACTGCCGCCCGTGTCGTTATCCGAAGAGCGGGGGCTGCGCCATTTGCACCTGGGCACGCCCTGGATTCAGGGCAGCATGCGGCTGTCCAAGCCCGACGACTTGGTGCTGCAGTACGTACAGCGCATGATGGCGTGGCTGTTGTTTGTCGACCCCGACCGCGTGGCCCAACGGCGCGCCGTGCAGCTGGGACTGGGGGCGGGGGCCATCACCAAGTTTTGCCACCGGCGTCTGGGCATGGATACCGTGGCGGTGGAACTGAACCCGCAGGTGGTGGCGGCCTGTCGCGCCTGGTTTCGCCTGCCGCCGGACGGGCCACGCCTGCGTGTCGTGGTGGCCGATGCGGCCGACTGGGTGCGCGACCCCGCACACGCTGCAACGGTGGATGCGCTGGCGGTCGATTTGTACGACCACGACGCGGCCGCCCCCGTGCTCGACAGCGCCGACTTTTATGCCGATTGCCGGCGCCTGCTGACGGCCGATGGGTGTCTCACTGTCAACCTGTTCGGCCGCAACGCCCGCTTCGACGTGTCGGTGGCCGCGCTCACGCATGCCTTCGGACGGAAGTCGCTGTGGATTTTTCGGCCCACGGCCGAAGGCAACACCGTCGTGTTGGCGCAGCGCGAGCCCTCGCGCCCGGATGAGGCGCAGCTTGCCGCGCGCGCTGAGACCATAGCTCAGCGCTGGGGTCTGCCGGCCCACCGGTGGCTGCGCGCGTTACGACCGCTACTGCCGTGAACGCTGCCTCGGTGCCAACCCTGTCGCCCCCAGCGCGGCCCGCCGCTGCTCGGCGCGGCGGCCTCCTGTTGGCGGCGGCAGGTGCCATCGCGTTCAGCGGCAAGGCCATCATCGTCAAGCTGGCCTACCGGCACGGGGTCGATGCGGTCACGCTGCTGATGTACCGTATGCTGTTTGCCCTGCCGCTGTTCATTGCCATGCTATGGTGGGTGAGCCGCCGCGGACAGGACGCGCCGCCGGTGCGCGGTCGTGACGCGGTGGGCATCGTCTGGCTGGGATTCACCGGCTATTACGCGGCCAGTTTTCTCGATTTCTGGGGCCTGCAGTACATCAGTGCCAGTCTGGAGCGCCTGATTCTGTACCTGAACCCCACGTTGGTGTTGGTGCTGGGCTGGGTGCTGCATGGCCGCCCGATTCGCCTGCGTCAAGGGGTGGCGATGGCGCTGAGCTACGCCGGGGTGTTGTTGGTGTTCGGTCACGAGGTGCGTTTCGATGGCTGGAATACCGCCGTCGGCGCCGGACTCGTCCTGGCCAGCGCCTTCAGTTACGCGCTGTATCTGGTGCACAGTGGGCAAATGGTGCCCCGCTGGGGCGCGTTGCGCCTGGTGGGGTGGGCCACCGTGGTGGCTTGCGGCTTTTGCCTGGTGCAGTTTGCGCTCGTGCGCCCGCTGTCGGCGGCGTGGGTGCCCTGGCCGGTCATCGGGTTGTCGCTGCTCAATGCGTTGCTGTGCACGTTTGCGCCCGTCGTGATGGTGATGATGGCCATCGAGCGCATTGGCGCGGGGCTCACCGCGCAAGTCGGCATGATCGGCCCACTGTCCACCATCGCGCTGGGTGCGGTGCTGTTGGGCGAGCCGTTCAACGCCTGGATCGTGGCCGGCACCGCGCTGGTACTGGCTGGGGTGTGGTGGGCCAGCCGGGCGTCATCGTCCTGAATGCGCCACAGTCATACGGTGTGCGACGATGCGCTGATTGAATGAACAGAGGAGACCACAATGGACCTGGGTATAGCGGGCAAATGGGCGCTGGTGTGCGGCGCCAGCAAAGGGTTGGGCTTGGGGTGTGCACGGGCGTTGGCGCTGGAGGGCGTCAATGTCGTGATGGCTGCGCGCGGTGCCGAGGCGCTGGAGGCGGTCGCCGCGCGGCTGCGGGCCGAATGGCCACCGGGGGCGCACAACCGGATTTTGACCGTGGTGGCCGATGTCACGACGGAGGCGGGCCGCGGCGCGCTGTTTGCGGTGCCGGGCGGTCCCGGGCGGGACTTTGACATCGTCATCACCAACGCGGGTGGGCCGCCGCCGGGTGACTTTCGCACATGGAGCCGCGACGACTGGTGCCGCGCCATCGAGGCCAACATGCTCACGCCCATTGAGCTGATCAAGGCCACGGTGGACGGAATGGCGGCGCGCGGATTCGGACGCATCGTCAACATCACCTCCAGCGCCGTCAAGGCACCCATCGACATCTTGGGCTTGAGCAACGGCGCACGCAGTGGGCTGACGGGCTTCGTCGCGGGGTTGGCACGTAGCGGCATTGCCGCGCGCGGGGTGACGATCAACAACCTGCTGCCAGGCAAATTCGCCACCGACCGGCTGCGCGCTACGCTCCAGGCCACCGCCGACAAGGTTGGACAGCCGCTGTCAGCCATCGAAGAGGCACAGCGACAGCAGATTCCGGCGCGCCGTTTCGGCACGCCAGAGGAGTTCGGCGCGGTCTGCGCCTTTATCTGCAGCGTGCACGCGGGCTACCTCAATGGCCAGAATCTGCTCCTCGATGGCGGCTTGTATCCGGGAACGTTTTGATCCGCCGACGCCGTGACGACGAAACCCAACGCCGCCCTGTGATACAGCGGCAGCGATGGTCTATCCCAAACCCGCACCAGCGGTAGGACGCCGCCACAGCGCCGTCGTTCGGTCAGGGCAAGCCGGCGTTGCGCATCGCCTGCGCCAGCGCGGTGTGGTTGAGCGCCTCCAGCCCCTGGGCGGCCCTCAAGCGGTCGCGCTCCTCGCGGTTTGTGGCGGTGGGCCGTTTTGACCACACCCGTAGTCTTGAGCGGGACGACACGGCGCCGCACAGGGGCGGACGACGCGATAGGGCGGTTCGCCCTCAAAGCCGCGACGACACCACGATACCGGCCACGATGAGCGCAAATGCGGCGCCATGGTAGGGGTGGGGCGGTTCACCCAGCAGCAACGACGACAGCACGGCGGCGAACAACGGCGTGAGGTTGGTGAAAAAACCGGCCACCGTCGGGCCGGCCCGCTGCACGCCCTCGCCCCAGCAACGATAAGCGATGATCGAGGGGCCGATGGCGACGAACAGCAGTACCGCCACAAGGGTCGGGCTCCAATAGATGGTGGTGGGCATATCCGCGGGTGCCGCGACGCCCAGCCACAGCCATTCCAGGCCGGTGAGCGCGCTGGCGCTGACCAGGCCGAAGACGGTCTGCGCCAGCAAAAACGCTGCCCAGTCGTTGCGGATCTCGGGTGGTTCGGCCCGGCGTGTCAGCAGCCAGCTGTAGCAGGCCCAGGTGAAGGCGGCGGCCAGCATCCAGGCGTCCCCCGGCACCAGGCGCAGCGCCAGCAGTCGAGCCCACTCGCCTTGGGCCAGCACCACCAGCACACCGGTCAGCGACAGTGCGGCGCCGGCCAGCTGGCGCCGCAGCACCGGCGCGCCGAAGAATAGCCGGCCCACCAGCATCATCCACACCGGCATGCTGGACGCCACCAGCGTGACGTTGAGTGCGTTGGAGGTGTGCAGCGCCAGGTACTGCAGCATGTTGTAGCCGGCTACCGCCAGCAGGCCCAGCAGCGCAAAGCGCCGCCAATGCGCCCACAGCGGACTGCTGGGCCGCAGCACCCACCCCGCCAGGGGCAGCAGTATCAGCGCTGCCAGCACCCAACGCAGCCAGTTGAAGGTGATGGGCGGTATCACGGTTGCGGCCCAGCGACCCACGACGGCGTTGCCGGCCCACAGCAGCGGCGGCACAGTGAGCAGCACAATGGTGGAAGCGTTCAGGCGCAGGCTCGGCGGCATCGCCGCACTGTAGCCGAAAGCGCGGCTCTGTGTCCGCCCGGGCGGCGACAGCGCTGCGGGCAAACGCCGGTGACAGCGGGGCGTGCGCGCGCCGTTCAATCGTGGCAACATGGGCGCTTGTGCGGCGGCTCGCCAGCAACGGTTGCCGCGTCGTGTCCAGTGACCCATGCCCGCGGTGCGGCGGCCATGCCGACGCGCTCGGTTTACGTTTTCAGGAGATTTCATCATGCCCCATGCGCGCGCTGTCCAGATCGAGGCCCACGGCGGGCCGGAGGTATTGAAACTGGTGGAGGTCGAGGTGGGCGACCCCGGCCCGGGCGAGGTGCGCATCCGCCACCACGCGATCGGTCTGAACTTCATCGACGTGTACCAGCGCACGGGGCTGTACCCGATGACATTGCCCGCGCGGTTGGGCATGGAGGGGGCTGGGGTGGTGGAGGCCGTGGGAGCAGGCGTGACCCATCTGTCGGTGGGCGACCGCGTGGCCTATGCGTCGCAGCCGCCGGGCAGCTACTGCGATGTGCGCGTGATGCCGGCCATGAACGTGTGCCGCTTGCCGGATGCCATCTCGTTCGAGGAAGGGGCGGCGATGATGCTCAAGGGTTTGACCGTGCAGTATCTGCTCAAGCACTGTCGGCCCGTGGAAGGTTTGCAGCCGGGTGACTTCGTGCTGCTTCACGCCGCAGCCGGCGGTGTAGGGTTGATTGCCTGCCAGTGGGCGCGGGCGCTGGGCCTGCGTCTGATCGGCACCGCAGGCAGCGACGACAAGTGCGCGCTGGCGCTGGCCAACGGGGCCGAGCACTGCATCAACTACCGCCGCGACAACTTCGTCGAGCGCGTGCGGGCCATCACCGGGGGCAAGGGTGTCAAGGTGGTGTACGACTCGGTGGGCAAGGATACGTGGGACGGTTCGCTGGACTGCCTGGCACCCTTCGGGTTGATGGTGTCGTTTGGCAACGCCAGTGGCGCGGTGCCGCCGTTTGCCCCCGGCATCCTGGGGCCGAAGGGCTCGCTGTACGTGACGCGGCAGACGCTGTTCACGCACATCAGCAGCCGCGAGCGCACGCAGGCCATGGCGGACGATCTGTTCCGGGTCGTCACGTCGGGTCAGGTGAAGATCCACGTTGCGCAGCGCTATGCGCTGGACCAGGTGCAGGAGGCTCACCGGGCGCTGCAGGCGCGGCAGACCACTGGCTCGACCGTGCTGCTGCCGTGATCGCTGCTGCGGACTGGGGTCAGCGACGCGCGTCGGCGCGTGGCCGTCGCAGCGGCGCTTCGCACCAGTAGCTCAGCTCGTGGCCGCGCGTGGGCTCTCGCACCACCTGCAGGCCGGTGAAGCCGTGCGGGCTGCGCCGGTGCAGCGTGCGCGGCAGATAGCTGGCTTGGTGCAGCAGATAGGGCTGACCGTCGTGCAGGCCGAAAGTGCGCACGGTGACCCCGGCGCCCGGCGCGGGAGGCAGGCGGTTGGCCACTTCCAACACGATGGTGGCCCCGTGCAGCAGCGGCTCCGGAGAGGTGCCATGGGCGACCGGTTCGATCACGAACGAGCGCGTCGCACCGGCCCATGCCACATGGCACACCACGGGCTGCGCACGCGCGGGCATCGTCAGCAGCAGCGCGGACACTGCCAGTGCCGCAGCGGCCAGTCGGCGCGGTGCGGGGGCGGGGGTACGGGGAGGCAAGACGGCCATGGGAACCATTCTACGCACCGGGGGACGAAGGTTGCGCCCTGTTCGTGATCCCTGGACGCTCGGTCTCGCTGCATCGTTGTATTCCCGCCAACGCCGCCGCGGTGCCCGGCTGGGGTAAAGTCTGGGGCACCTGCATGGGCCGCTGCTTGGACGTGAAATGAGCGTTTTTGTCTTCCCACGACGTCGCCAATGGATCGGGTTGGCCATGGGGTGGGCCGTGGGGGCGGCGCTGGCACCGGCGTGGGCGCAATCGCAGGTCACGGTGGCGGCCGCCTCGGACCTGCAGTTTGCGCTGGAGGAGGCGGCCGCGCTGTTCGAGCGCCAGACCGGCCATCGGCTGCGGTTAGTATTTGGCTCGTCGGGCAACTTCTTCGCGCAGATTTTGCAGGGGGCGCCGTTTCACCTGTTCATGTCGGCAGACGAGCAGTTCGTCTTCAGGCTGGCGGATGCAGGTAGAGCCGTCGATCGCGGGCGGCTGTACGCCTACGGGCGCATCGGCATCATCGTGCCCAAGGGTTCGCCGCTGAAGGCCGATGGGGAGCTCAGGGACCTGGCCGCCGCGCTACGGCAGGGGCGCCTACGCAAATTTGCCATCGCCTCGCCCGAGCATGCGCCGTACGGGATGCGTGCGCGCGAGGCGCTGCAGCACGCCGGCCTGTGGGAGGCGATCCAGCCCCGGCTCGTCTATGGAGAAAATATCTCTCAGGCGGCGCAGTTCGCCACCTCTGGCGCCACCGACGGCGGCATCATCGCCTATTCGCTGGCGCGCGCGCCCCAGGTGGCGGCGCTGGGGGACTTTGCGCTCATCCCCGAGTCGTGGCACCAGCCGCTGGCGCAGCGCATGGTGCTGCTGCGCGACGCGCCGCCGGCGGCCCGCGCGTTCTACGACTTTCTGACGACACCAGCAGCGCAGTCCATCATGGTGCGCTACGGGTTTGCGATGCCGCGCTGAAGCGATGGATTGGACAGCGCTGTGGTTGTCGGTCGAGCTGGCGGCGGCGACGCTGGCGGTGCTGTTGCCCGGCGGTCTGTGGCTGGCACGCTGGCTGGCGCGCACGCGTTTTGCGGGCAAGGCGCTGGTGGAAGGCTTGGTGGTGCTGCCGCTGGTGCTGCCGCCGACGGTGCTGGGATATTACTTGCTGGTGTCGCTGGGGGCCGGCTCGCCCATCGGGCGCTGGCTGCTCCAGACGTTCGATCTGCGGCTGACCTTCAATTTTCTGGGTTTGCTGGTGGCGTCGGTGGTGTTCAACCTCCCCTTCATGGTGCAGCCCATCCAGCGGGCGTTCGAGGCGATACCGCCCGCGCTCATCGAGGCCGCGGCGGTCAGCGGGCTGGGCCGCTGGGCCACGTTGTGGCGCGTGGAGCTGCCGCTGGCCTGGCCCGGCATCCTGTCGGCGGCGGTGCTGACCTTCGTGCACACTCTGGGCGAATTCGGCGTGGTGCTGATGATGGGCGGCAGCATTCCCGGCCAGACCAAGACCATCGCCATCAGCATCTATGACCGTGTGCAGGCGTTCGACCTGGCCAGCGCCGACCGCATGGCGCTGTTGTTGCTGTTGCTGTCGCTGCTGGCGGTGGCGGCCTCCTTTTTTGCCACGGCGCGGCTGATGCGCCCGCGCGCATGAGTCCCGCAGCCGCCGTCCCGGATGCTGCCGACGCCGTGTGCGACGGCGCGCTGCACATGCAGGTGCAGCAGGACCGTCCGATGCCGCTGGCGGGCGAGCTGAGCTGCGCGCCAGGCGAGCTGCTGGCGCTCGTGGGGCCATCCGGTGCCGGCAAGACCTCGCTGTTGCGCTGCCTGGCGGGCCTGATGCATCCCCACTCCGGCCGCATCACGGTTGGCGGGCAGGTGTGGCTGGATACCGCGCGGGGCGTGTGCCTGCCGCCGCAGCGCCGGCATGTAGGGTTGGTATTCCAGCACTATGCGCTGATGCCGCACCTGAGTGCGCGCGACAACGTGGCGTTGTCGCTGCTGCACGTGCCACGCGCCGAGCGGGCGCGCCGCGCTAGCGCGTGGCTGGAGCATGTGCGCCTGTCGCCCGAGCAGCAGCGCCGCCGTCCGGCCGCGCTGTCGGGCGGGCAGCAGCAGCGGGTGGCACTGGCGCGGGCGCTGGCGCGCGAGCCGGCGCTGCTGCTGCTGGATGAGCCGTTTTCGGCGGTGGATCAGATGAACCGGCAGGGCCTGTACGACCTGCTGGCCGATCTGCGCCAGGTGCTGCGCATTCCCATTGTGCTGGTCACCCACGATTTGGCCGAGGCGCGCCAGCTGGCCGACCGGCTGGTGGTGATGGACGCCGGGCGCGTGCTGCAGCAGGGCACCCCGGAGCAGATCTACCGTTCGCCGCGCAACGCGCGCGTGGCCGACTTGGTGGGCGTGCAAAACCGCTTTGCCGGCCGTTGGCTGGGTCCGCTGGCGCCGCAGGACGAGGCCGACGCCGCCGGCTGGCTGGAGTGGCTCGCGTCCGATGGCACGCCCACCGGGCAGCGCCTGCGTGTGCGCGACAAGCGGCGCCTGCGGGTGGGCCAGCGCGTGACCTGGGTGGTGCAGGGGGATGCGCTGCACATCGGAGCCGAGGTCCAGGAGGCGTGCGCCGGTGGTCCGATCGGCTGCGTGGCGCTGCGCGCACAGGTAGTGGCGCGGCGCAACCTGGGCGAGACCACCTTCGCCGAGCTGGCGCTCGACGGCGCCCCTGGCGTGCGGCTGCGCATCACCCGCGCCGGCCCACAGCGGCGCGTTTTGCTGGCCGATGGGTGGCTGGAGGTGCGCCTGGACTGCGACTGGGTGCACGTGATGCCGGTGCGTACCGGCTGACGCCCTTGGGCAGTGCCGCCCCGCGGCAAGCGGCGGACGCACGCGGTGCGCGTCTTAGCGGCTGCGCCGCACGCGGCGGAATTCGTCCACGATCAGGCCGATGGCGCCGATGGTGATGGCGCTGTCGGCCAGGTTGAAGGCCGGAAAGTGTCCGCCTGGAAAGAGCGGCGCCAGCCAGCGGTGGTGAAAGTCCAGCATGTCCACCACGTAGCCGTGCACCAGGCGGTCGATCACGTTGCCCAGCGCCCCGCCCAGCAGGCACGACAGCGAAAACGCAAACAGCCGCTGGCCAGCGTGCGCGCGTAGCATCCAGACGATGAAGACCGCGGCCGCAATGCCGATGGCGGTGAACAACCAGCGCTGCCAGCCGCCCGCGTGGGCCAGAAACGAAAAAGCAGCGCCGCTGTTGTGCACGCGCACGATGTTGAAGAATGACGTCACCGGGGTGACGTCGCCCAGCCGGTAAAAGACCAGGATCAGGCCCTTGGTGATCTGATCCAGCAGCAGAATCAGAAACGCCAACCCGAGCCAGGTCAGCATGCCCTTGGATGAGGCTTTGGCCATGGTGCGCGGCGCTCAGGCGGCGTGGCGCAGTTCACCCGTGCCATGGAGGTTGCTGGTGCAGCGCCCACACAGGTGCGGATGCGCGGGGTCGTGGCCCACGTCGGCGCGCCAGTGCCAGCAGCGCGCGCACTTGGCATGCGGCGATGGCGTCACGGCCACGGCCAGCGCGGCGCCGGGCTGCAGCGTCAACGCCGAGACGATGAATACGAAGCGGGCGTCATCTCCCAGGCTGGCCAGCAGCGCATGGTCTTCGGCGGGCAGAGTGAGCGTGACTTCCGCCTGCAGCGACGGGCCGATACGGCCGGCTGCGCGCTCGTCCTCGATGGCCTTGTTGACGGCGTCGCGGATGGCCAGGATGCGCTGCCACTTAGCCAGCAGCGCCTCATCGGGCGTGGCCAGCGGCAGGTAGGTTTCGGTGAAGATGGATGGGGTGTGCCCGATCAGCCGCCAAGCCTCCTCGGCGGTGAAGGACAGAAACGGCGCAATCCAGCGCAGCAGCGCATGGGTGATCTGATGCAGGGCGGTTTGCGCGCTGCGCCGCGCCACGCTCTTGGGCGCGGTGGTGTAGAGCCGATCCTTGAGCACGTCCAGGTAAAACGCGCCCAAGTCCTCGGAGCAAAACACCTGCACCTTGGCCACCACCGGGTGGAACTCGTAGACATGGTAGCGCGCCAGGATGTCGGCCTGCAGCTGTGCGGTGCGCGCCAGCGCCCAGCGGTCGATCTCCAGCATCTGCCCGGCGGGCACGGCATCCTGCGCCGGGTCGAAGTCGCTGATGTTGGCCAGTAAGAAGCGCAGCGTGTTGCGGATGCGTCGGTAGGCATCGACCACACGGGCGAGGATCTTGTCGTCGATGCCCAGGTCGCCGGAATAATCGGTAGAGGCCACCCACAGGCGGATGATCTCCGCGCCGAGTTTGTCGCTCACCTCCTGCGGCGCCACGACGTTGCCCAGCGACTTGCTCATCTTGCGGCCCTGGCCGTCCACCGTGAAGCCGTGGGTGAGCAGGCCGCGGTAGGGCGCGCGCCCGTACATCGCGCAGGCCGTCAGCAGCGAGGAGTGAAACCAGCCGCGGTGCTGGTCATGGCCTTCCAGGTACAGGTCGGCCTCGGGACCGCTGTCGTGGCCGGCGCCGGCATGGCTGCCCTTGAGCACCGTGGTGTGCGTGGTACCGGAATCGAACCACACCTCCAGGATGTCGGTGCTCTTGGTGTACCGGGCCGGGTCGGTGGCGTCGCCAATGCGCTGCAGGATCTCGGCCGTGGTGAGCTTGCTCCACGCCTCGATGCCACCGGCCTCGACCACCTCGGCGGCCAGGTCGATGATTTCGGGCGTGCGCGGGTGCGGCTCGCCGCTGTCCACGTCCAGCAGGAAGGGCAGGGGCACGCCCCAGCTGCGCTGGCGGCTGATGCACCAGTCGGGCCGGTGCGCGATCATGTCGCGCAGCCGCGCGCGCCCACTTTCCGGGTAGAACTGCGTGTGCTCGATGGCCTCCAGCGCCATCTCGCGCAGCGTGCGGGGTGCCGGGTCGGTGGCAAAGATGCCGCGCGTGGCCTCGGTGGGGGCGTCCATGCGGATAAACCACTGCGCCGCTGCCCGGTAGATGACCGGTGTCTTGTGGCGCCAGCAGTGGGGGTAGCTGTGTGTGATGGATTGAGTGGCGAACAGCCGCCCAGCCGCGCGCAGCGTGTCGATGATGAGCGGCGTGGCCTGCCAGATCGACTGGCCGCCAAACAGCGGCAGCTCCGCCGCATAGACGCCGTTGCCCTGCACGGGGTTGAGGATATCGGCCAGCGCCAGCCCGTGCGCGGTGCAGGCGTTGAAGTCCTCTACACCGTAAGCGGGGGCGGAGTGGACGATACCGGTGCCGTCGTCGGCCGTGGCGTAGTCGGCCAGGTAAACGGGTGCCAGCCGGTCGTAGCCCGGGTGGACGTGCGCCAGCGGGTGGGCAAAGCGTAACCCCTCAAGCGCACGGCCGGGAACGACGGCCAGCACCTGCCCCTGCAGGCCGTAGCGCTGCAGACAGCTTTCAATCAGCGCTTCGGCCATCACCAGTAGCCCGCGTTCGGTGTCCACCAGCGCGTAGGGCAGCTCGGGGTTGAGGTTGAGCGCCTGGTTGGCCGGGATGGTCCAGGCCGTCGTGGTCCAGATGACGGCATAGATGGGTCGTCCCTGCAGTCCCTCGGGGCTGGCGTGTGGCAGACCACTGTTACGGAAGAACGCGGCCAGCAACCGGTCCGGTTCGGCGCACAAGAAGCCCACGTCCAGCGTCTGACTCTGTTTGTCGGCGTATTCGATTTCGAATTCGGCCAGCGACGAGCCGCAGTCGAAGCACCAGTACACGGGCTTCAGGCCCCGGTACACAAAGCCGCGCTCCATCACGCGCTTGAAGGCGCGGATTTCTTCGGCTTCGTTTTTGAAGTCCATCGTGCGGTAGGGCCGGTCCCAGTCGCCCAGCACGCCCAGGCGCTTGAAGTCGGCCATCTGCTGCGCGATCTGCTCGGCGGCAAAGGCGCGCGCGCGCGCCTGCATCTCGTCGCGGCTCAAGCCGCGGCCGTGCTGCTTTTCGATCGCGTTTTCGATCGGCAGACCGTGGCAGTCCCAGCCGGGCACGTATTGGGCGTCAAAGCCGGCGAGCTGGCGCGCCTTGACGATCATGTCCTTGAGCACCTTGTTGACCGCGTGGCCAATGTGGATCTGGCCGTTGGCGTAGGGCGGGCCGTCGTGCAGGATGAATTTGGGCGCACCCTGCCGTGCTGCGCGCAGCTGGCGGTACAAGCCCTGTTCCTCCCACTCGCGTACCCAGCCGGGCTCGCGCTGCGGCAGGTTGCCGCGCATAGGGAACGGTGTGTCCGGCAAGTTGAGCGTGTGGCTGTAGTCAGGCAGGGCGTCGGAGGCGCAGCGTTCGGTCATGATGGACGGGCGGGGGTGGGGCCGTGCGCGGCAAACCAAGCGCGGGCGTCGGCGCAGTCCTGCGCGATGCCGGCGGTTAGCGCTTCCAGGCTGTCGTAGCGGCGCTCGTCGTGCAGCTTGTGCAGCAGCTCGACGCGAATGATTCTACCGTAGGCCTCCCCGGGCGTCGGGGCATGCGCCAGAGCACGCTGTACCCGTTCGGGCCACTGCAGGCAATGCGTCTCCAGCAGCACGCGTCCGCCGTTGACGTCGTCCGGGTCGAGCGACGGGCGGATACCGAGGTTGGCCACGCCGGGCAGCGGCGGTGCGTCGGGGGCCGGATCCAGACCGTACACCTGCACCACGAAAATCCCGCTGGCGGCGGGTTTCCAGTGGTCGAAGCGCAGGTTCAGGGTGCGAAAGCCGTCCGCGCGGTCCGGGGCCGAGGCACCCAACGCGCGACCGAGCTTGCGGCCATGTACCACGTGGCCGCTGATGGCGAAGGGGCGCCCGAGCAGGGCGGCGGCCTGTGCCATGTCGCCCGTGGCCAGCGCTGCGCGCACTTCGGAACTGGACACGCGCACGCCGTGCACCTCGTAGCTCATCATGCGCGCGACGTCGAACCCCCGTGCCGCGCCGGCCGCGTCCAGCAACGCATAGTCGCCGCGGCGCTGCGCGCCAAAGCGAAAGTCATCGCCCACCAGCACGTAGCGCGCCCCCAGCGCGCCCACCAACACCTCATCGATGAAGGCCTGCGCCGACAGGCTGGCCAGCGCCTCGTCAAACGGCAGGATCACACACTCATCGACGCCGCAGCGGCGCAGCTCGGCCAGTTTGTCGCGCAGCGTGGCGATGCGCGCCGGTGCCAATTCCGGGCGGCGCAGGCGGGCGGCAAAGAAGTCGCGCGGATGGGGCTCGAACGTGACGGCGCACGCGGGTACGCCGCGGTGGCGCGCTTCGTTGATGAGCAGCGCCAGCATCGCCTGGTGGCCGCGGTGCACGCCGTCGAAATTGCCAATCGTCAGCGCGCGCGCCGAGCGCGGCTGCCGACGCAGATTGTACATACCATACAAAATCTTCATGGGTACGGGGACCATCACAGGGGCGGCGCGTGCGTGTCACGCGCGTGTCGCCAAAGCGCGCTACTATGACACAGCCATGAGAGTGCTCAAGCTCACCGCGCAAGGCCTGCCCCAGGCGTGGCTCACGCTGGAGGAGGCGGTGCTGCACTACGCTGCCGGCGACGTGCGCTGGGTGGCGGGCGCGCACATTGCCACCTTCCGCGGTGGCATCAACGCGCGCACCGGGCGGCAGTCGGTGGTGGACGTGCACTCCATCATCGGCACCCGGGGGCACATGCCGGTCAACCCATTCGACGTGGTGCCGAGTCTGACCAACGCCAAGCTGTTCGCGCGCGATCGCCACTTGTGCGCCTACTGCGGCGACTGCTTCGACGAGGCGCTGCTGACGCGCGAGCACGTCGTGCCGCTGGCGCAGGGCGGGCGCGACCACTGGATGAACGTGGTCACCGCTTGCCGCGCCTGCAACCACCGCAAGGGCAACCGCACGCCCGAGCAGGCGCGCATGGCGCTGCTCTATGCCCCCTACACCCCGAGCCTGTGGGAGGACTTCATCCTGCGCAACCGCCGCATCCTGGCCGACCAGATGGAGTTCCTGATGGCGCATCTGCCGCGGCATTCGCGGTTGTGCGCCTGAGCTCGCGGCGGCGGGTGGCGGCAGCCGCCGGTTTCCGGCCGGCTCAGGGGATGACGGGCAGCTGAGCGGGGCCTCGCCTGCCGGGTACCCGCAGGGGGCGGGTTGGCGTGTCGTGTCACCGGTTGGCACCGCGGTGTGATACGCTGCGCCGGTGCGCCCCCGGATCGCGGCGCAGGAGAGCCCCATGCTGGTGACCGACACCCCTGCACAGTCCGCACACCGCTGGCGATTTTTCCGTGCCGGTGGAGTCGATCAGGTCCGTATGGACGACGCGCGCGACCTCT